>NZ_JBVJLS010000035.1:0-87081 GCF_055584605.1 Nocardia sp. NPDC102475 | reverse complement strand
CTTCGGAGCCTCGACCGAGGCAGAAAGCCATCAGCTACACCCCACCGCTCTGGGCATCCAGGGCACCAACCCCAGACAACAACGAACTTAGGGAAAAGCCATGACGAGCAACAACACTGGACTGATCGATGTACTGGTCGTCGGCGGTGGACCGACGGGCACCGCATTGGCGATCGATCTGACCCGCCGTGGTCTCGCGGTGCGGATCGTCGACAAGGCCGCGCGCGCGTTCGACGGTTCGCGAGCCAAGGGAGTGCAGCCACGCAGCCTGGAAGTGCTAGAGGACCTCGGTGTCCTCGATGACATCCTCGCGAGCGGTGCCTCCTACCCGCCATTGGGCGTCCATGCGGGTCCACTGACGATTCCGTGGCATATGGTTTCGCGCAATGACGTGACATCCGATGTGCCGCATCCGAATACCTGGTTGATCCCGCAGTTCCGCACCGACGCCGCGTTGCGCGCCGGCTTGCTGCGGCTGGGCGTGGCTGTCGAATCTAGTTGTGAGCTGGTCGGATTCGAACAGGACACGGATGAGGTCGTGGCTACGGTCGCCGGTCCCGACGGTGTCGACGAGATCCACGCTCGCTACCTCGTCGGCGCCGATGGCGGTGCGAGCACAGTCCGGAAGACGGCGGGCATCAATTTCGATGGCTCGACCGATGAAGCCGATCGGATGATCATCGTCGATGCCGTGGTCGACGGCCTGTCCCGAAACCGCTGGCATGTGTGGCCCCGGCCGGGCGGCCGGTTCGTCGGTGCGTGCCCGTTGCCGCACTCCGATCGGTTTCAGGTGATGATTCGGCTGCAACGCGGTGAGGAGCCCGCGCTCGACCCGGACAGCCTCAACGCGCGGATCCGCGCCCAGACCGGTGATGAAAACATCCGCCTATCACATATCGGCTGGAAGTCGGTGTTCCGCCCTAACATTCGGCTGGCGAGCCGCTACCGGTCCGGGCGGGTGTTCATCGCCGGTGATGCCGCTCATGTGCATCCGCCCGCGGGCGCGCAAGGACTCAACACCGGCCTGCAAGATGCCTACAACTTGGGATGGAAACTCGGCCAGGTGCTCGCCGGTGCACCGGATAGCCTGCTCGACAGCTACGAGATCGAAAGGCGCCCGATCGCGGCGAGGGTCTTGGGTTTGTCGACCAAGAAGTACGAGGGCCTCGCCAAACTGGATCCATCCTCGATCAAACGCGGCAATGACGAACGCCAGCTCAACCTGCATTACCGTGGCGGCCCACTGGTCGCGGGCGATGCCGAATGCACCGAGACGCTGCGGGTCGGCGACCGCGCGCCGGACGCGAAACTGTTGAATATGACCGGGGGAGCCCAGCGGCTTTTCGATCTGTTCGCCGGTCCGCATTTCACCGCGATCGCCTACGGTCCAGCGGCAGCGGAAGCGCTGGGGGCCTTGTTGTGGCCGCAATTGGGCGCGGCACTGAAGAAGGTCGTCATCAACGGCGCAGCGCAGCCGGACGCCGATGTGGTGCTCGCCGATATCGCCAATTCCTTCGCCCGGATCTACGGCCTCGCCGACTCCGCACTCTTGTTGATCCGGCCCGATGGTTATCTCGGCGCCATCACTACCACCGACATGATCGGGGCGATGTTGGCGCAGGCCGCCCCGATGACTCCGGCCGTGCATGCTGCTGCCGGGCCCGATATCGGAGGCGAAGGGTGAGCGTCGACCGCGTCCGCGGCAGAACGGATACCTCGCGGCGCTACACGCTGCGGATACCGTGCGCTCGTGGAAGCTCGTGCCGTCGGCCTTGCTGACGGGCGTCCTCGAGGTGGGAAACGCGATGTTGTGGCACCTGATGGTCGATTTCGGAATCGGCGCACCAATGCATTTCGTCGCCTCACACGAGGCGGCCGTGACCTTCGCACGTGAGGTGACCGATATGGGCTGGGCCATGGCCGCCGTTGTCGATGATCGAGTGGATCCGAGCTATCCGGCGATGCCGTGCCAATGCCTCTACGCGCCACCGACCGGGCCGGATTTCTGACACATTTCCGTACGAGACCGCCCCGGTGCGCCATCGAGGCTCGTCGAACGCGTCGGTCAGTGCGAGCGCTTGCGATGCTCGGCCAGACTGTCCAGCCCGAAATCCGAACGCGGATCGCGCCATACGGAGTGGGCGTGGTTGGCGTCGCGCTGGGTGTTGTCGTACTCGATGAACAACTCGGGGCCTTGGATTCGGTAGTAATTCGGTTCGCCTGCGCTCAGACTGCCCGCCCAGCCGAAATGGACCTCGTCGAGTACCTCGTCGGCGGCGTAATGCGCGGCGTGGATATCGGCGAGTGGGCCCGGTGCGCGACCGCTGTAGAGCTTGATCAGCTTGCGCAGCACGTCGCGCTGTTCGAGGTCCAGATCCCGTGCGGACAACCCTGTCGGCGGGATGTGGATAGCCGTTGCCGCGTGGTCGTGCTCGGTGTATCCGCTGCCCGCTTCTGCCCGTCGGTCGATATCGTCGACCAGATCCCGCAGTGCCGGATCGGTGAATTCGCCGCGCCACAGATCCTGCATATGCATCATCGTGTCACCGTGCGCGATCGTCGGCCGATTTCCGGAGACGATGTCGGATACCGCGCTCTTGTGCAATAACGCCGCGTGAAATCGGTCCGAGTCGAGCGACCGGGCCAAGTGCCGGGCTGCCTCCTCCGGTCCGCCGAGCGGCCGCAACGCGCTACCCAGTAGTGCGGTGCTGGCTGGATCGGCCCCGATGAAACACGGTGTCGTCGAGACGATGTGCCCGTCGACGATCAGGTTGTTCAGCGAGATGTGGTGGCCACCGAAGCGCCAGGCCCACACCGGGTCGCCGGGGTGTCCGAACAACCGGAGCCAGTACAGGCTCGGGTCTCGGCCCCGATCCCGCCCCCAGCGGGCCTGCCACCCTTCGACCTGATCGAGGACGTTCTCCAGCCCCATTACCGTTGCGACGGTGGCATATCCGGCCCGCGACAGCCCCGAGGCGACCATTCGCATCGCCAAGCCCTGCTGGGCTGCGGTCTGGTCGCGAAGGGCGAGTCCGCCGTGGTCGGTCGGTGTGTAGAACCAACGGAGCCGTTCGGCTTCCGCGTCCGGGGTGAGTGGCGAGTCGAACTGCGCCCGCACCCGCTGTTCGCGGGTGAGGGTCGCCAGCCACGCCGCCGCACGCTCGGCCATATCGGCGGCGATCAGCTCGCGGACGGCGGCGTCAGCCAGCGACATCGAGCATCACCTTGATGGCGTTGTCCCGTCGTTCGGCGTAGGTGTCGAAGGCCTCGGCGATGTTCTCGAGCGCGAAATGATGGGTCACCAGGTCGGCGGTCCGCAGTCGCCCGTGCGCTGCCAGCGACAGTGCCCGCGCCACCGAGTTGGCCCCCTCACCACGGACCGTGTGGATCGAGATCCCGTTCATGACAGCGTGATTCAGGTCGACCGTTACCGGCTTGTCGAAGAATCCGGCCAAGACGACCTTGCCGCCGCGCTTGGCCATGTGAATCGCGTCGTCGACCGCGCTGGTGGCGCCCGAACACTCGATGACGATGTCGGCGCCCAAGCCGCCGGTGACATCCCGGACCGCGTCCACGGCATCGTCCTCGCGGACGTTGAACAGGTGATCGGCGCCGAACGCCTTACCGATTTCTAGCCGATCGGCGCGAGTGCCGGTGAGGATCACCGGATCCGCACCGAGTTCGCGGGCGATCTGCACCGCCAGCAACCCGATCGGGCCGGGTCCGATCACCGCGATTTTGGCGCCGACCAGCAGCGTGTCGAGCACATCGAAGGCGTGCATTACGGTGCCCGCCGTGGTGAGGACGACCGCCGAGTCGAAGTCGATGTAAGTGGGCAGCTGGTACAGCGTGGAGACGTGGTTGACGACGTATTCGGCGAAGCCGCCATTGACGGTCATGCCCTGTACCCGATGGCCTTTGGCTGGCTTACCGTAGTTCAAGCAGTCGGTATAGACACCGGACAGGCAGTTGACGCACCGCATACACCCCCGATGGGCCTCGGTGACCACCCGATCTCCGACCGCGAACTCGTCGACGGCACTGCCCACCGCTGCCACGACACCGGCATATTCGTGCCCCGGAACGAAGGTGCCCGGCTCCGGGCCCGCACCGCCGAAGAAGCGGCGGCTGCGAATTTTGAGATCGGTGCCGCATAACGACGCTCGGTGCACGCGCACCAGCACGTCCTCCGGACCTGGCTGCGGCACCGGCAAGGTTGTGGTAGCGATAATTCCCGGCTCGCCGATTACGGCCGCGAGCATCCTATCCGGAATGGACACCGTATCGCCTTTCGTTGGGCTGTTGATGAATTATCAGGAGGCTACGTGAAGGAGATCTCTTTTGTCCAAGGACCTTTCGCGAAGTATCGCAGCGTGCTAATGCTCGGCAACGTGCTGAACTGGTCGTATAAGATTGCCTTATGGCCGGTGTTGATTATTCCTATTGCCGGACCTCGTCCCAGGGGTGGTACGGTTCGGAAAATATAGAAATTCCGGATTTCTTTCGAATATCAAACGCTGGAATTTCATCGGGCACGCGGTCGAGGGAGTTATACGGTGGATCTCGGTATTGGCGGCAGAACCGCACTGGTTCTCGGTGGCGGCGGCGGCCTCGGCGGTGCGATCGCCGAAAGGCTCGCGGCCGAGGGCGCCGCGGTGGTCGTCGCGGACATCCATCTCGGAACCGCCGAAGCGCGCAGCGGCGCGATCACCGCCGCCGGTGGTCGGGCTATGGCGCTCGAATGGGATATCGCGGTTCTCGACGTCATCGAAGGCAATATCGCCGCGATCGTGCAGGCCTTCGGTCCGGTCGATATCTTGGTGAACAACACCGGTGGGCCCGCGCCCGCGCCGGTCCTCGGCCAGTCGCCCGCACTGTGGCTCGACAGTTTCCGTTCTATGGTGCTGTCGGTGATCGCGATCAGCGACAGTGTCGTCCCTGGTATGCAGGCGCGGCGGTGGGGTCGCGTCATCACCAGTACCAGTTCGGGAGTCGTCGCCCCCATCCCGAACCTCGGCCTGTCGAACAGCCTTCGGGCGGCACTGCTCGGCTGGTCCAAGACGCTGGCCCGTGAGGTCGCCGCCGATGGCGTCACCTGCAACGTCGTCGTGCCGGGGCGGATCGGTACGCAGCGTGTCGAACGCCTCGACCAGATCAAGGCCGAGGCGCAAGGCAGCACCGCTGAACAGGTCGCGGCCGACAGTGCGGCCACCATCCCGATCGGCCGCTACGGCAATCCGTACGAGTACGCATCGACGGTGGCATTTCTGGCGAGCGATTCGGCGTCCTACATCACCGGCTCGGTGGTGCGCGTCGACGGCGGCCTCATTCCCAGTCTCTGATTCCGAACCGACGCTCCCCACAAGGATTGTGATCATGGCCCTGCTCACCCGCGAGGCAGCTGGCGTCTTCGCCATCGCGCCGACCCCCTTCGACGAGGCAGGAGAGGTGGACTTCGATTCACTGCACCGGCTCGTCGATTTCTACGAATCAGCCGGCGTCACCGGGATTACCATCCTCGGCCAGATGGGCGAGGCGCCGAAATTGGCCCATCACGAAGCAGTACGAATCGTCGGCGAGGTGCTGCGGCGGACCAGCCTTCCGATAGTCGTGGGGGTATCCGCCCCGGGTTACGCCGCGATGGGTGAACTCACCGCCGATGCCATGGCGGCCGGAGCAGCGGGCGTCATGGTCGCACCGCCCAACACATTGCGCACCGATGACCAGATCGTGGGCTATTACGAGGGCGTCGCGGCCGCGCTCGGTGAATCCGTTCCACTTGTGCTGCAGGATTACCCGTTGTCGTTCTCAGTTGTGATGAGCCCCAACGTCATTGCCCGCATCGCGCGCGCTGTCCCCAGCTGCGTGATGCTGAAGCACGAGGACTGGCCGGGGCTGGAGAAGATCAGCGAATTGCGCGATTTCGAGGCCGCAGGCGAAATGCCCCGGCTCTCGATCCTGTGCGGTAACGGCGGTCTTTTCCTGGATTTCGAGGTCGAGCGTGGGGCCGACGGCGCCATGACCGGTTATTGTTTTCCGGAGATGCTGGTCGATGTGGTCGATCATGCGACCGCGGGCCGTCTCGATGAAGGCCATGACATCTTCGACGCACACCTCCCGTTATTGCGGTACGAACAGCAACCGGGTATCGGCCTCGCGGTACGGAAGTATGTGATGAAGCGGCGCGGACTACTTACCTCCGATGCGCAGCGCGCGCCGCGCGGCATGCTGTCGAGTCGCGCGCGGTCCGAAATAGATCATCTGCTCGCCCGACTCCGTCACAGGGATAGCCGAGTGAAACTGGTTGAATGAATATTCAGCTACGTTCGCAATGGCCGTAGACGGCAGTAATTTCGACTGATGCGACTGCGTCACCTCGAGTGTTTTCTCGCCGTGTGGGAAAGCGGGTCTTTCAGCGCGGCCGCGGCACGGCTGTATGTCTCGCAGCCGTCGCTGTCCCAGCAGATACGTGCGCTGGAGAAAGAACTCGGCGCGGTATTGCTCGAACGCGGACGACACGGTCTTGCCCTCACACCGGCGGGTCGGGTCTTCCTGCCCCAGGCCCAACGGGTGTTGCAGGCTGCCGAAGAAGCGACGGCCGCGGTCAACCAGGTTGTCGAGGGGCGTAGCGGTGATGTGCACGTGCTCACCGTGCGGTCGGTCGCCTCCGGAATCCTGCCGCCGAGTGCGGTGCGGTGGCATGCGATGTTCCCGGCGGTTGTTCTTCGGGTGCACGATTTTTCGCATCGCCGCGCCCTAGAGGACGCTGTTCGCGGCGGGCAGGGCGATATCGCGGTCGGCCCGCGGCCCGAACTCTGGGACGGACCGGTCGTCTCCCTCGGATACGAGGAGATGGTGCTGATCGGTCCGGTCGGGCAGGATCATGGCGCATCCGTGGGGCGGGATGAACTCGCTGCGGCCGACTGGATTCTCTACGAGCCCGAGCAGGGTATGAGTGAAATCGCCGACCGGACAGCTACCAGCCTCGGCTACACCCCGCGTGCGGTGGCTCGCACCGGGCAGGTCACGGCGGCACTGCTGTTCGCGATGGAAGGTCTCGGGGTGGCGCTTGTCCCGAACAATGCGGTTCCCGGCGGCTGGGTCCAGCACACCAGACGGATCGGCGTGGGGGTCTACCGCGAGATCGTCGTTTATAGCCGCAGCGCGCCAACACAATTGGCGCAGCGGTATCGGGATCTGCTCAGCTCCCTGGAATTGCCGCTCACCGACGCGGCGGATCTACCGGCCGGTGCGTTGCGCTGCTGATGGCCCCAGCTTGTATCCGGCGGAGACGACCTGGGGCACTCGGCGATAACGGTTACCTGGTGGATATCACTGGGAGAGGGTGGATTTCGGTGGTGATGAGGCGACCACGGATCGAGAGGCCGACTTCGGGGCGGATGATGCCGAGTGGCGCTGCGATGCCATACGCGGACAGGTCGATCCGCGCGGTCGTCCTGGCGACGAGTGCGGGGCCATCCGGTTCGAGTGCGACGTCGAGGCGTAGCTCGGTCGTGGTGCCGCGGACTGTCAGCTTGCCGTTCACCTCTAGTCGCCCTGGATCGGGACTGATGGCCTCGCCTTGAAACGAGATCAGTGGGTGCCTTCCCACGTCGAGGAGTTCGGGCGCACACAGATGCCGGTCGCGCACCCCGATACCGGTCGCGATCCCGGCGGCATGAACCTCGAGCACTACTGTGGCCGTTCCGTCCGCACGCCAGGTAATCGAGCCACATGCTCGGCGAAAGCGCCCGGACACCGGGAGCAGTCCCCAGCACCCGCGAGCCGAGAACCTGATATCGGCAGTACTGGCTTCCAGTTTCCAGTTGCCGGTTCGGTCGAATCCTTCGATGTCCGCACCGTCGGGACACGACGTCGATTCGTTCGAGATCCGCTGCGCCAACCGCATCAGAGTGTCATCGAGTGCTGTTGCCGAGGAATCTGCCCAGACGTAGTGGTCAGGACGGAGTACGACGAAGGGCTGCCGTTGGAAGAATGGACGGGCCAGCTCTTGCAGGTCTTCGAGGATCTGGGTCGGCGCGCCCCGATGGACGGGGCGGCATCCCGGTGCGGTCAGCGTTACGTAGGTCGCGCCGAGTGCGTCTCCGGCGATGCGGCGAACGTTGGCGGACAGCGCTTTTCGTGGGTCGGCGTCCCAGCCGACGATCCGCCAACCGGCACCCGAGATATCATCGAATCGATGTTCCGCGCCGCTGAAGGTCCGCACGAGCGGCTGCGGGAACAGGCGGCCCACCGGCGAGCGCGGTGCTGGGGGCGCCACCAGGAAGCCGCGCCGGTACCTGGCCGCAGGGCGCCAGCGGCCCTGGCGTATCCATTCCCGAAATGCGGGGACCCGCATGAGCGCCCCACTTGCCGCATCGCGGATCGCTGCCGCCGGGCGCGATCGCAACGTGACAAGACGGTCCGCCCACACCGAAAGCGCGGTAATCACATCGGTGTGCGGGCGCCGTTCGGCCTCGTAGGAGTCGAGGATTTCCGGTGGCGCGCCCGCATTCACCACGGCCGCGATTTTCCAGGTGAGGTTTGCGACATCCCGGATACCCGCGTTCAAATCCTGGCCGATGGTCGGCGGCATGAGATGGGCGGCGTCGCCACAAAGGAATACCCGTCCGACCCGCCAGCGCTCAGCGCTCTCGGCCCGGAAGGTGTCGATGAAATGGCGCGAAATCTCCGCGGTGTGCGGATCCGCGTGCTCGGCGATTATCCGCCGGGCAGCCCGTGGGGTCAGGATCTCATCGTGGTTTTCCCCGGGCATCACCTTGCGTTCCCAGCGGTGCCCGCCGGCGGTGCGGCCGGTCAGGCGGGGCGCCGCCGGGTCCAGCGTGAGTTGAAAATACGGCAGATGAGAGACCGGCTCGGGCAGCTTCGCATCGATGATGAGCCACGTGTCGGTGTACGAGGGGCCGACCAACCGGACACCGATCGCCTCGCGGGTGGCACTATCGGCGCCGTCGCAGCCGATGACGAATCGTGCCCACGCATGGCCGGTTTCGCCGTTGGCGACCCGAAACTCGAGTTCGACGCCGTCGTCCTGGGTCAACCCGGTGAGCGTGTGGCCGAGGCGGATATCGGCATTCGAATACTCCGCAAGGGCGGCCCGAAGGTGCGCATCCAGCGATGGCTGGTAGATCGTCGAAATCCACGGATGCCCCTGGGACTTCTCCGTCGGTAGCGTCGTCGCGATCACCTTGCCGCGCGCCGAGAGCAATTGGGCGCCGCCCCCAAGGAGCATGTCGGGAACAACGCGCTCGTACACTCTCGCCTGCTGGAGTGTGCGCAGTGCTTCGCCGTCGAGAACGCCGACCCGCGGATCCGGATACCCTTTATTTTCCCGCTCGAGCGCCAACACTCTCAGCCCTGCGCGTGCCAACAGGAGGGCCGCCAGTTCGCCGACGGGACCGAGGCCGATTACGGCGACGTCGAACGGGTCCATTACCCTGCCCTGCCGCAGGTTGCGAACAGGATGGGCTCGTAATGATCGACGTCGACCAGATCGAGGGGAACGCGCAGGTCGGACATACCGGTGCTCCTTGCGAAGTGTCGCCGAAGCGGGCCGATCGACATGATCGGTCGGCGGCCGCACCGGCTATTTCCCGTCAAGCTATTAAGGCAACAGCGTGACCGATTCAACAAGAGAGCGTCAATAGGTATGGACTACAGCGTGGCCGATATGTGATCTATTGGTGTCGGCAACCCGTGAAGAGAATGTCGGTGGCGCGCGAGCGCTCCACCAGGCCCGCGGCCGAACGTTCGAGTTGCTGCAGCACCCCTTCGATGTCTGCCCCGACGAGTTGGCCGTCGCGCTTGACGATTCGCCCGTCCACGATGACGGTGTCGACATTGCTGGTGTCCATGTGCTGCACGATGGCTCCCGGCGCGTGATTGACCGGTCCGGCATTGAGCGTGCGGGCGTTCAGCGTGATGACATCGGCTCGTTTGCCCGGTGTCAGGGATCCGACGAGGTGGTCGAGGTGTGCCCCCTGCGCGCCGCCGAGTGTCGCCATGCGGAGTATGTCCCGAACCGAGATCGGCTCGACCTCGGGCGATTTGGCTTGAATCGCCGCTTGGATTCGGCTGCGCTGCCAGTAATAGGCCGCGCGCATCTGTGAGAAGAAGTCGACGGGTGCGATGGCGACGGTATCGGTGCCGAAACTGGTCGAGATTCCATGATCGAGGGCGGTTTGCAAGGCGGGCTGTCCCATCCCGAGCGATTGCTCCGCGCTGGTGGATACCGACACCTTGCCGCCCGTCCGCTCGATGGCTCCCCATGCGCCTTCGTCGATGCCGAGGCAGTGGATGTAGGTGATCCAGGGTCCGAGCAGCCCCTCTTTCTCGAACTCTTCGAGCGCCTTACCCCAACTGACGTCATTGACGTGCGCGAACATCGGCAGGCCGAGGTCGCGCGCGAGTGCGAACAGATCCTCGTCGATGTGATAGCCCAGTGCCAGGCGCACGAGCGAATCATCGCGCACCGCACCGGTATTCGCGATCAGGCGGTGGATATCTTCCGGATGGGCATACGACCGATCCGGCTCGTGATCGCCCAGTGACGGCGAGAAGCTGAAGACGCAGCGGATACCGGATCGGCGGATCGCTTCCAGCGCGGCATCGGTGTGCTCGGGAGTGTAGGAGCACTGCGATGTGTCGACGACCGTCGTGGTGCCCGCCGCCAAGTTCTCCAAGGCGCCACCGAACTGTCCCCAGTAGACGTCTTCGGGGGTGTACTGATGGAACAGCGCGTCGGGTCCGGTCCTGGACTGCATGAAGTAGTCGAGATCGAGGGCATCGGCCCAGTAGGACCGCAAGGCGGTCTGGAACATGTGGTGGTGCGAGTTGACAAAGCCGGGCAGCACGATCTTGCCTGCGCAGTCCAGCACTGTGGCATCGCCTTCTAAATCCGGTCCGACCTCGACGATGACGCCGTCCTCGATGAGGACATCTCCGCGTTCATGATCGCCAAGGGATTCATCCATTGTCAGGACGATTCCGCCGCGCAGCAGCAAACGACCGTCAGAACTCATGACAGCCTCCGATCGGGCACGCCACGCCACAGCAGCTTCATCATAATGGTCACAGTGTTGCCGTTATTGGTCTGCGTGTCAACTGGCGTCACGGAACCACCGTTAGGCGTACGACACGCACGGCCTAGAGGTCGAGGGGTCGCAATGGTCGGCATCGCCGACGAGGAGGCAGGTTTCGCAGGCACACAGCTGACCTCTCGATGGCAGCGAGTGCCGCGACATTCTTACCGGGATGGATGGGCTGTCGCTGGCGGCTAACCGATATCGAAGTCCTGCGCCGCTCGACCGAAGGTAGGGTCGCGGCGCTGCAGCTGGGCTCGCTCTCGCTCGAAGTGTCCATAGACACTTTCAGGCACGCAGGAGCATGCGTAATCGATGATCAGTAAGGGCGGGCAGGTCAAGGATGAGTTGGCGGTGCAAGATCCCGTCGATTGTCGTGACGAGCTCGTCGGCGCGATCGTGGGCGCGTGGGTCATCGGCGCGGACCAGCAGCTCGGCAAGCGCGTCTACAAAGGCGGCACGTGCGTAGTCGAAGTAGCGCCGTAATTCCGGAGTGCGGATAGCTTCGAGCTGGAGCTCGAGGCGTGCCTTGTAGCGGTCCGGGGCCTGTAGCAGCGTTTTGGTTGCTTGGATCACGACGTCGGTCGCGGCCTCGTGACTCACCGGTCCGATGTCGTGCCCGGTGAGCGCCGTCGCGGCTTGGCGCGCGTCGATCTCGAACATCGCTTCGGCGGTGAGCATCAGAAGAGCAGCGCGGGTTCGTGCATAGCGGCTGGTTGTGCCTTCGGCTAGTCCCGCACGTTTGTCGATCGCCCGATGGGTGAATCCGCGGCTGCCTTCGGTGGCGAGCACACTGATTGCGGCCGCTGCGATCCGCTCCTTGTGGGTACCCAATCGAGAACACTCCCTTGCCGAATTCCGCGTCAGCGCTACATTCGTAGCTTAGTGCTGCACTACAAATGTAGCGATCTCAGCGGGCGATCCGATCGGCCAGTCTCTGTCGATGTTCAAAGGCGAATAGGCAACTTGTCTGCTGGCTAGAGCAGTTGCTTGGACAACCATTCGACGGTGTCGTTGCGGACCGACGCACCATGAACAGTGAACAGCTCGAAATGGGATTCCGGGTACGACAGGTAATCGACGTTGGCTACACCCTCGAGCGCTTTGCGTACGCGTGCAGCAGGAGTAATGGTGTCGGTTTCGGCGAGTATCGCGAGGACCGGGATCGCTATATCGCGTACGGCATCCGCGGTAGACCAGCGGAGCATGCGTGGCAGTGAGGCCACTGTCACGACATTGCGGTAGGAAGCGGCGCCTGATGCCATCTCCTGTGCCCACTCATACGCGCCGTCGCTGTTCATGGCAGCGACTTCGCCGGGATGCCCGGCGACCGGGATGGTAAGACCAGGGCGCCTGGTGAGGCGGCGGATAGCGTCGCGCACCAGGATGGGCAGCAATTTCGGATTGGAGGTGGGGGAGAGACGGATGAACGGGATGACGGCGGCGACCGCTTTGATGCGGGAGTCGGTAGCGGCCATCACCAACGCATGTCCACCGGACAGACTGGTGCCCCATACCCCGATGCGGTTGATGTCGATGCGCGGATCGCCGCACAGGGTATCGAGGGCAGCACGGAAAGCCTGGAGTTGCTTCGGCGGATCGACCTGTTGACGCGGATAACCCGCGCTGCCGCCGAATCCGAGGTAGTCGAACGCGAGGGAAGCGAAGCCGCGCTCGGCAAAGTCGCGGTTGTAATCGGGGATAAGCATTTCCTTGACACCGGCGAACCCAGGTCCGGTGAACACTGCTGGGATGGGTTGTGACCCAGCGCTATCGGGAAGGGTGAGGGTGGCGTCGGCCTCGACGCCACCGATACTGAAGGTCACTTTTTCGGTTCGCATCGGGAATCCTTTTGTTGGGTGATCCGGGTGTCAGGGGTGGCCGCGGAACTCAGCGAACAGCTCGGGCAGAAACCCGGCCAGGTGGTTCATCTCGGTGGCGCAGTGGTGCAGAAGGTCGTGGCCGAGATGATCGGTGGTCGCGAACCTTTTAGCCGCGGACAATACTGGGGCCAGCGCAATCCGACTGGGTCGGCTTGCCAGCATGCGGGTTGCGACCGGACGGGATGTCGATCGGGCGGGCAGGGCCAGCATCTCGAGATGGCCGAGAAAGAAGCGCGACCGCATCTCGCTGCCATGCGCGGTGGGGCGAACCTGATGGATGAGCCAACCAGCTGCCGCAGGCACCGCGCTGAGGCCCACCCGTGCGCAGATGTGGGTGGTTCCAGCTGTGTCTTCGAATCCGAGCTGTCCGGGGTCAACGAATCGGATCGCGAACTGACTCAGTGATTCGCCGATGTATTCGTCCACGTAAGAGACATTGTTCTGATATCGCTGCCGGTCGCTGAGGCTGCGATCGGCGCTGCGGTCCTCGGCGATGGCGGAGAACTGATGGGAATCGGGATGCCAGAGTTTATAGCGCGCGGTGTCGGTGCCGTGCCATCCGAACCACCAGTCCCACATCTCGGCTGTCACACCAGGCATATCGGTCAAGCAGTTCACCACCAGAGTGCCGCGTCGGGTCCGGGCCCAGCCGGTCTCGAGCTTGTGGTAGCCAGGCCGCGATAGGCGGCGTGCGGCGTCGTCGATCTCGTACCCGAATTCGCCGGGAGCCGGGCCGGCCAGCAGCGCGTCGCGGACGTGATCCTGGAGCTCGCGCACTTCGGAGCGGAAGAAGTGCGCGAATGGTCGGGTGGCTTCGTCGTCGTTGTATCCGAGGTGGCGCGGGGTGGTCGCGTAGGACTGCGGCAGGGGACGTCGGTCCGCAGCTGTGATCCGATACATCGTCATATTTTTCGGCTCCACCTTGTCCTCGCCGCTACGTATGTAGCGCTACGCTACAACTGTAGCGAATTGTGGAGGCAAGCGTGAGCGAAGTGCTCATGAGGTGATACGGGCCGTAATGCTGCCCAACTGTTCGACCGAAAGCTCGACGAGGTCCCCGGCGACCAGCCACGGATAACGCGCTGTACCGAAACAGCGTGATAGTTCGAGGATGCATCCGGAACCAACTGTGCCGCTTGTCGGCGGCACCGGAAAACTGATCACTGCGTGGCATGGCGGTTTCTACCGGTGATCGCAACACTCCCGTAGGTTCTGGAGGTTGTGTTGCCGTCGTCGCGTCGCGTGAAGAAGGGGCCGGGGCGTCGTCCGCAGTCGGCCAAACGTCAACGGTTCATGGAACTTCGGGCTCGCGGCTGGAGCATTCTCCGCGCGGCTCACGAGGTCGGAGCGTCGCGAACCGCGGGCGCCAACTGGTCGCGTGGCTACAAGACCTACCGCAACGGCGAGGTCGTCGGGTTCGTGCCTGCCTTGGATCGGTTGGCGGTGCGTCAGATCGACGCTCGGTTCCTGTCTCAAGACGAGAGGATCGAGATCGCAGATCTCCGCCAGGCAGGCATGGGTATCCGCGCGATCGCGACCCATATGGGCCGATCACCGTCGACGATCTCACGAGAACTACGCCGAAATGCGTTCAAGAGCAAGGGATATCGCCCGTTCGAAGCGCACCGACGCGCCACCGCCCGGCGCGCTCGACGGCATCGCCGGCGCCTCGAAACCCACCCCGAACTGCGACGTCTGGTCGCGGAGTTGCTGGCGCAGCGATGGAGCCCGCAGCAAATCAGCCTGCATCTGCGGAAACGGTTCCCTGGTGATCCCCGGATGTGGTTGTGCCACGAGACCATCTATCAGGCCGTCTACCAGCCCGGATCGCCCCTGTTGCGGCCCTCGCGGCTGGCGCCGCACCGTCGCTCGCCACTGCGCACCGGACGCGATCACCGGCGCGCTCACCAGCGGGCCGAACGACGTCGCCCACGATTCGAACGCCCAATGCTCACCGTTCGCGATCGCCCCTTTCGGCCCGAGGATCGCTCACAAGCAGGGCACTGGGAAGGAGATCTGATCGTCGGCAAGGATCAGGGTTCGGCGATCGGCACGCTCGTCGAGCGCCAGACCCGCATGGTCCGGTTACTGCATCTTCCCTCCCGCGACAGCGAATCTCTGCACACGGCCCTGACCACGAGGATGCGTGATCTACCGCCGGCGTTGCTGCGATCGATCACCTGGGACCAAGGGACCGAGATGGCCCGGCACATCATGATCGCGCGCTCGCTGGGGGCGCCGATCTACTTCTGCGACTCCCACTCCCCATGGCAGCGCGGTTCGAACGAGAACGCGAACGGGTTGCTGCGCGACTACTTTCCGAAGGGGACCAACCTCAATATCCACTCACCCGAGCATCTGCTGGCCGTTGAGGACGAACTCAACAATCGCCCCCGGCTCGTCCTCCAAGATCATTGCCCGGCAGAGCTTTTCACCGCTCTGCTAGCCTCCGAGAGTCAGTCTGTGTTGCGACGTTGACTAGAACCGGCCGTGCTGATAAAGGGTCAGGATTGACGTGCTGTTGACACCGCTGCCGATTACGTCACCGGTGCGGAGTCGAGTGCCTCGTGCGGCATGCTCGACCAGCTGCTCGAAGGGCCAGTAGATGTCGGCAAGATTGCAGCTGCTGTAGGGGCGGCCGTTCACTGTCGCTGTCATGGGCAGGTTGTATGAGTTGCCCGCACGAAGCGGGTCCAACTCGTCGGGTGTGACTAGAAATGGGCCGAGGCTAGTGGCTGAATCTTTCCCCTTGGCCGGACCCAAACGTAACGTCATCTTGAATCACCCCGGCTTGTCCGGAGACTTTGATGTTCCCCGAGTTTCGGGGAGTCGGGGTACTGGACTTCAGACCACGGGTTGGATGGATGACTGCATCATCTCGTACTCGATCGGAGATCGCATACCGAGGGCCGAATGACGGCGTCGACGGTTGTGGAAGATCTCTAGGTATTCGAAGATCGCGTTCGCCAGCTCGATTCTGGTTCTCCACCGTTGCCGGTTCAGTAGCTCGGTTTGCATTCTGCCCCAGAAGGATTCGATGACGGCGTTGTCGTAGCATTATCCGGCTAATCAGGGCTGATCTTGTTCCGCCAGCTGGGTTTCCCGGTTATCCGGCTGATTTCTGGATGTCGGTGATGGCGGCGTCGAGTCGAGCGATGAGTTTGTGGTGGCGGTCGGCTTCGCTGATCCAGCCGCGGCGTTGGGCGTCGTCGGCAAGTTTCTGGGCGTCGGCGCGTTGGGCGGCGAGGATCGGCAGGTAGGTCAGGTCGGTGCGGAAGTTCGGGCAGTGCTCGCAGATGTTGGCGTAGGGGCATGCGCCCTGGGCTGGTGCGCGCAGGCAGAATCCGCCTGCCAGACGGGATTTCAGGGTTGGGGTGTCGGTCCAGTCCTTGCCGCCGGTGATGTCGGCCAAGGGCAAGGCTTTGGTGCCGGCGGGTGTGGTGGGCAGGGTGGCGAGGTGGTCTTTGGCGAGGGTGAGGGCGCGTTCGTATTCGGTGCGGACGGTGGTGTCGAACAGTTTTCCGTAGCGCAGGCTCATCTGCGCGGACACGTGTCCGAGCAACGCCATCAGCGATTGCAGGGAGACGCCGGCGTTGACCAGGGCGGTGGCGTAGGTGTGGCGCAGCTGGTGCGGGGTGACGTGGCCGATCCCGGCGGCCGTGGCGGCGCGGTCGAGCTCGTTGCGGACGGCTTGCTGGGAGAGCCGGCCGCCGTGGCGGGTGAACAGGAACTGGGCCGGTTTCCCGTTGCGCGGGTGCGGTAACGGCCTTCCGGGACAGCGGATTTCGATGATCCGGTCGATCAGTTCGACGGTTTCGCCGTCGAGGGGGACCATGCGTTCGGTGTCGAGCTTGCCGAGCGGGACTTTCAGCCAGGCTCCCTCGCCGGGAATCTCGTGGAGGCAGTCGATTTCGAGGTCGAGCAGTTCCCCGATCCGCAGTCCGCAGGCGCGTGCGAGCAGCAACGCGGAGGCGGCGAGTTCGTGGTCGCTGCCGCGTAGGGCGTCGGCGAGGCGCCGGTCGGCGTCGAGGGGTATGTAGCGTGGCAGCGGGCGCGGGAGACGGGGGATGTCGTTGCGGAACAACAGTTTCCGTTTCGGTGCGTCGTTCCATCCCCATTCGGTGATCTCGGTGAGGAAGGTGTTGACCGCGACGACGCGGCGGGCGTGGTCGGCGACGCCGATCGGTTCGCCGGTCTTGCTGCTGACTGCATCGACCAGGCTGGCCAGCCAGGGTTCGATGTGGCGGCGGCGATCCAGCTGTGACAGCCGGGCCAGGGTGGGGTCGAGATCGGTGAGGAACCGGCCGAACCCGGTCAGGCGGGTGGCCATGCTGGAGACGGTGTGGCGGGTGCAGGTGCCGCGTTTGGCGTTGAGGTAGTCGATCAAGGGCGCCAAGGAACGCGCCGTCCCGCTCGACGGCGACCTGGCCCGCGTGATCCAGGGCTATCTGCTGGCCGAGCGACCCGAATCAGCTTCGGCGCGTTTATTTCTGGTCGCGAATGGCCCGCACCGAGGGCAACCGCTCACCCCGGCCGGCCGTTGGCGGTATCGGAGGCGGCGCGGTTGCTGGCGAGTCTGCGGACCTGGCGCGACCGCGCCATCGCCGGGCTGATGCTGTATTGCGGGTTGCGGTCGTGCGAGGTTGGCCAGTGCGGCCTTGTAGTGGTGCCAGCCTTTGCCGGTGCGGTGCTGACGGTCGCGGCAGGCGTCGGCGAACTCGTCGAGATCGGTGGTGGTGAGTTGGTGCAGGCGGCGGCCGGTCTGGATCAGCAGCCGAGCCGGGGCCTGCGAGCCGGTGGCCGTGCGGACCCGTTGACTGAATCCGAGTTCCCTTGCGACAGTGAGGTATCGAGCGAGATCGGGTCCGATCGGGGAGGCATCGATCTCGCGCCAGAGGCTGGAGATCTTGCGTTCCAACAGATAGTCGTAGCCGGGCCGCAACCAGTCGTGCAGCATCAAAAACGTGATGAACGGTCGCGTCGAGGAATTCGCCGAGCACCGCAGCTCGAGCGGCTCATCAGCCCAGTCTTGCGGGTTCGGCCAGCGTTGCAGGAACGTGCGCGCCGAGCTGTAGTAGGGCGAGCTGCCACGGCCGGTGCGCGCCAGTTCGGCCAGGTAGGCGTGGTAGATGTCGTCGGCGTCAGACCTGGCGGTGAATACGTGCGCGTGCGGCATCGAATTCCTCCTTTACCCGCTTCGGGGCCAGATGCAGCGGGCGGTGGTGTCGACATGGGTGTGCCCGAGCAAGGCCTGCATGACCGACAGATCGACCCCTGCCTCGGCTAGCGCGGTGCCGAACGAATGTCGCAACGCGTGTGGATGCCCGGCCGTGACACCGGATGACTGCCGGTGATAGCGGAAGATCGTCCGCAACCCTCGTCCACGGCGCTATGGTTAATGACGGGATCAGTCGATAACCGCCGTTTCAAGGCACTTGAGTACATCTACAAGGATATGGCCGGAACCTGGAGCGTCTGAGTGAGCTGCTTTTCCAAGTCGCGGCCGCATAGACATCAGACTTTAGCAGTGCTCCAGCCTCTTTGATGATCACGTGCTCTTTTGAACCAGCTTTGATTTATTATATTTAGGCTGAAAGTACTTGATCAGTCCCGCCTCAGCCAGGGCGACCCCTTCGTGTCCGGAGAATTCTTCATTCTTGATCACTCTAAGGTGCGCCTGCCTCCAGTGCTCGATGCCATCTTGCGCGCCGACAACGCCTTCGTCTTTTGGATTCATCTTGGATATTAGGCCGATGTTAGTTATTGCGCATAATGACAGCCAAATTTCACGATCGGGCCTTTGCTCAGAGTATATTCGTTGCAAAGTCTCGTGCTTCCTTAGTCTGTCGAACGCTTGGCGTTCCCCGGCGCTTCCGAATGCCTGTCCGACGTACAGAACCTCGTGTCGTCGCCAGGAAGGATCAATGTCGAATAGAGATATGAAGGGGTCGACTGTGAAGGGCATAAGAACCCTACCGGTTTCTCTATCTATGAGGTAAAAATCCTCGTAGGGATATTCAGACCTCCAGGCGATGGCTCCGGATTCATGCGGATAGTCGTACCTAATCTGAAAGTTAAAATACTCGAATTCGTTCTCATGCTGACGTCTCGCGATTCCCGTGATCAAGTTTCCCTCGATGGTGACATCGGACGGCAGAATGGATACGCGAGGTGCTTCGGTGACTAAGTATATGTGGCATGGTGGATCCTGTGGGATGCCAGCCTTTTCGAGGTCGCGCTGACGTCCGAGTATCATCGGTGTGACAATAATAGTCATACCGATCTCGGTACCATATTTTCTCATGCGTTCCTCGCCTTACAAGTCGGCAATTGTCACACGATGGCGAATCTGATGTGGTCGCGATCGTACGTGGCGCGTCCCATGTGCCAGTGGCGAGGGCATTACGCATCTGGTCAGTCTGCCAGAAGGCGGGCGGCACTAGTCGTGGACGGGTCATCACGTTGCGGAAGCGGTTTCGCAGGCCCGTCTACAGTTGGTATTCAACCCCCGCCAGGATGTCACGGAGCTGTCCGGCGTCATCGCGTACCCGGGAGGCTGCCAAAAAGTGTCGAAGGTAGCCTGTTGCCTCCAGGAGCGTGGTTCACAGGTTGCAAACCGACGCGATCAGACGCAGCGGCGCTCACAGGCACCATGAGCGTGGTTCGGTATGCTCGCAAACATGGGCGCCATCTCCGTCGAGACCCTCCGAAACGCGCTCCGGAAGTCCTGGTCAGCCGACACCAGCGCCGCTTCGGATTGGACAGACAGCAACTGCGCCAAGGGCCAGTGCGCCGTCACAGCGTGCGTCGTCCAGGACTACCTCGGTGGCGACATCCTCAATTCCATGGCCACCTTGCCGGACGGTGAAACTGTCTCCCACTATTTCAACCTCGTCGGCGGCGAGACCGTCGATTTGACCCACCAGCAGTTTCCCAACGGTACGCGCTTCTCCGAGCCAGCATCAAAGACAAAAGGGTTCCCCTCGACCCGCGACTACTGCTTGTCTTATGACCGTACGCAAGAGCGGTACTGGCTTCTGCGCACGCGGGTGGCTGAGCACCTCGGCCAGTAGTCTCACCGCGCCGTCCAGAGTCCAAAAAACTCTCGCACTTCCGCCACCGACACATACCGCCGCAGCTCATCAGCAATGCCAGTCAGCGCAGTTTGCAGCCTGGTCGATGCCACCTTGCTGATCTCCTCAAAGTTGTCGGTCAGCAGTACACAGCCATCAGCGATCGCCCCAGACTGTACGAAATTCTGGGCCAGGCGCATCTGCCACGCCGTTCGTTCGCGCGGGTACATCGCCGTGCCGTCGATCGCCGACCGCAGATAATTCGCGGCTTCCTGGTAGTCCCCAAGCCGCATGAAGGCGAGCCCTGTCAGCCCACTGAGCTGCGCTTCGGGCAGGCGGGTAAGGTAGGCCGGATCATTGCCTCTGGTCGATTCATACGCGCGGTGCGCTCGGTTGACCGCCGCGACCATGGCCGACCGGTCACCAATCACGCTGTACGCCTCGGCCTCTCGAATCGCAGCCAGGGCTCGCAGTTTCGGGCCGCCTTCGCGCCGGGCTGCCAACTGCGCGGCTTCGGCCAGCTTGACGCCTTCTTTGGGTCGCGAGCCCTCCCGATACGACAGAAGACACGCATTGATCCAGGCGTGAGCCGCGGCAATGCCGTCACCGGAGATCGTGGCCGCCTGAGCGGCATCGGCGTAGTAGCGTCGTGCTTCATTCCAACGGCCGGCATCGTAATGGACCCAACCTGCGGCCGTCATCATCTCCGCTCCGGCACCAGTCAGCGCCTTGCCGACTTTGTCGCTGTAGCTGCCGCCATCGAGTAGTTGCTCGACATAGCGCACTTCGTTGGCGGCTATGTCGCAGAGCCGATCACCACCAGCCACCAGCTGGAGCCCGTGAATCTGGTTGACGCTGCTCACAATTCGTTCGACGTCTGTCCGACCAACAGTGACGGCTGCGGGTACCACGCCCGAATTCGGTCGCTGTCCCGGCATAGCGGCTGTCGCGACACTGACCGTTCCAGCCTTGAAAAATTGGCGCCGCCGCACGTCCGCCTCCTCATCCGACTCCACCACCAGTATGGCCAGCGGCACTTGGAGTGCCTTGGCCACACGGCGCAGAACGCGCACATCGTAGACGGCCGGGCCGTCATGTTCCAGCTGCGATATAGCGGGCTGCGTGAAGTGAAGCAGCGCACCGAGTTCGGCCTGGGTCATGCCGATGGATTTACGAATCCGCTGGATGGTCTGACCGGTGGTCGTATGCATCGTCAAATACCCCCACTGCGTTGCTGAACGTTCTTGAGTAGGCCGTTACCCGCCAAGGGGTTTCACGCCCAACCGCACGCTATACCGATTTCCATATATTTGAAAAGGGACGGGGTATTTACGGGCGAAATACGCGGTTTTCCCGGCCTACTGTCGGCCCCGGTACCCGGTACCAAGCCGACGCCGCGCCCCTTCGTTTCGGTGGGCGCGGCGCACCCGCCCCGGTGAGCCGGGGTAGGTGGCGAAAGCCCTTGGTGCCGGGTACCTCCATCGCTTTGCTACTTCGGAGGTGCCCGAACCGATGCCATACAACACGCTCGCCATCCACCAGCTGGCGAGCATGACGCAGCCCGAAACCCACCAGGCGCCCGAGCAGCCCTTCACGGTCACACAAGCCCACACCATCGTTCAGTTCCATGTGGCTTGCCGGGCGAAGAAGTGCCCGCGTAAGGCAGCTGCGCTCCAAGCTCTGACCGAGGCCGGCCGGGTCGTCCCCTCCACGAGCAAGCCGCGGTGACGTGGTGCACGGCATGACGGACGATGACCGGCCGCTCTTTCCAGACGCCAACCAGCTACACAGGGCATTCCGGGGCGAGGTCGAAGATATGGCGCCGATGAGCCTCGTCGACGCGGCTGCACGCATGATTCCCTTGCAGCACAAGCGCAAGGAGGCAATCCGGCGGATGCGCGAGCCCGATGCGGTATCGAGCGACGGACTGCGCCGAGCCGTAGGGGATTTCACCGCTGCCGAGGTTTCGCTGGCCGCACTGGCAACGGTCATCGACCACAACGTGGCCGAGGCGCTGCGAGGCCGTAATCACCTCTCTGGTGTCTGGCACACGGAGACCCTTGGCCTCGTCATTTCGCGGATGGCGGAGCTGTGGCTGAACTACCTGAACAGCCAGGCGCACGAAGACGCTTTCTGCGTGGCTCGGATGAGCGATGCCTACAACTGCCTGATCACGGAGCTTGCCGAGGGCAGACGGTTGCCACCGGATGTGTGAGGGGGTGACGTCGTGAGTCACGACGCGACACCAGATCCATTGTCGCACAGGACGTTTGTTCAGGCGGATGGAAGGCTGGCCGAGTTCATGTGCCAAGTGCACCTTTTGGAACTGACCACGGAGCGAGCGCACGAGCTGCTGTATATCCACCGCTTTCACCATCCGGACGAGTGCATCGTGCACTTGGAGGCGGCCTATCTTCTGCTGGACGAAGACGGTTGTGGAACGCCTCCCGTCGAGGACGATGGCTGATCAGGGTGTTGTCATCCCTGGTCTTCATCTCCCTGGCTTGGAGGTCGCGGGCGCTCCAATCGCACATCACCATGTATCCCGCGATATGTTCATGCGCTGTCGCGGCGGGAATGTCGGCGCCAGGGGCACCGATGACGATGGCGACTTCGAGTTCGTAGTCGAAGGCGGAGGTGTTCGGAGGGATTCTCACGTCGTTTGTCGGTCCGGTGATCGCGACCGGATTCGAAAAGTAGAAGGCCGGAATCTCGTACCACAAAGGCTCCACCGGGCGACCAGCAGCTTTTGCGATGGTCGCGGAGGGGGAGCGCTCATGTCCCGTTGCGGCACTCACGGTGCAGCCGCAGCCGTGACCACTATTCGACGGCGGTGACGTGGTGTTCGAGCCATTGGGCGCTGGTTCCGAGTCGCACGAATTGTCCTGAATAGAGCCCTATTCCGAGCAGCGTCGGATTGGCGGGATCGTTTAGGGAAACGCGCTGATATAGGCAGCTGTAGAAGATTGTCGTTTCGTCGATGTCGACTTTCAGGTTGCTGATCAAGTGCGCTGTTTCGTCGGTGTTTGTGGCGAATATGGCGGTATAGAACGCTTCGACGTCATGGTGGCCGCGTCGACGTGGCTGGTTCTTGAAGAACACGTCAGCGTTCGACAGGAGTTCGGCGGCGGCGCGTGCATCCTTGCCGTCCATTGCCCAGCAATAGCGCGCAAGGGTGTTTTCTACCAGGTGTCGGCTTATGACGGTGTCGATGTCGCTGCTGCTGGTCATTGTGCCGAGGCCAGTGGGCTGGTGTGTGCGTCGAGGTCGGCGAGGAAGTCGGCAACCAGGGTGTTGGGGAGGTAGTCGCTGGTGGCGACGCCGTAGACGTAGAAGTCCGGACGAACCAGTACCGCGGTGGCTCCCAGCGAATCGAACCACGCGCGGTAGGCGCCGGTGGTGTCGACCGCGGTCTCGTCATCGGCGGTCTCGCCGAACGCGATGACCGCAAATCCCAACTCCGATAGCTTGTCTCGGGTCGACTGGTCGATTTCCGCACGTTGGACGACGTCCGACAGGAGGAGCGCTCCCGACGATGGGAACAAGGTGTCGAACAAGGCCTCGCCGGTGGTGCCGCGGACAGTTGCTTGGATCGCCAGGGTGCCGCCTGCGATGTCATCGCTATGGAGACCGGCCCCCAATCGTGGCAGCGGCCGGGGCAGCATCTCCTGGCCCGCAACGAGTTCAGCGGCCATGGCCGCGTCCCGTTCAGTGGCTATGGCGGGATCTGTCACGCAGATCACCGCTCCGAGCTGCATGGATTCGTCGATGAAATGCCGGACGTGCTCCGCGCGTTCGGCTCCGTAGGTGTCGAGGATGTCGTCCGAGGCCGAACCACTGAGGACCAAGTGTAGTTTCCACTCGAGATTGGTGGCGTCGCGCAGTCCCGAGCACATGCCCTGGCCGGCAAAAGGTGGCATCAGGTGCGCGGAATCGCCTGCGAGCAGCAGCCTTCCCCGTCGCCATTGGTCACACCAGCGGGCCTGAAAGGTATAGACAGTGTGCCGCTCCATTGTGGTGTTCGCCGCGGTCAGTCCCCACGGTTCGAGGAGTTCCCAGGCTCGCGTTTCGGTATTGAGGTCGTCCTTGGTTTCGTGTTCCAGACGCATGAACTCGAAGCGGCGACGACCGGGCCCTCCGGGGACCAGCGTGGTCGGGCGGGCCGGGTCGCACAGCTGCCACGCCGGTGGGTCGACCAGCATCGGGCTGTGCGGAATCAAGTCGACGACGAGCCAATCGTGGAAATATCCCAGATCTGTCATGGGGCTGCCGAGCCAGCCGCGTACCGTGCTATTGGCTCCGTCGGCACCGACCACGAATTGAGCTGATATCAAACGCCTCTCGTCTTCCGCGGTGCGAATCTCCATCGTGACGTGATCGTCGTGTTCGTGGTGGGCGATCGCATCCCAGCCCTGCAGGACATCTATCGACTCGATCTCACGAACTTTGTGGTCGAGCGCGGCTTCCATCCCCGGCTGGTAGAAGAAGTTGCTGACATTCCAGCCCGAAGGGCCGGGGCTGCGCCAGTCGAGCCTTAGCAAGGTCGCACGGTCGGCATTGCGCCATTCGTAGAAGTCGGCGTACGGCTCGACTACCGCCGACATGGTGTCGGGGTCGGCACCCACGGACTGCAGGATCCTGCCTATCTCGTCGTCGAAGTGCACTGCTCGTGGTAGCGGATAGACCTGCTTTTGTCGTTCGATGACCGCGATGCGATACCCGCGGCGCCCGAGCTGCAGGGCAAGCAACCGGCCGACCGGGCCGTATCCCACGATGACGACGTCGTAGCGATGCGCGACGGGCGCTGAGTTGCTGTGGAAGGTCACTGGGGTTCTCCTCGAAGACCTGCGGCTCGCGGTAAAGCGGGACTCCCACTATTTCGCACTGATGTCCGCTTGGCGGACAGTCGTCCGTTAGGTGGTGCCCATGAGTGTGCCTCGCATTTCGTAGAAGTGTCAACGGTCACATCCGTTCAGCCCACTCGGCCGCGGCGTCCAGCTGTTTCGATGGGGCGGTTCTGCCACCGTGCCCAGTCCTCGCTGGTCCGCGCTGCGGCGACCTGCAAGGCAGGCAGATATGTCTCGATGAGGGTGTCCAGCGAGGTTTCCGCGGCGTGGACTGTCACGTTCATCGTTGCCCGGACGGTGCCACGGCCGTCACTGACCGGAACGGCGATCGATCGCACACCGGGTGCCAATTCTTGGTCCGCCACGGCCCATCCTCGCCGACGGGTGTCGGCGAGAATCGCGGTGATCTCCTCGGCGGACTTGGCCGGGACTGCTATTCCGGAGCGAGAAGGCTCGGCGAGCACGTCCAAAGCTTCGGCATCTTCGAGCGCGGCAAGTAGCACCTTGCCCTGTGAGGTGACCATGGCGGGGAATCGAGTACCGATGTCGACGCGCAGCCCGATCAGTTTGGGGACGGCCACGCGGGCGACATAGACGATGTCGGAACCGTCGAGCTGTGCCATCGACGACGACTCGCCGGTCTGGCTGACCAGTTCCTCGAGATGGGGACGCGCAATGTCCCACAGATTGAGCGATCCGATGTAGGCCATGCCGAGTTCGAGGACTCGCGGGGTCAGCGTGTGCGATCCACTTTCGATTCGTACGTATCCCAATTCCGCCAGAGTCAGCAGGATGCGTCGGGCGGTCGGCCGAGCCAGGTCGGTTGCTGCCGCGACTTCGGCGAGTGACATCGAAGGGTGAGCCGAGGAAAACGCTCGAAGCACGTCGAGGCCTCGTGCGAGTGCCTCGATGAAATCGGGGCCTTGTCCACGTGATGCCATGGTCGATCTCCGTCCCGGTTGGCTACTACTGCCTTCGGCAGCGGCGCGGTTCGCGCGCATCGGCTCGACTGTAGACCTAACCCGGACCCTTGTCCGCATAGCGGACATGGGTGGCTCCGGGCCCATTCGCCTCACTGGGGGCAAGCCGCTCGTGCGGTGATCTATGTGACGGTTGACACGCAACGCTGCGCGGGTGCAGTCTGAACTCATATGACGGACACTTGTCCGTCAGACGGACGGCCGGAGTGGTGGTATCCGGCATTCTCGGCTGCGGAAGGGATCCCGTCGACGTGACCGAATCTCCGGTGAACAGTGAAAACCCGAACACGTCACTCCCGCTGGCCGGGTTGATGATCGCCGACTTCTCACGTGTTCTTGCCGGGCCCTACGCGACGATGTTGCTCGCCGACATGGGCGCCGAGGTGATCAAAGTCGAGAGCCCGGGCGGAGATGACACACGCTTGTGGGTCCCACCGGTACGCGCTGACGGGGTATCGACCTATTACTCGGCTATCAACCGAAACAAGAAGTCGGTCGTGCTGAACTTCGCGGTCGACGACGATCTCGCTGTCGCCCAGGCACTGGCCACGCGTGCGGACATTGTGGTCGAGAACTTCAAGCCAGGTGGTTTGCGTCGATTCGGTCTGGACTACGACTCGGTGCGCGAGCGCAACGAGACCGTCATCTACTGCTCGATCAGCGGTTTCGGCACCGCCGAAGGCGCCTCGCTACCGGGATACGACTTGATCGTGCAGGCGATGTCCGGGCTGATGAGTCTGACCGGCGACCCCGATGGCCCCGCGTATCGGGCCGGAATCAGCGTCTTCGACGTCATGGCGGGGCTGCATTCGACCATCGGGATCCTCGCCGCGTTGCGGCACCGCTCGGAGACCGGTGTGGGCCAGCACATCGAAACTTCGCTGCTGGCTTCGGCGATGAGCGGACTGGTCAACCAGACCTCGGCCTATGTGGCAGGGGGAGTGACCCCGACTCGCATGGGAAATGCCCATCCGAGTCTGTTCCCCTACGAGCCGCTGCCGACCGCCGACAACGACCTGATCATCACCGCTGGCAATGACGCCCAGTTCCGCAAACTCGTCACCGTCCTCGGCGTCCCCGAACTCGCGGACGACGAACGATTCGCTCGCAATGCCGACCGCACCGAGCGTCGAGAAGAATTGCGCCCCTTATTGGTCGAGAAGCTCAGAACCCGGCCCGCGGCGCACTGGTTCGCCGAACTCAACGCAGTCGGCGTGCCGAACGGGCCGATCAACACCATCGCCCAGGGCGTGCAATACGCCGAAGAACTGGGGTTGAACCCCATAGTGCAGGTCGGCGCCGATGGAGCCAGCGTTCCTGGAGTACGCAACCCCATCACGTTCTCCACCATCACCCCCCGCTACGACATCGCGCCACCCGCACTCGGTGAACACACCGACGAAGTCCGAGCCTGGCTCGCCGCCGCGCCGCTGCCCTACGGAGACAAATGACCACCACCGACAAAAACGACGGCACCCGGCCGCTGCGCACCGAGTTCTCCACCTCACTCGGCACCTCCACAACCGACCATATCAACCTCCTCGGTCACGACCTCGCCAACGAACTGATGGGCAAGATCGGATTCGGTGAACTGGCATTCTGGCTCGTCGCACTGCGTCGCCCCACGGCCGGGGAGGTGCGGGTCTTCGAATCGGTGCTCGTCGCACTGGCCGATCACGGTTTCACCCCTACCGCCATCGCCGCTCGCGTCACCTACCTCAGCGCACCGGACTCCCTGCAGGGCGCCATCGCCTCGGGCCTGCTTGCCGGCGGGTCACGATTTCTCGGTGTCACCGAAGACTGCGGACAGTTCCTCGCCGATACCCTGGCCGCGCACACCGATGACGGCGGTCAACTTCCCAGCACCGACGCGGGGTGGGACACCCTCGCACTCAGCACGATCAAGGCACAACGCCAGGCGGGCAAGTTCGTGCCAGGACTGGGCCATCCCAACCATAAGAACGGCGACCCTCGCACCCCGGCATTGATTGCTATCGCCACCGAGGAAGGGCTGTACGGCCCACATCTGCAACTGTTTTCGGCCATCGGACGAATGAGTGCGCAAGGACTCGGCCGCGCACTTCCGCTCAACGGGGCCGGCGTCTGCGGCGCCGCACTCGCCGATCTCGGACTACCTCCCGAGTTGCTCCGCGGGTTCGCGCTCCTGGCACGTTGTGCCGGACTGATCGGCCAGCTCGCCGAAGAACGCCGCAACCCGATCGCCAATGACATCTACCTGAATGTCGATCGGGGTGCCTACTACGTCGAACCGGACGCGGTCTGACGCCATTCCCGACCAAGTCTTGATCGTCACCCATTCAGCCATCTCATCGACGAGGAGATCGAATATGGCGACGTTGGCCGCAGTACTCGGTACAACCCACCACCCGTTCTATTACAAGGCGACGACCGCACCCGTCGATGAACAACCCCCGTTCGCCGCTGAGTGGAAACGCAAGGTCGAGGCCTACCGCGCAACACTGACCGCCGCAAAACCGGACATCCTGGTGATGGTCGGCGCCGACCACTTCCATCAGTTCTTCCTGGACAACTACCCGACCTTCCTCATCGGCAAAGCCGCACGCTACGACGCGACGTTCTACAACGAGGAACGCGAATTCGGCATCCCCAAGTACGTCCTCGAGGGCCACGAGGAGCTGTCCGGATACATGCTCCAAGGCCTGATGGACAGGGGGTTCGACTTTTCCTTCAGTAACGAGCTGAAGATTGATCACTCCATCATCTGTCCGATCATCACCACCCGACCCGAGGCCGATCTGCCCGTGGTGCCGATCTACACCAACATCTTCGCCCCGCCGCTGCCTTCACCGAAACGGTTCTGGGACCTAGGACGTGCGATCCGCGAAGTGATCGACGAGTACCCCTCCGACAAGCGCATCGCGGCGATCGGCAGCGGGCACCTGTCGCTCGAGCTGGGCGGTCCTCGCCAGTTCGGTGAACACGGACCCGACCCGGTATTCGATGAGCAAGCCTGCCGATGGCTCGCCGCGGGCGATATCGAGGCAATCCTGGAAAACGTCACGCTCGAAACTCTCGCCGGTCATGGAAACGCCACACACGGCTTCATGGATCTGATCCTGATGATGGGCATCGCCGGACCCGAAAAGGCCGCCTACGCAGATAATTTCGATCTCTTTCACACGATGGAGGCCTACTTCACCTGGTATCCGAACGGAGCAGCGGCATGAGCAAGTACTACGTGAACAAGTTTCTCTACACGGTCGACCGCGACCCCGACTACCTCGACGCCTACGCCAGGGATGCCAAAGAATTCGTCGGGCGCTGGGAAGACGAGATCGGACCACGGCTCCTGAGTAACGCAGTCGAAAAGTCCACGGTTGTCGCCTTCACCGACGACGAACGTGAAGCACTTGTCAACCACGACTACGTGGCGCTCTTCGAAATGGGTGCGCACTTCTTTCTCAATCTGACCCTGTTCATCGCGGTCTATGACGAAGCCTGGACGTCGGAGAAAGGACCGCTGTCCTTCCAGCGTGAATTCGGTGCGCAACTGCAACATTGGCTCGGAAAGCCATACCCCTCGGTCACCACCTGACAACCCCGGTTTCTGGCAGTCGGATCACTCGTACCCACGAATAGAATGCCCAGATCGTCGGACCGGATCCCTCTTGCGGAAGTCTTAACTCCCGAAACTTTGCGACACAGGCCGCACTCGAATAAAAGGAAACCTCATGACCGCCAGCGCATTTCAACGACGGTACAAAGAAGGCGTCGAACCGGAGAAGGGCGGATATCCCGGTTTCGAATACACCCGCACCGTCGCCGACGGCCTACTCATCGAGCGTGATGTGACGGTCCCCATGCGCGACGGCGTCAACATCTACATCGATATGTTCCGGCCCTCCGACCGTTCGGGGGCCGACCTGCCCGTGCTCATCGCCTGGAGTGGGTACGGCAAACACTCACCGCAAAAGCTCGCTGACTTTCCGGCCGATACAGGTGTACCCGACGGAGTGTTGTCGCAGTACGTCGCCTTCGAATCACCCGACCCTGCCTATTGGTGTCCCGCCGGATACGCCGTCATCTTCGTCGACCCTCGCGGAACCTGGGGCTCAGAAGGAGTCGCCGAGTCATTCTGGGGCGCCGAAGAAGCCCAGGACTACCACGACCTGATCGAATGGGCCGGAACCCGATCTTGGAGCAACGGCAAAGTAGGAATGGCCGGAGTGTCGTACCTGGCCATCATTCAATGGCTCACCGCCGCAACACAACCGCCCCACCTGGCTGCCATGAACCCATGGGAGGGTGTGAGCGACCTCTACCGAGACTTCGCCTTCCACGGCGGTATGCCCGAAACCCAATTCCATCCGTGGTGGCACGAAGGCGTGCTGTTCTCCCGCACGAAGGTCGAAGACACCGTCGCGATGCGCGATGAACACCCCTTCGATGACGATTACTGGGCGACCAAACGCGCCGACTTCTCCCAAATCACCGTTCCCGCCTACGTCGTCGCCAGCTGGTCGGATCACGGACTCCACACCCGCGGCACCCTCGAAGCCTACAAGGGGTTGGGGTCGAGCCAGAAGTGGCTCGAAATCCACGGACGTAAAAAATGGGGCTATTACTATGATGCGCAGAGCAACTCGCGCCAACGCACATTCTTCGACCACTTCCTTAAAGGCGAGGACACCGATATCGGTCAGTGGCCGCCAGTGCGCCTGGAAATCCGAGATCGCTACTACGAGGGGCACGTCCGCGACGAACAGCAGTGGCCCCCGGCCGCTACCGAATACCAGCGGCTCTACCTCGATGCTGGCACAAAAACGCTACAGCGCGAACCGTCCGAGATGGAAGGGTCAGCCAGTTACATAGCTACAAACGAATATGATCACATCGTCTTCGACTACCGATTCGACACCGACACCGAAATCGTTGGCAACAGCAAACTTCGGCTCTGGGTCGAAGCCGCGGGGGCAGACTGCTGGACGTAGCGAGCCTGGCCAGCTGCAAGATGGCACAGCCGGTCACCGCCAACAACGAGATCCAACTCGTGAATTTGGTTGATACTGTCCGTGATTTGAGCGACGTCGCTGGCACCGACTTTTATCCCGGATGACGCAGTGTGGGCTGGCGCGTTTGCCGCAACTATGGCGGCGCCTGCGCCCCCGAGTGCCCCTGCTCTGAAGAAGTTACGACGGTCCACGTCTGCCTCCTCGTCCGACTCCACTATCAGTATGGCAAGCGGAACCTGAAGTGCGCGTGCGACGAGTCGCAGGACACGGACGTCGTGTGAGGCGGGGCCGCCGCGCTCCAAGCCCGAGATTGCGGGCTGGGAGAAGTTGAGCAAGTCTCCCAGCTCTGCCTGGGTCATACCGATAGATTTCCTGATCCGGCGGATGACTTCGCCGGTTGTCATATACATATCCAGCTTCCCCGATTGTCGGCTGATTTGCCCGAGCTGTCTACCTGAAAACCGTTCCCCCGCAGAATATATGGGTTTTCGTATAAATAAAACGGAAACCTAAATTTCTACGGGCACCTGGCGTTTTAGCGGGTTTACGGTCGGTTTCGGTACCCGGCATCGGGCCGACGCTGTTATCTCCTCGGGCGGCGCATTGGCCCCTGTGAGCTGGGGCCGGTGGCGACAGCACCCGGTGTCGGGCACCGCTTCACCTTTACCAACCGTTCTTTGACCGGAAAGAAGCGATGCGCGATGCCTACGAATTCCCTTGCCATGTACCAACTCATCGCCTTGTGCGACGCAGGTGCCCATCAGGCACCGATGCTGCCGTTCACGATCGCCCAAGCGCACGAGGTCATGCAGATCCACCTTGCCTGCCGAGCGAAGCGCTGCCCGCGCAAGGCGGCCGCACAGCGGATCCTGATCGAGGCAGGCCGGATAGTGCTTGCCGTGGACAGGCCACGGTGATGGTGGTGACGCGCCAGCGGCGTATCCCGCCGCCGCGCCGAATTCGCCACATCCATATCGAATCCGGAGCGTTGAACTTGGATTACCAGGCCAGCGCCGAACAAGCCCAAAACGTGGCCGATGAACTGGCCCGAGGCTTTCCCGAATTGAACGTCACCGTCGATGACGATGTGCGCGGCGATCTGCCGCCTTTGCCGTGCGGCGAACTCTGGGACTGACCGCACCGGCCATTTATCAAGTACCAGTCATCTGCGAAATATGAAGGGACGCTTCACTGTGTCATTTGACCATCAACGACCGGATCATGGTGTATTTGGGTTCCCGCCAAACAGACCGGCGTTGTTTTCAGCCCCAGTGGTAGAGGCCCAGCCCGATCAACCATTGCCGGATTCCGGATCTTTCCTTCGGGTGTTCGCACGTGTGGACGAGCCGACAACTGTTTTGATGCGTTGCGCTCAGCAGTACATCGGTATCTGCCGCTACATCTACGAGCATGGCCGCAACACGGGTGCCCCTGCCGAGGAGCACTTGTCACTGTTGACCTGGCTGATCGACCGTGAAGCGGGTGGGCACGTCAGCGGGGTTACGGTCGATGCCGACGCTCCTACCAATCCGTCGTCGTATGGCGAGATGGTGGCCTGGTTGGGCTGGAAGTACCTACAGCTGGCGCTGCGGCAGGACCAATCCGCCCACGCCGAACATGATGCGGCGGAACTGAATCGGCAGATCGAAGCGCTCGACCAGCTGGTCGCCGATGTACGGGCCGGGCGGGTGCGGTTGCTGGACACAGCGAAGGATGGGCTTCCGCCGAAAGACGATCCGGCGGGAAGGATCGACCATCGAAGACGCTGTCGCACCGCTGGCGAGCGGGTCGCCTGACGAGGCAGAGTGCTGATGACAGATCTCTCCAGCCAGAAGACATTCGTTCGTGCTGAGGGCGTGCTGGCCGAGTACATGTGCCAGGTTCACCTGATGGAGCTCACCTCTGAGCGGGCTAGGCAGCTCCTCAAAATCCACCGCTACCACCATCCCGATGATTGCGTGGTGCATTCGGAGGCGGCGTATCTGCTTGTGTGCGAGGAGGAATCCTGAACGATGCCAACGCTGCTTGTCGCTATCCCGTGGGGCGGTTCAGTCGTATTCATGGCTGTGTTGTGCTTTCGGCTGGGGTACTGGTGGAAGACGACGGAACTACAGGGGCGGCACGCGGTAGGGAATGTGTTGAGGCGGGACGATCCGTGGAAGTCCGACGAGAATGAGCACGGCGACGAAGCATCGATGAGTGCCTCATCGCCGACGAGGGTGCGGCGGTGGTGGAGCGAAGATGACGACACCGACGTACTGCTGGTGAGCGAAGACACCGCAGACGACCAGTAGCTGGGACATGCACCATCAACGGTAGCCCGCTCCGTTTCAGGAGCGGGCTGTTGGCGCTATAGGGACTTCAGTCTCGTCGCTCGGCGCCGCCGAATTGCCTGTGCCCGTTCAGATCTCCCGGTAGCGCGCCAGAATCTGCTTGACAGCATCGGTGACTGGTGGTTCTTCGACCAGACTGGTCCATGTGTAGGCGTCGTGTTCAGTCAGCTCCACAGGCTCAGCGCGCTCGACGTCGACGGTGAAGTTGAACTGGCGGCTTTTCTTGCCGCTGCCGGATTGGTAGTCGAACTCACCGAGGTAGTTCGTGATCGCGGTGACGTCGAGGCCGGTTTCTTCCTTGACTTCCCGGATGAGGGCTTGGTCGATGACTTCGCCGGGGTCGACTTTGCCGCTGGGAAGTTCCCAGATCCCACCCATGAAATCGTCGGAGGGCCGTTGCAGCAGCAGGACTTTTCCGTCGTGTTGGACGACTGCACCGACAACGAGTTGTTGCACCTCATCCCGGTCCGCTTCGCGCGTCAGCTTCTCCAGCAGTGTTGCTTCGATCATCGAGTTCTACCCTTTCAGGTCGGCGTGGTGGGTGATGACTTTGTAGAGCGCTTCGATGTAGCGGTCGACGAGGGGCAGGTCCTCGTCTCGATGCCAAACAGGGAGCTTGAGCGTGGCGTGGTGGAGCTCTTCGGCTCGTGGGTAGTCGCCCGCAGCGTAGGCCAGTTTGCCGGTGAAGGCCGGGAACAACGGACCTGGCTCCTGGAAGAGCGGCAGGAGATTGAGTGGACAGGTCGATCCCGGCCGGTCGAATTCGTTGCAGCCCTCGGCCTGCAACGCGGCGTGGAAGCGTTCGACCGGCACGTCATCGAAGAATTCACTGTCGTAGAGGATCGTGAATCCGTACCAGGCTGGTCGTGTGTGTGGTTCGTGCCAGGTGATGGTCAGTCCCGGTTCTCGCTGGAGTTCGTCGTGGATGTGCTCGGCGATCCGCTGCCGCCCGTCGAGGTAGTCATCCAGATGTGAAAGTTGTTGCAGTGCAAGGGCCGCGGCCAGTGGGTGGATGCGATGTTTGAGTCCCATACCCGTCACGGCGTAGCGACTGAGGTCCGAATGCGCTGGGATTTCGTTTCGGCAACGCTTGTTGTATTGGCCGTGCAGCAAGACGCGGTGATACACCTGCTCGTCATCGGTGAGGATGAAGCCGCCTTCCCCGGCTGACAGCGGTTTTGGCCCGTTCATGCTGAAAGCGGCGGCTTGTCCGAACGTGCCGAGCTTCTGCTCACCGATGCTGGCCCCGTGAGCGTGGGAAGCGTCTTCGAGCAGTAGCAGCCCATGAGCGTCTGCCAGTGTTTTCAGTCGTCGAATTTGCGCGGGCATCCCCCACATATGCGTTACCACAATGGCTTTAGTGCGCTCGGTGATGCGTCGCGGCACATCGACTGGATCGAGGTTTCCACTGGTGTCGCAATCGGCCAGGACGGGAGTCGCGCCTAAGTGCAGCAGTGGTGTGGCAGTGGCGAAGAAGGTATACGCAGGCACAATCACCTCATCACCTGGCCCGATGCCGCAGGCGGCGTACATCGAATACAGTGCAGCGGTGCCTGAGCTGGTGAGGACGGCGTAGCGGGCACCGAAGTAGTGCTGAAGCGCGTCTTCGAGTCGGGCGATGACACCGGAGCGGTCGTAGATCGAGATGCCCTCGTCGAGCTGATCGAGGATGGCGATGCTGGTGGCCTCGGTCAGTGGTGGCCATGAAAAATGCGGTGCTGCTTCGGATATGACGGGTGGGCCGCCGAGCAGCGCGAGTGGTGAGGTCACAAGAGCTCCTTGGGGTTGATGTGGGTGTGGGTGCGTGCGGCGTCGTAGCAGGCGGCGACGAAGGCCATGTGGTCGAGGTTTTCGTTTGGACCGCTGAGGTTGGGTCGGGTGCCGTCGATGACGCGGTGGAAGTAGTCGATCTGGCAGGCCGCGGCCGAGGGCCAGGCTTGTTCACGATGCAGCGACTCGATGACCTCGCCGCTGTTGGTGAGTCGGCGGATGCGGCCACGCTCCAGATGCACGACGCCCTCGGACCCGACGAGCCGGATCTCCTCGGTCTTCGGTCCGATGAACCGCGAGAGCAGCAACGAGCCGTAGAGGCCGCTGTCATAGGAAAAGTGAACGAGCGCAGTGTCTTCGGCGTCGTAGCGTCGGTCCGGTCGCGCACCGACCGACAGCTCGGCTGTGATGCTGTCGGGCAATCCGAAGTACCAGACAAGTAGGTCGATGAGGTGGTAGCCCATGTCGATCACGCAGCCGCCACCCGCCTTGGCGCTCTGCCCGCGCCAACCCTCCGACGGATCATCGACATGCACGGTGTAGCGCGCGTCGATCAGAAACGGCGTGCCGACCTGGTCAGCGAGCTGCGGGAAGCTCGAATAGATCGGATTGAATCGCCGCTGCAGCGTAACCATCAGCTCGATACCGGATCGATCGCACAACTCCGCCAGGTCAATGGCCTCGATCAGGTTGGTGGCGAACGGCTTCTCCTTGAGGACGTGGACCTTGTGCTCCGCGGCTGACTCGATCACCGCTCGACCGACGTCGTGCGGCACGCAAACCACTACAAGGTCAAGTGCCTCGGCTTCGAACATTTCGCGGTAATCGGCGAATCCGGGCACCTGATGCACTGTTTGCTGCTCGCGCACGACACTCGCATCCTCGTCACAGACGGCGGCGAGCTCGACATGATGTGACGCCACGAGCGCTGGTAGGTGATCGTTTATTGCCTGATGCCCGAGGCCCACTACACCGGCGCGCAGTGTTGCGCTGCGGTCAGTGACACGGCGCGATGTGCGCCACCCAGCTTCAACATCCGGGCCGACGATGCGCGACACCGGTGCCGCACCGAGAGCACCTCGGACCGATTCGCATGGTCTCATTGGATCCCCCAATTGATCACGTTGTGCATGACGCCTCCGCCAGATCGGAGCCGTTGTTCCAGCCTCACGCACGCGACGCTTCTAAAAGAGGGCAAGTTACGGGGCAGATAGTCTGCCCCGACTCAGCGTCGGTGCCGCTGGATAGACTGAGCCGCGACCGATACCGGCAAGGGACGCATGCAACCAAACGTGCAACTCCAGCAGCGACGGGAAGCTACACCGTCGCGGGTGAGACCTGGTCAGGTAATGGGCCGCGCCGAGCTGGCCGAGGCCGTCAACACCTACATCTGGCGCAAGCACGGTCAACGGCGCGAACTCGATGCCCACACCATCGCCCGCTACGAGCGCGGCACTGTCCGCTGGCCCAACGAGCTCTATCGGGAAGCCTTCCGCGCCATCCTGCACGCCACCGACAGTGAACTGGGTTTCGTACCGAGTCGTCGGCGACGTGAAGCAGTAGCACAGCCAGACGGGTTGCTCGCGACAAACCTGTTCAGCCCTTTCGATCCAGGCATCGGTCCCGCCCACTATTTCGGACCTAGCGCCGACGACAAGCTGATCCGCTGTGTCGGCACAACCGAGGTCGTCGACGTCCAAACCGCCACGCGCACAATCGCTTCGGCGGAGAACCTGCGTGGTGGCGGCTCGATCAGCCTTGTCGCGGGCAGACAACTTGGCCACTTCGTCCGCCTACTCGATGCGAAGGCGTCGCCGGGCACTCGCCGGGCTCTGCTCGAAGCGATTGGCAACTTCGGCAGTGTCGCTGGGTATGCCGCCTTCGACATCGGCGATCACGCGGTGGCGGAGCGCAGGTTCCGGCTCGCATTGTGGTGCGCCGACACAGCCGGATCATGGGAACTGCGCGCCAGCACACTGGCCGACATGGCGCGCAAGCTGGCGTATATCGGCAACCCTGATGGCGGATTGTCGCTCATAGAGCTGGCCCAGGTGCGATCCGACCGGCTGTCTGCCACAGCACGCGCCATGCTCAGCGCCTTGCGCGCCCAATACTTGGCCTCCATGGAACGACCTGACGAAGCACTCTCCGAAGTAGGACGCGCCGACGAGTACTTTGCCCAGCGCAGCCCCGCCACCGACCCGCCCTGGCTGTGCTTCTACGACGAGGCGGAGCACCTCGGTAGCACCGGCAAAGCTCTGATTCCGGTTGCGAGGACTCGCAATCGAATCGAGTTGGCGGCCCCGAGGATTCGACAAGCCGTCGAACTTCAAGCTGCGGAATACCCCCGTTCCCAGACGTTCTCGCTCACCCGACTGGCTACCCTGACCATGCGGCTAGGCGACCCGAGAGAAGCAGTCGCCCTCGGAACCCGCGCTGCCACGCAGGCGATCCAATTCGATTCCCATCGCATCCAGAAGGAACTGCAGCGATTGGCCGCTGCTTCGTCTCGTCACCGGCGAATGAGCGACGTCGTGGAACTGTGCGAGGTCATTACCCGCCGATCTGCGGCGAAAGCAGCGCTATGAACGCCACATCGTCATCGGAGGCAATACTGGCGAAGGCTGCCCGACAAGCTGGACTTGCCCTGAATGACCCGGAGGTGATCCGCGAGGGATCCCACGCCATTTACCGCATCGGCGACATCGTGGCACGGATCGGGAGACCGGGCAGCCTGAAGGATGCTGAGCGGGAGTTACGAGTGTCGCAGTGGCTCAACAGTTCTGGCATCCGAACGGTGGAGACGGTCTCGGAACTGCCTCAACCGATCGTTGTCGACGACCGACCCGTCACCTGGTGGCGTCTCATCCCGGATCATCGGCCCGCCACCCCTGCCAAACTGGGAGCAATGCTGCGAGCACTGCATTCGTTGACACCACCGGCCGATTTTGAGCTGCCGAGTTACGACCCGTTCGGTGATCTTCGCGAACGATTGGCGACGGCGGGCACGGTGGCCGACGATGACCGCACGTGGCTACTGACGCGATACGACGAACTACACCAGCGATATGACAAGCTGCCGGATCCGCTACGGCTCGCGGTAATTCATGGTGATGCCTGGCAAGGCAACCTGGTCGTGCCGCCATCGGGCACTCCCATAGTCCTGGATTTGGACAAGGTGTCGGTTGGCCGACCGGAATGGGATCTCATTCAGCTCGCCGTCGACTACACCGACTTCGCGCGGATTCCCGCCGCTGACTACCTGTCGCTGGTGAACGCTTATGGCGGCCAGGACATTACAGATTGGTCGGATTTCAGACTCTTCGCCGATATCCAAGAGCTACGTTGGGTGGGGTTCGCGTTAGAGCGAGCAGGAGCGAACGAGAGTGCGGCGCAACAAGCGAAGCATCGAATTGCTTGCGTGCGTGGGCAAATACCGAAACCGTGGGTATGGAAGGCACTCTGAGCCGGTGGCAGCATCGACGTCCCGGATAGCGGTTTCTGCTGACGCTGAACACGGCTCGGCAGTGCAGTAGATCGAGCACCGGGCCAGGAGTTTCTTGCAGGTACCGGGCCGTGCGGATGCGGTCCAAGCTCACAGGTAGGTCACCGGCGCGGCGCTGAGGCGAGGTCTGGGTCACCAGGCACTGTCAGCGCGGTGAACTGAGTTGTGTTGATCCGGTCGTAAGGGTCGCTTCGCTCAGCTGCGCCAGCACCAACATGATGTGAGGCGGGAGTTGAGCAGAGGCGCATCTACCGGAGAACTGGCCAGCTCTGCCCGCGTTATTCGCCGAATGCGAATACGAACGCTGCTGGGGCCGAGGACCGCGCTGCTGGCCGACGGGTGGCTGCTGGAACTCGCCGATAGCCGAACGGAATTCGATGTCGTTGGTGAACCGTTCTACAGGCCGAGATCGTCGTAGCCGAACGGCGGATCGATGACCGGGTCGAGCTCGTATTCCGGGGGATCTTCGGTGGCGTTGTCATGCTGGTGGCGGGCGCGAAAGGCGTCCTCGGCGTCGGCTTGTTGGGGTGTGAGTTGGGCGCGGCGTTGTTGTTCGGTGTTGAGGTCGGTGAGTTCGTCTTGCAGCCAGGTGGCGGTGTCGACTGCTGTCGTGTCCGCGGATGCGGTGCCTGGTGCGGGTCCGTAGAGGATGGCTTCGGTCTCGGCGAGATCGATGCGCTGGCTGATGTCGGTGATGGCTTGGGTGAGTTGGTCGTCGGTGAGCATCTGCACGGGGTCGCCCGCATCGAGGGGAGTACCGGTGGGTGGTGTCGGTTGTGCGGTGCTGTCGCTGTGCGAGTGGTCGTGTGGTTCGGGTTCGGGGTGATGCTCGGGTGGGTGCATGGCGGGCTCCGGGGGGTGGGTGTGTTCGTGCAGGAGCGCGTCGATGCGCCAGGCCAAGGCACTGGCGTACTGGTCTGGACGAAGGTTCGCGGTGGGGTCGGGTTGGGCGGCGAGGATGAGTTCGTATGCGGTGGTGAGGAGTTCGGCTGGTGTCCAGTCGGTGCCGGTGCCGGTGCCGGTGGCGCGGTCGATCGCGGCGACCAGGCGTGGCCAGGCGGGGTCGTTGATGACGCGGTGCGCGGTGTCGGCGCCGATGATCTGGTGCAGTTCGGTGGTCCAGTCGGGGGTGAGGTTGCCGGTGTCGGTGACTTCGACGGCGGAGAGTTCGAGCTCGAGTCGCGACCACAGGGCTGCGGCGGGCATGTCGTCGGGCAACGCCCGGAGCGCGGCGGCGTGGGTCAATCGGGCTTTGATGTCGATACCGGATCGGTGGGCGACCTCGATTTTGTCGGCGAGGATCGGCCACCATGGGTCGGTGAGGATGCGGGATTCGAGGTGTGTGATTAGCGGCGCCCATGTGGTGGCGGGCAGGTTCAGGTCGCCGAGGGCGTCGGTGACGCGTACGTCGAGCAGCTGTTGGTGTTCGCGTTCGCCCACGGTGTAGCGGGCGGGTCCGGTTGGCCGTGGATCGCGGTCGTCGATGTGTAGGGAGGCCCGCCACACGGCGAGGTCTGCGAGCAGTCGTGGATCCGAGCCGATGAGCGGGCGTGCCCAGTGCGGTGCGGACGCGGGTGTCCAGGTCTGGACGTCGTCACGGATTTGGGTCGCAAGGTCGGTGACGATGCGGGCGCGAGCAGCGAGTTGGGTGGAGTCGAGTTCGGGACGTAGCCCGCGCGGGATGCCAGATGCCCATGGCAGGGGTGCGTTGCGGGTGGAGTGCGTGCCGGAGGGATCCAGTCGCCAGTCCAGGACGGCGGCAACGTCATCGGCGGTGTCGAGTTCGCGGGCGTTCGCGGCGGTGCGTAAGGCGGTGATGGGGTCGCGCCCGGACAGCGCGATCATCGCCAAGTGTTGCCGCAGGACGGGGTAGGCGGGGCTGTCGGTGAGATTGGGTCGCAGCGCTTCGGCGGCGGCGTCGAGGCGTTCGAGTCCGTCTGGGCCGAGGGCGTTTTCGGCGGCGACACCGATCGCGTCGAGGTAGATATCGAGCGCGCGACCGATCCGTTTGTGCGGATCGAGCGCGTCGCGCAGCATGGTGTGCGCCGAGTTTTGTGCGCCGTCGCGCCCGAAAATGCGCAGCAAAAGCTCGACAGCTGTGCGCGGAAACACCGCCGGTTCACTCCAAAACGAGCCCTCACTGCCGTCCAACGCGGTCGGTACGTAGGCGTGGTTGGCGTGAATTCCGCGGGTGAGTGCGACGTAAAGCTGTTGCCGGGACTCGCCTCCGGTGAGCGCGACATGACACGAATCGGCGGTGATTCCTTGCGCGGAATCGATCGTTGCCGCGTACCCGAGACGCACATTCGCGGCCACGTAATCGGCGGGAAGCCACACACTATGACCAAGTTTGTTGGCCGAACGCAGATGTGCGGCGGTCAGACTGCCATCCGCGTGCACGGCGGTGACGGTCCAGGAATAGCCGTTGCGGACCCAATCATCGGTACCGAGTCGTAGTCGTCGGTTGTTGCGGCGGGTACGGATCGTGTCCCCAACCGATGCGTGAAGACCGTCGACGAGAACACATTCCTCGCTCACTACACCGCCATTGCGGGCGATGCGGTCGGCGCGAGCGCGCGCATTCAGCTCGGTGACGACGTCGTGGGTCGCGGCCAACATGATGGTGTCGCGGCCCGCGAGGTGGTCGGCGATCCAGGCGGTGTAAGCGTCATCGTGGGTGGCCCCGGAATGTCCGGCGTGGATGCGGCCGTTGTCCAGATACCAGCCCAGCGCGGCCGGATCCCCTTCGCGTAGTTGCAAACTCGCGGTGGCTTCGGCGTTCGAGGCGAACCGTACGACATGGGTCAGCGTCATGCTCGCCTCGGGTGCTGCGTGATCCATGTCGGTGTCGGCGCCGCCGGCTTCGATCGAGGCGAGCTGGTGTGGGTCGCCGATGCAGCGGATCGTCGCGCCGCGGTCGTGCAGGAATCGCAGCAGGCGTAGGCGTTTGAGGTTGCCGATCTTGACGTGCTCATCGACGATCACCAACGTGTCGGGGTCGATGTCGAGGATCCATTGCGGCAGCGACGGCGGTATATCCCGGTCCAGCGCCGGGTTGTCCGAGCGTGGGGTGTGCCGGTCCAGGACGTCGAGGACCTTGTCCACTGTCTCCACCCGCGCACCAATCGCTTTACCCAACTGGGCGGCCGCCGACGCGGTCGGCGCCAACCCGAGGACCCGGCCGCCACTGGAATGCCAGGCGTCGGTGAGCACGGCCATCGCGGTGGTCTTGCCTGTTCCCGCTGGCGCGTTCGTGGTGCGTACCCGCAGACTCGAGGAGGCGAATCCTCGGATCACGCTGATCTGCCCGGCGTTGAGCGGGCGTTCGGGATTTCGGGTGTTATAGCAGTGCACCGCCGCGGTGACCGCGTCCATCGGTAATTGTCGTGCGCCCGGCTGCACCGACAGGTCGATCAGCTGCTGCTCGATCGACAGCATCCGTGCCGAGGTGTAGACCTGTGCGCCGGAGGTGGTGTAGACGCTGGTGCCGTCGCGGCGACGCAACAGCTCTGGCACGGTGTGTAGTTCGGGTTCGTCGGTCAGATCGGGGTCACCGCGGGCGATCACATGCTCGGGTGAAAGTGTTTCGGCCAGGACCGCTTCGGTGGCCTGTTGCCAGTCCCGGCTGCGTATGTGGCCGCGGATTTGGCGTTCGATTTCGGCCCGCAGGTTGGTGGCAGTCCAGGTGGAGCGGTGCTCGGAAACCACCTCGATGACCCGCTGCGCGGTCCGGTTGATCCACGCCGTCGTCACCGCAACACGCTGGAGCCGCACCGGATTCACGACCGCGACGAGCATCGACGAGAGTGCTTCGCGGCCGCCGAGCAGTGCCATCGCTTGGGAGCGCCAGGTGCTGCGCTGCTCGGCCAGTGACCGCAATTGGTGTTTGGGCGGTCGGGTTTCCAGGGCGGCCTGCTGGGCGAGGGCATACATTTCGGTGGGGGTCGGTTCGCGGTCGAACCGATGCTGGAACCGTGCCGCGAGGTCCCCGACACGCTCCTTGATCGCGGCTTCGCGCCGTGACCACGCCTCGATCAACGGTGTTGGGATGCCAACGATTTCGCGGACCGGGCGCTTGGACGGATCGGTGGTGGGGCGCTCGGCGAACTCGACACCCACCAGATCTTCGAGGTGGTGTTCCAGGCGGGTGTTGTAGATCTCGGAGACGGTGACCACCGCGCGGTAGATCGCGGTCCCGTCGAGGGTGCGCCACCGCCCATCATCGGTGCGGACCCGGTTGGCGATCAGTACGTGGGTGTGCAGGTCCGGATCCCCGGCCCGGCTGTCGCGGTGCGTGAACTGAGCTGCCACGATGCCCTCCACATCGACTTGGCGCACACCATTGCGACCCAACCGCGTGAACACCGCATGCTGTTCGAGCCGGCCGAGGGCGTCGCGCACCGCACGTTGATGCGCGAGTTCGACCTTCTCCGCGACAGTCCGTGGCGCGATCGCCCACAACGCCGACACCGACTTAACCGGGGAGAAAGTGATGTCGAAACTGGCGACCGCGACGGTGTTCGGGCGCGAGTTTTGTGCCACCCATCCCGATAATTCCCGCTCGTTCAGTGGCGCGCGATCGTAGGTTTCGCAGAACATATCGAACGCGATACGGGTCCGAATGTGTGAACGTTCGTCGTCGCTAATAGCGTCATTAGGGTCGAATCCGTGCGCGATATTGTGTCGCTTGAAAGCGTCCGCGCACCGTGTACGGAACTCGGAAACCTCGGCATAAACCCGGAACGGATTACCTAAACGCGACGCCTGATCGGCAGCACGCGCGGCGTCTCTATGCGTAGCCCCCTTGCCGATCTCGGTGTCGTAGACGCGGGCTTCGATCACCTCCGCGTTCGGATGACGCCCCAGTCCGAACAGGGATTTCATCTGTTCCTCGGTGACTTCGTCGCCCGGTTGCAGGCCTAGCGTGTCCAGGCCCGTGCCGTGCCAGCGGCCCGGAGCTTCCCCGTGAGCGGAGTAATAATCGGCGAGGCTGGAACGGCCACGAGCCGACACGTCATTCGCGGCGACATTGCGCAGATAATATTGATACCCATTGCCTGCCACGACTTTATGAATCGTCGCGGTCATATATCCATCAAGCACTCGACCGGCCATTTACGCCAGGGTTGGATTTGACTATTTTTTCGTCAAATCAAACAAAACCCCTGGTCGTTACCGAATCGCAACGGTGGAGGCTAACAAGACGGCGCAATCGGACCCTGCAACCTCGCTCCTAGCGATGAAGCTTGTCGTGTCAACGATCCCCTAGTCGGTGCAAGCGTGTCACGGAAACCGCTCCGGATAGTCCACCTGGGAGACCGCTAGCTTGTCGCATTTGCGCTTACAGTCCGGAAAGTAGTGGTGCCTCGGATGCAAAAGGTGTGCTTGTGAAAATGAGGGGGAGTGGGGTGGTGAGGGTGAAAGTGAGGAGGAGCAGGGGTGAGTGGGGTTGTGTGGTGGCGGTTTGCGCGTGGAGGGGAGTTTAGTTGTGGGCGTGAGGGTGTGGGTGGGGTTGGTGATCGGTGCGGGTTGGTGGTGGCCGGTCCGTCGGGGGAGTGGGCACCGCGACGGACCGGGTCTCGCGAGGCGCCGATGATCCCGGGCGGCGGGGAATCGCTGTGCGCGAGCGGTTCTGGGCTACCTCGCGCCGCGCTCTGCAGCGGTGGTGGAACACCGGCGGCGGCACCGAGATTTCGGTCAGGCGCCGCGCCCAGTACGCGAGGATGGCGAGCCAGCACAGGACCCAGATCGAGGAGTAGTGGTCGGCGAGTAAGTCGAGCCAGGGGTGAGGCACGGCGTGTACCGCCAAGGCGGTTAGGACTGAGGGAAGTCCGGTGGTTGGTGTCCGGTCCGCCGCAGGAGCGCGACACTGCGGCGGACCGGGGTTGTGAGACCCGTTGTGGGTGGGCCGGTGTGGAGACGACCTGATGGTCAGGCGGCGGTGCGGTAGAGGTCGCGGCAGTCGCCGCACAGGTCGTCGATGTCGATGTCGCGGCCGGGGGTGTGGCAGGAGCAGCACCGTCCGGTCCGCAACTGCACCGGAGTCAAGGTCGTGATCGGCGTGCTCGGTGCCGATGGTTGCGCGGCCCGGTCGCGGACGGCCATGACCAGCCCGGCCACGATCCGGGTGGAGCGTTGCTGCAAGTCGTGCAGCAGTGCGGGTGCGGCGGCGGGGTAGTGGTCGGTGAGGTGTTGGCAGTAGGCGGCGACTTCGTCGGCGAGGGTGAAACCCGCCGGGAGGGCGGGGATTCCGGTGCGGTTGTGGTCGCGGCAGTGTTGGCAGAGTCCGTCGTCGCTGAGGCGGCGACCGTCAGGGTCGGTGCGGAAGTGGTCGCTGCAGGCGCGTTCGCCGAAGCAGTGGACACACACCCAGCCTTGCAGTGGCGGCAGTGTGGTGTGGTCGTAGTCGAGGCCGTTGCCGTTGGGTAGGAAGGCGGGTCGAGCGTCGTCGCGGATGTCGAGGCCGGTTCGGGTGCGGGCGATCGCGTCGGTGTCGAAGTCCTCGTGGGTGCGTGCCCCGGCGCGGTCGCGTTCGGCGCGGACCTGCTCGGCGACCTGGCGCACGTAGTGCCGATCCCAGGCTGAGGGTTCGTAGGGTCGGTCGGTGTCGAGCAGGAAGCGGGTGCGGATGTAGTCGGTGACGACCCGGTCCTCGTGCACGCGACGGCGTTTTGTCGTGATCGCCTCGATGTGTTCCTCGCGCCGCCTCGCGCGTTTGGCCGCGATCTCGGTGGCGGTAGAGGGTTCGCGGTTCAGCACGGGGGTGTCGTCGGTGGCGAGGACCCGCCGGACATCCGAGTCGATGGCGGTGAGCGGCACGGTCGTGACCCATCGGGGTTGCTGCTCGGTGGGGCGATAGAGGCCGGGGTCGGTGCGGGTGACGAACACGTCCAGCCACGCCCGCAGGTCGGGATCCGAACGTCGCCACAACGAACGCAGTTGCGCGCGCGCACTGGTGTAGAGGGCGTGGGTGAAGGTGTCGGCGAGTCGGACGAGCCGGTGGAGGTCCTCGGTGGTGGCGAGAGTGGTGAGGGCGTGCTCGAACGCGTCTCGGGCCTCGTCGTGTAGACCGGCTTCGAGTTGCCAGTTGATGTGGGTGATCGCGTCGAGGAACGACGGGGATTCGGTGTTGGCCATCGGAGTTTTCCCTTTCGTGCGAGCGTGACGACCCTTCCCCGTGGGGAGGTGACATTCCACAGGGATGGTCGGCTGGCCGGGTGGCCAGCCCGAGGGCGTTTTCGACCGGGGCGGTGTTCGGCGTGGTGGGGAACGCGCCGGGGCGTGCACCACCGAATTTCGAACTACCGACCGCCGCGTAGCTATGTGGCGGAAGCGAAATTCGGTGGTGCCGGGCGCGGGCCCTGCCGTGTCGAGCGACGCTCTGGTAGCCCTCGGTCCGGGCTGGACGAACGGCCAGACGGGCATCCCCCGCCCACCCGATAACTCCCGCTCACCTCCCTACGAGAGGTGAGCGGAAGCATCATCGGGTCAGAAGCTAGGCTCCTCACCGGTACCGGCGAACGCCGGTTCACGCGAGCCGACCGACGCCCACGGATCATCGGAACTCGCTCTGGAGCCGATGGTGGTGTCGGTCCTAGGGGTGGTGCGCCGGCTGGTCTTGGTCACCGTGGCCGTGGCGAAGCGCAACGATACGGCGACCTCGTCGGCGTCGAGCTCGACGACGGTGCGCTTGTCACCTTCGCGGGTCTGGTAGCTGCGTTGCTTGAGTCGTCCGGTCACGATCACCCGTGCACCACGGGGTAGCGACGACTCGGCCACGTTCTCTGCGGCCTCGCGCCAGATGCTGCAGGGCATGAACAACGGGTCCCCGTCGGTCCACTCGTTGGTGGTGCGATCGAGGTAGCGTGGGGTCGAGGCGACCGTGAAGTTCACGACCGCGACTCCCGCGGGCGTAAACCTCAGTTCGGGTGCGGCAGTGAGATTTCCGATGACGGTAATGACCGTTTCTGCGGCCATGATGATCCTCCCAGGATAGTAGTGGACAGTGCTTGCTCCCGGATGCACAAGGCAGCAGGAGATTTGAGGAACACCCGCAGGCTTCTCGAACCCACGGGGTGCAGTTGGGCTGTCGGACGCAGTTCGCCGTTGCCTTCCGCGTGAACGCCCTTCGGAATGGGTGAATCCACGGGAACGGGCGTGAACGTCAGTGCGGGTACGGCAGCCAGGCGTCGGGATCGCAATTCGGCCAGGTGCGCGGTGTGTGAAAGGCGACGGGACCGGCGACGCGAGCAGCTATCAGCCGCTGCGGCAACATGTTCGGATCGCGATCGTGCAGCAGCCGATAACTTCGGTGAGCGAGCATTGACCGCCACGGGGCAGGCAGTGCCTGTCCGGGATCGGCTTCCGGCAACCGAAGGTCAGTGTGTGAGGTCGATGCCCAGGTCGGTGGCGATGTCATGCCCGCAGTGAGCCAGGCGGCGCACGGTCTCGGGTCGCATCCCGGTGGTCAGGCAGGTCGCCAGCAGGATTGCCATGGAGTGGGTTGGGTCGGCGTGGTGGGCGGCCTGTATAGCGATCCCCGCGAGGACGCCGTCGCCGCGGGTGTAGGCGCTGAATCCGAGAAGTGTTGCGGCATCGGCCCGGTCGGTGCCCGCGGTCGCGTGCGAGAGCGAAAGCCACAGGCGTTCGGCGGCGTCGGCGTGCTCACCGTCGGCGAGGCCGAACAACGCGTCACGCACCACCCGATCCCGCAGTGCTACCGCCAGGTCAGCGTATTCGCGGGCAGTGGGGTTTGTGCCGGAGTCAGTGTCGGCGATATGCCACAGCACCCGCTCGAGCGTTTGCCGGTGATAGGAGTCGGGATCGCCAGCGCGGACCGCCGCCGCGTACCGGTCATGCGCCGCCGCCATGGACTGTTCGAGGTGCGCGGCGACTTGGGCGGTCAGTTCGGTGTCGGGGGTGAGTAGATCGGTCAGTTGCGAGCGTGCGGCTCGGATCGCTCGCCCGTGGAACACGTGCGCTACGGTCACCATCGAGGCCGCCGGATCCGGCAACGTTCCAACGTGTTCGGTGTCGAGCAGGCTCCACCATGGTTCGTTCGCTTCGATCGATCGCACCCCCCACGCTCCGGCCAGCAGCACCTGATGGTCTGCGAGCAGTTGCGCGAACTCCTCGATCAACCCAGCATGGCCTCCCGCACTCGAGTGGCGCCGGTCCGGGTGTGGTGGCAGTGCCCGGTCATCGATGATCACCGCGAGTACCTCGCCCGCGCCGTCCGTGGCGCAGATCCGGGCGACGGCATCGGCGTAGGCGACGGCCGACCCCGGTCGCTGGTCGCCGTCGCTGTCGAGGTACAGGTCGAACCGCGCGACCGCGTCGATGATCGGAGCGCTGTCGGGTTCGGGTGCGTCCCGCAGGACTGCGACCAGGAGCGAGCGTTCGGGTACGAACCCGACCATGGCGGGCATCGCCACGATCAATTCGCCGGGATCGTCGACATGCAACGCATCCGCCGAGAAAGGCTGCTCGGCACGCTGACCCGGCTCGGAGAGCCCAGGACCGGTGGACTGGGAGCGGGCATCGTCATCGGTGTTGTCGGACATGGGATTTAGTCCCTGCCTTCCTGTGTCGGTGGGTCACGGATGCTGGTGGTCATGGATGTGCGTTGACCGGCGGAGGACGCGGTTACGGCTGTGATGTCGTCGCCGAGGGCGGGGCCGAAGGGGATAGGGCCGCTGCTGCTGCGCCGGGACTCGACGACTCATCGACCAGAGACGCTCAACTTCTGTGCACGGGCGCGACGGCATGGTCTTTTGCGGTGCCGAGGTGGGTGTCGATCGTTTCTTGGCCGCGGGGTCGGGCTTGTTCGCGGCGGCGTCCGGTGTCGGCCAGGGTGATCCGGATCGACCACGAGGCTTCTGATCTGGTGAGACCGCCGAGCGAGTGCGCGCAAGACCCCGAAGCGTTGCGCCCGGCTCTTGCGATGGGCGGGGGGTTACCGGTGATGGGTCAACGCATCCAGCAGCGGGAGAGTGGCTGGTTGTTCACCGGCACAGTGGTTTCGGTGCTGTCGGCTCTGACGCAGCCGCGAACGGTGTGTGCCCCAGCTTCGGTGTGGTCACCACACATGGCTTGCGTCGCTGAAGAGTTCGCGTGCGGTGATGAGTGCGGCGAGTAGATCCGTCGGCCGCTCACCGGTGTCGGTGGGTGCGGCGTTGCGGATCTTGCGCAGTTTCAACAGCCGGGCGTTGCGGATGTCGACACCGAGAGCGGGTGCGACGCTGTCGTTGCCGGGGTCGGGGATGATGGTGTAGTCCGATAGCGCCAGCCATGCCTGATACCAGGCTTCGGCGGGCTGACCTTCCCGCGAAGGTGTCGTGGGCGGGGTTTCGGTCACGGCCCAGCGGGCGCAGCCGCATTCGGGATCCTCACAGCGGCTGAGGCCTTCGCCGAGGGAGGCCGGGTTGTAGCGGCTGCTGCGCCCAGCCAGCGTGGGGCACGCGCGCTGGGAATAGTGCCCGCATTCGGGATGGACGCCAGGCTCGACCGCGATTCCTCGCAGGTAGTCACTGGCCGCAGTTGCAGTACGACCCGGTCGCCGAACGGTTCTCCGTAGATCTGCAGGGGTTCGCCGCAGACCTGACACAGTTTGCGGGTCAAGGCGTGCAGTCGACGGACGGGATCGAGAGCTCCCCACACGGGGTGGCTGCGATCGCGATGCGCCAGCGTGATGTACGGAACCACGAGCCCATGCGAGGTTGGTGCGTGCATCAACCGCATCGGCACCGCAGGCTGCGCGGGTGTACGTGTGCGGCGGGGAGGTGGGGTATCGGTCATGGTCACCTCGAATCTGTTTGTGGCGCATTGAGGTTGCGCGGCGCGCGACGGACATCCGGTGGATCGGGTTCTGCGGACAGGACGATCGTGGTGATGCGGTCAGCGGTTTCGGGACTGTGGATGCGCACATGGATGTGGGCGGTGCGCGCACCGGGGGTGGCCGCTGGTTCGGCTCGCCAGGGCCCGAACCGGTCCTCCTCGAGGTCGGGGAGGTTGGTTTCGATCCAGGCCAACAGGTCTGCGCCGCTGGCGATCACACCGAGATCCAGTGCCGACCGGTATGCGGGTCGTGGTCGTGCACATCAACCACGGCGATCGTGGTGGCGGCGGTGATGGGGTGAACATCGATATCGCGTAGTCGCCTCAGGGCTTCTGCTGGATTGGGCATGTGTCTCATGCGAATTCGCGCCTTTCCGCGGGGGAGCCGCCACCGTGAGCCCGTTGGTGGTGGGTGGATGGGTTGGGGTTCAGGCGGTTTCGAGGTCGAACAGGTCGGCGTAGCGTTCCTCACCGTCGTAGGAGGGGCAGTCGCATTGCGGGAACACCTGTAGGCACTCAGAACAGAACCCGCAGACTAGGCAGTGCGGGCCGGTGGGGTCGTCGTTGAATTCGCCGCATTCGCTGCAGTAGCCCCAGTAATCGGTGTCGCTGGCCCACAGCGCGGGCAGGTAGGTGTGGTTGGAGTACCAGCTGCCCTGGTCCCAATGCCCGCGGTGCTCGTTGAAGATGTAAGCGCTGTGCTTGTAGGCGGGGTCGACCGTGAGCAGCACCATCTTGTCCATGCCGAGCCAAGCTTCGAGCTGTTGGCGTCCGGTCCAGGAATCCAGGGACCCGAACGGGCGCTGCGGCAGGAATTCCTCGGCGGCGATGCGGGTGTCCGAGCGTGGGTCACCGGGGGCGGGGTGCACGGTCTCGGGCAGGATCCCGTTGTGTGCGAGCACTGTTCGTTCGTCGCCACCGACGAGGAAGGGGTGGCAGTTGTCGAGGGTGCGTGGTCCGTGGGTGGCCAGGCGGGAGTGGAACAACGCCGCCGCGTCGGGGTACTGCTGTCGGACAGCGGCGAATTCGAGGATCACCGCCTCAGCGTCGAGGCCGTGACCGACCGTGATGGTGGTGCCGGTGATGATGGCGTAACCGTGACCGTGGGGGTTGGCCAGCGCCCCACCGCGCAGGGCGTCGAGGTCAGGGTTGTGACCGGGTTTGACGAAGGTCAGGATGCACATGCCAGGTCCTCCAGTTCGGCCAGAAGCGGTGAGTAGGACGGGTGGGCGCGTAGCCAGGTGACGAAGGCGGCCCATTCCCAGCCGCGGCGGCGCGCGATATCGGCCGCGGTCAAACCGCGCGTGTATTCCACGGATGCCGCCGCGAACGCCAGTGCGGCTTGCACCTGTCGTGGCTGCAGGGAGCTGGCGAAGATGCGTAGTTCGAAGGTGTGCTCGGGGCGCACATTGATCGCCTGATAGCGCGCCGCGCCGCGCTCACCCTTCGCGAAAGCCAGCACATTCGAGCGCGCCTGCGGAGAGAACTCAGCCCAGCTCGATGACCGGCGCGCCAACCGGGTGACCGGAGTCTGGTTGCGGTAGACGAATTTGAGCCACCGGTAGGCGTGGGTGGGGGAGTCGAACCCGTCGCGGGAGAGGTGGACGTGGATACCGACGTCGCTGTCGGTGTAGCAGCCCAGCAACCGCAACCGCGCCAGCAAACCCCACGGAAACGCGGTTCGCGCGTACTCATACGACATGGGGTGGGTGACCAGCTCGAACCCACACGGGCTGATCGAAGAATCCTCCTTCAAGTAGGCCAGGTCGCCGAGGTGAGTCAGGGCGGTATCGACCGCATCATTGAAATGGTTTGTGGGGGTTTTGATTTCGAGTTCCAGGCCGAGAAACAGCGGGCCCTCACCGTGGAAGCGAGGCTGAGGTTTGTAGTCGTAGCCGTAGACCGCGGGATGACCAGGGCGGCAGCAGTCTTGGCAGTAGGTGTCGCCGTAGGGGATCAGGTCGAAGCATTCGGCGCATTCGCGGTAGTCCTCATCGAGGCACGCGTCGCAGACTCGGTTTCCGCCGTGGACGCCGTAGGTGTCGGTGCACAGCCGGGCGCAGTCGTCGCAGGTTTGGTAATCGCCTACGCAGTTCTCACAGATCTCGCGGGCACCGAGCGCGGTCGTCGTGGTGCGGGTGTAGGTGTGGCAGTCCGCGCACCGCGTCCATCCGGACACGCACCGCGCGCACAGCAGCGTGTCGTCGCTGGTGAGGTGCGGGCTGCGGGTGTGCCCGTCGCATTCGACGCACACCGACAGATCGGGCAGACATGAGCGGCACAGGCATTCGCCGTCGAGGGTCGTGGTGAGGTTCACCGGCGGCAGGGGATCGGCACAGTGCGAGCACGCGGAGTCGGCGACCACGGATGTGGGCATGACGGGAGACCTTTCGGTGAAATGGAAAGAACCCCGCGCCCAGCGGGATTCGCTGGGCGCGGGGTTCTTGGGGGACAAATCAGCGTCGGACAGGCCTCACGGCGACTTCGGCGGCCGATGCGACGCGGAGGAAGCCAGGACCAGCCGGCCACGCCGGGGAGGGGGACCGCCAGTGCGGTGGTGCCCGGCGCACTCGCAGTCGGGGAACACGGCATCGCAGTCGAAGCACCAGCCGCACCGAGTGCAGTAGCGGCTGGTGCGGTCGAAGTCGACGTTTAGGCACGACCGGCACAGGTAGCGGCGCGCCGGACGGCACGGCCGTGGCTGGTAGCTGGTGTTGGAGTACCAGATGCCGCCATCCCATTGGCCTGCGTGTTCACCGAAGAGGTAGGCGCTGTGGTGGTAGGCGGGATCGACGGTGAGGATGACCAGTTTGCTGCTGCCCAGCCACGATCGCAGACCGCCCGCGCCGCGGCGGGTGTCGATCAGCCCGAACGGATGCCGAGCCAGGTATTCCTCGGCGGCTATGCGGGTGTCCGAACGGCGATCGTACGGGCGCGGATGGACGCGTTTGGGCAGAGTGCCGTTGTGCGCCAACACGGTTCGCGGGTCACCGCCGAGGCGGAATGGATGACAGTTGTCCACGCAGCGGTCGCCGTGGGTGGCATAACGGGAATGAAACAGCGCCGCCCACCGCGGATAGCGTCGACGCATCGCGGTGAAGTGGTCGATCACGGCGGTGGCGTCCATACCGTGGCCGGTGATGATGCGGGTCCCAGCGATGACGGCGAAACCGTGACCATGCGCGTTCACCCTCGCCCCGACCGACAAGGCGACCGGATCCGGTGGGGCGCCGGGCGGGAAGTAGGTCAGCAAGCACACGACAGGTCCTCCATCTCCGCCAACAGCGGCCCATACAGGCCGCGATGTGCGGTGACCCAGGCGGCGAAGCGCGACCATTCCCACGCCCCCGCCCGCACATCGGCGACACGCAGGTGCCGGGTGTAGTCGATGGAGGCGGCGGTGAACGCCAGCGCGGCCTGGACCTGCTGAACGTCCAGTGAGGACGCGAATACCCTGAGTTCCAGGGTTTTTCGTGGGTAGGGGTTGATCGCTTGATATCGGCTCAACTCCAACGCGTGCAGCGGGTCCTTGGCGGTGTCTTTGACCTTGGCTCGCGCGTGCTGATCGAACGGCGCGTAGTACGAGCGGCGGCGCGCGATCGTGGTGACCGCGGACTCGTTGCGGTACAGCATTTTCATCCACCGATAGATGTGCGCTGGCGAGGCGAATCCGGCACGGCTGGCATGGATATGCAAACCGACACTCGAGTCGGTCTCACAGCCCAACTCCGCGAGCTGTCCCAGCAGCGGCCACGGGAACTCGCCGATCGCGTACTCGTACGACATCGGATGGGTCACCAACTCGAACCCGTCGGGCTCGATCGAGGAATCACGCTTCAGATACCCCAATAGCCCGAGGTGCTCGCCGGCGAGTGTGACGCATTGCCGGTAGTGGTGTTCGGGGACAATGATTTCCAGTTCCATCCCCAGATACAGCGGGCCGGTCCCGTGGAAGCGGGGGTCGGGTTTGTAGCTGTAATTCCACACATGATGCGGGTGATCGCAGGTATCGCAATCACCGCCGACACGGGTCAAGGTGCCGCAGCCACGGCAGCTCGCGTAATGCTCGGCACATCGACCACATACACGCCCGCCACCGGAGAGGTAACGGCTGCTACCGCTGTATCGGCTGCAACGGGTGCACAGGTCGAAGAACACCTCCGCGCACCGCCCGCACACCACCTCACCGGAATCGGTGCGCTGGTACGGCGCGGTCAGGCGCTGACACGACACGCAACCGACCCACCCGGCGGTGCACCGCGCGCACAGCCGGTACTGCTCCGCGGTGTCGTTCACCGCGACAACCCGGTGACGGCAGCCGTCACAGCGAGGCAGATCCGACAAACAGTGCTGGCAAACCCACTGATCCTGAACCGGGTACCGGCCGCCGGTATCGGTCGACCGGCACACGACACATCGCACTGCAGGGGGAGGGGATTCGGGCATGGCTCAACACCTTCCGGACACGAAAGAACGCCAGGCCCACGCGTGTGCTCGGCCTGGCGTTCGGATCAGCGGGAGATTTCAGCTACTTGCTGGCAGATGGTGGAACGTCGCGGACAAGGCGAGATGTCTCGCTGGCGGTGTCCGTGTCCGCGTGTATCGAAAGACACAGAATCAGAATTGAATTGGACGGTGTAGCCGCACCGATCGGGCGCAGCGATTGGGCAACGGAATTGCAGAAGACCAGATCCGTCACCGGCGGATCGGCGCGTATTCTGTTGGTTGGGGATTGACGCGCGGATCAGCCGGTTAGGGATCGGCATGAACGACAACATCGCGCCCCGTCGTGCCCGCGGCACTCGGTCACCAGAAGCTGCTGAACGACTTCGACGCTCTCGAGCGCTGATCCGTGATCGCCGTGATGCCGCTCGCAAACGGGAACAGGCTGTTACCGCAGCGGTCAAGCAGTACATCACCGCGTGGCAAGAGATCACGAACATCGAGCGGGCGCGTGATGACAGAATCGCTGCGCTACATCAGCAGATAACAGCCGCGAAGGAGAGAGCAGCCACCGAAAAAGCCGAGCACCAACAACGGCAAGCGCTCGCCGCCGCCACGATCCGCCAGCAAGGCAACACCGACGACGAAGTCGCCGAACTGCTCGAAATCACGCCCAAGCAGGCCCGCCAGCTGATAGCTGCCGCCAACGACACCGCAAAGACAGGCGCAACAGTCCACGGCCCAACCGGTGACTGCGCTCGCCGAAGATTCGATGAGCGCAGTCACCCGTCGAGAGCATGTCCGGAATTCACGCCCTCGCCGTAGTCGTAGCCCAAGGGCACGCTGACCTTCGTCTGCCGAGATTCGCCGTCACAGGTCACCTGACCCAGACCCTCGTCTTTCATCCGGAGGGGTTGGCCTTCCGGGCTTTTGAACCATTCGGACTCGACCTTGACCCACAGGACGTTCGCCTGGCCGGGTTCGCAGACGTAGGTGATCTCGGCGGCGACCGACTCCCAGGCTTCGCTGTGTCCGGCTATGATCGCTCTCCCGATCCATATGCTGGTCGTTGCGCTGGCCGGTCCGGCTGCGTTGACCAGTACAGCGGCGGTCAACGCGAGGATCGAAGCAACAAGTTGCAAAGCTATCTCGAAGACGGCGCCGCGCCCACCAGGTCGTCCTTACCATCAGCCACGCCCTCGGCACCTGGGCACTGGTACCCCTCCGGATCCTCTGACGTACCCGACCAACCGGAGGTGCACCACTTCGCCTGCGCGCGGCGACGCCGTTGACAGACCGTGAAACCTCCCACAGAGAAATTTCTGATGAAGCGAGTCTGCGCGCTGAAAGTAACGGGTGAAATTCGCGAGGGAGGGCACCTATTACGCATACGTTCCGGCGTTCACCTCTCGATGACCTGGTTATGTCGTCGAGACTACTTGCAGAGAGTTATTCCACGAGTTCCGACCACTTTCAATATCGACTATTAATTCGCAAGTCTTCCGATAAACCCCAAATATACACGATGATCGAAGGCGAACTTCACCCGCTGTCGATGGAACAGCCGTGAGTGAAGTTGTCGCTGCAGTCCACCCGTGCCAGATTCCCAGTATTCAGAACCTTGTTTTGGTGATATGGCCCCGAGACTCGACCAACCGTGCACGTTGCCAACTCGGTTCCGCAGAGAAACCGAGGGAAGAAAGGCACCCTGCGAAGCCACCGGCGGCGATAGTCTGGATTCACCTGCTGGCAAATTTCACGAGTGGCCGATGGTCGAGAGCGATCCGTTCAAGACTCAGCGTGATGATGTCGATGTCGTCACGGAGCTGGACGCTGCGGGTTTCGCTGACGCGAAGGAGATCGGGCGGGGTGGTTTCGGACAGGTGTTCCGGTGCACTCAGCTCGCCGTGGACCGCACGGTCGCGGTCAAGGTGCTGACCGCCGAACTGGACGAGAATCGGGAGCGCTTCCTTCGCGAGCAACGGGCCATGGGGCGGCTGACCGGTCATCCCAATATCGCGGGGATGCTCGAAGTCGGCGAGACCTCCGCCGGTCGCCCGTACCTGGTGATGCCCTATTACGCGCGCGGTTCGCTCGATGCCCGCATCCGCCGGGACGGCCCGTTGCCGCTGCCGCAGGTGCTGCGTCTGGGCGTGAAGATCGCCGGTGCGCTTGCGACCGCGCATCGAGCCGATGTGCTGCACCGCGATATCAAGCCGAGCAACATCCTGATCACCGACTACGACGAACCCGCGCTGACCGACTTCGGCATCGCCCATATCACCGGTGGATTCGAGACCTCGGCCGGCACGATCACCGGGTCTCCGGCGTTCACCGCACCCGAGGTGATCAGTTCGGGCGCCGCGAGCCGGGCCTCCGACGTCTACGGATTGGGCGCCACCTTGTTCTGCGCGCTGACCGGACATGCGGCCTTCGAACGCCGCAGCGGCGAGCAGGTCGTCGCGCAGTTCCTGCGCATCACCGAGCAACCCGTCCCCGACCTGCGGGAGCGAGGCTATCCCGACGACGTGTGCGCGGTGATCGAGGCAGCGATGTCCCGTGATCCCTCCGACCGGCCTACTGCCGAGATGATCGGGGAACAACTCCGACGCATCGAACACGAGCACGGCTTCACAGTGGACGAAATACCCCTGCAGCACGCCTCGGACACCGGGCCCAAGCCGTCACCGACTGCAGCGGGAACCACCGCGGGAAATCTTCCTCTCGAACTGACCAGCTTCATCGATCGCCGCGTCCAGGTAGCCGAGGTCAAGAACCTGCTGGCAGGCTCACGCCTTGTCACCCTGACCGGGATCGGCGGAGTCGGCAAATCCCGGCTCGCCCTGCGAGTCGCCCACAAACTCACATCGGATTTCACTGACGGTGTGTGGCTGGTCGAATTGAGCGAGCTCCGCGATCCGGCGTTGGTAGTCGAAAACGTCGCCGCCACCCTCGGCCTGCAGAACCGCGGTGCCGATAGGACACTCGATGTCCTCATTCGGTACCTATCCGGCAAAGACCTTCTACTGGTCCTCGACAACTGCGAACACGTCGTCGACGAAGCCACGAAACTGACCGAGTCACTGCTGCGAACCTGCCGTGGCGTGAGAATCTTGGCGACCAGCCGCGAGGCCCTGAGCATCGGCGCCGAATCGGTATTTGCGGTTCCGCCCCTCGGGATTCCCGGCCAGTCCGGAAGACGGGCCGCCCGCGACGACGCGGTCACCCTGTTCGCCGAACGAGCCGCCACGGCCGTACCGGGTTTCGCGGTAACCGAACGCAACCGCTCCATCGTCACCCGCATTTGTGCCCGGCTCGACGGCCTGCCGTTGGCGATCGAACTGGCCGCCGCACGGCTGCGCAGCATGTCGCTCGAACAGATCGACTCCCGTCTCGACGACCGATTCGCGCTGCTGACCCGCGGCAGCCGCGGCGCACCGAAGCGGCAGCAAACCCTGCAATGGTGCATCGCCTGGAGCTACGACCTCTGCACGACGGCCGAACAACGCCTATGGGAGCAACTTTCGGTCTTCGCTGGTGGATTCGAGCTCGACGCCGCCGAACACGTATGCGGGAGCGACCTCGACGACGCGGAGTTGTTGGACGCTGTGGCCGCGCTGGTGGACAAGTCGATCCTGCTCCGCGACGAGACCGACCACAGTGTCCGATTCCGGATGCTCGACACCGTCCAGCAGTACGGCCGCCAGTTGGCCGAAGCACACGGCACCTATCCGGAAGCTGCGCAGCGCCACCACGATTGGTGCGAGCAGATGGCCCGACAAGCTGAGAAAGAGTGGGTCGGCCCGCATCAACTGGCCTGGATAGCCCGCCTGGAGCGGGAGTTACCGAACTTGCGGAAAGCAATGGAATTCGGCCTTTCCGAATCGAACGAAAGCGCTGTGCAGATCACGAGCACGCTCTATCAGTTCTGGACACTGGGCGGCCGGCTCAGCGAAGGCCGCCGCTGGCTGGAACGCGAACTGGCCCAGCCGATTCGCTCCCCGCAGGCCTACCGACCGAAGGCGCTCTACGCCGCGAGCGCGGCGGCAGTAATACAGGCAGACCTGCCGACTGCTTCCGACAAGCTACGAGAACTCGCCACCCTGGCCGACAGCGCAGCAGACCCGCTGACCAAGGCACTACTCGCCCATGCCGAAGCCCATATCTACCTTGCCGGCGGCCACGGCGAGCTCCAGCATGCGATCGACCTTCTGACCGAAGCGATCGCCCTGTACACCAGACACAGTGAACTCGGCTTGCAACTCGACGCCCAGGTCTCGCTCGGATGGTGTTATGCCCTTCGCGGCGACCACGATCGAGCGCTCCCGCCCCTCGAGGAAGCACTGGCTATCACCGAATCAACCGGCGAAGTAATGCTCCGATCTTGGGCGTTGTGGCCTGCCGGTTTCGCCCTGTGGCGAGAAGGCGATCTCGACACGGCCACGCGCATGCTCCGAAGAGGAGTACAAGCCGCCCGCCAGGTGAACAACCCCCTCGTCGCGGCGGTGTGCTCGGAGACACTGGCCTGGACAGCCGCACAGCAGCACCATTACCACCGAGCGACGGTTTTGATGGGCGTCGCCGACATGTTGGGTTACGCTGCCGGAATCTCCACCTTCATACTCCCCGATTTGCAGATCCATCGCGAAAAGGCCGAGCGAGCCGCCCGAACGACACTGGGCATCCGAGTATTCGAGGCCGCCCGCCAGGAAGGTACCGCGATGAACTTCGACACCGCGGTGGCCTTCGCCTTGGACGAAAACTCGTCGGCCGCCGCATCGGCAATGCCAACATCAACATTGACCAGGCGCGAGCTCCAGGTCGCAGACCTCGTCGCCGAAGGTCTGACAAACAAGGCAATCGCCGCTCGACTGGTGATCTCACAACGCACCGCCGAGGGGCACGTCGAACATATCCTGACCAAACTCGACTTCACCTCCCGCGCCCAGATCGCGGCATGGGCCAGCAGGCAGAAAAGGTCCTGAATCGCAGGCGGCGCACCGGCGGAAACAACGAGGACTTGGCCGAAAACATCGTTCTCCGAACGCGCGCTGGTCTGCCCCCGCGGCCGGGTCAGGCGACCCCGCGCGAGCGGGCTCCACGGCGTAACCTCCACACCGTGTGCGGCCGAGAACGGGATCATCTCCCGCTCCTCCTCGCGGAACAGCAGGTTGTAGTAGTTCTGCATAGACACGAACTGAGCCCGTCCGTGCTGTCGCTGAAGGTAGACGGCCTGAGCGAACTCCCACGCGCGCATGGTCGACGAGTCCCGGTATGCTGTTTACTGATTCTTCTCATCCTTCCCATACGAAGTCTCGCATTCGGTGGCATCAGCGAAACCTACCTGCCACCTGAAGATTCGACACGGCTCGCGCAGGAGCAATTCGACTCGATCTTTCCACTTCGCAAGACCGATCCGCTGCAGCTGGTCATCGTGACGGATACCCCGACCGACATCGGTGCGCTCCTGGAGCAGGCCAACAAAGCCCCAGCGCTCAACGGCGAATTCGACGTTCCAGCACAACCTCCGCACAGGGCCAACGTATGGACCAGTCAGGCGACACTTCGGGATACGTACGGCCAGCTCCACGACAGATCAGGCTGTCGACTACCTGCGATCGCTGCCGATTCCGGACAACATGACACTACTTGTAGGCGGCCAGCCCGCTATTCAGAAGGACAGCATCGACGCCCTGGTGCACCGGATCCCCCTGATGATCGCACTTGTCCTTTGCGTCACGACGCTAAGCGGCGCGTTCAAGATCAAGGCTGCGGACGGCACCGTATTGGCCGGGACCGAATTGTCCTTTCGGGTCGATGATTTCGTCTTCCCCATCACCGTCGAGATCAACGGGCACACCGCGACGTTGACGCCGCAGTTCGACCTCGCGCACGCGCGGTATCGTCCCGTCGCGCTGCCGTTCGAGGACCAGGCGCCGTTCAAGACGCCGTACGACCGCGAGCAGGCTGCCTGGAACCGGATGGTCACCACCATCACCGCCGGAGCCACGGTCGGCACGCTGGTCGGAGGGCTGTCCGGTGGTGCGGTGGGATGTCTGCTGGGCGGCATCGCCGGTGCGACCGGGGCGATCGTCGGCCTGTTCGGGGCGTTCGTGCCGGCCGCTGTGGTGGGCTGCCTGGGCGGCATCGTCGCGGTCGGTGCACTGGGCACGCTGGCCGGCCAGCTGCTGGTCACCGCCCCGGTGGCGATCATGGCCGGGATCCAGTACTTCACCACGATCAATCAGCCGTTCCCGGCACCGAAATGAAACCTGACCGTACCTATACTCCGATGCGGGTCCCGGAAACGGCACCCGCGAGATCACCGAGAAGGACTCCGAAGTGATCGCAACCCGCCGACGTGTAACCCTCGTCGCACCCGGATCCGACGAGCGCACCGCGCGTAAAGCACTCGACTCAACGGTCGACGAGGTCGTGCTCGATCTCGAGGATGCCGTGACTGTGACCCGCAAAGACGAAGCGCGCGAGTTGGTGGCCGCGCTGGCCGCCGAGTACGGACCTCGACGGCCGGTCTCCGTCCGGGTCAACGGTCCGGAAACCCGATGGTTCGGCTCCGACCTGACTGTTCTCTGCCGAATCGCGGATGCCTTGGCCTCCATCGTGATTCCGAAGGTCGACACCGTCGCAGACCTCGAGCAAGCCGATCGCATGCTGCGCGACGGCGGTGGCGCGGCTGTCCGGGTGCAGGCGCTGGTGGAAACACCCTCCGGAATTCGCAATGTCGACGCGATCGCCGCGGAGCCTCGGATCGAGGCGCTGATCATCGGGTACGCCGATCTCGGTGCCGCGCTCGGACGATCGGCGGCGGCTCGGCCCGAACAGTGGCTCTACGTCCAGGATCGAGTACTGCACGCGGCGCGGGTGGCCGGCGTCCAGGCCGTCGACGGGCCGTTCCTCGACATCGCCGACGACGCCGGATTTCGCCGTGCGGCGCAGTGGGCCGCCGATCTCGGGTTCGACGGCAAATGGGTGATTCACCCGGCGCATATCGACTGCGCGACAGAAGTATTCACGCCCAGCGGCGAAGAGGCCGATTTCGCCCGGCGGGTGCTGGCCGCGCTCGAACAGGCGCGGCAACGCGGCGCGGGAGCCGTGCAACTCGACGACCGGATGCTCGACGAAGCCGTCGCCGTCGCGGCGCGCCGAACCCTGAGCAGAAGCGGAGCCCGGACATGACACTCGGCGACCACACCCGCACCATCGCCGTGGGCGGCCCGTACTTCGACCAGCTGACCGTCGGGCAGATCTTCGACACCGCGCCCGCGGTCACCCTGACCGACGGGCTCGCCGCCGCCCACCAGGCGATCCTCGGCGACCGACTGCGCCTGCCGCTCGATGCCCGATTGTCGACCGCGGTCGCGGGCGGCCCACTCGCACATCCCGGACTGGTCACCGACATCGCGATCGGCCAATCGACCCTGGCCACCCACCACGTGAAGGCCAACCTCTTCTACCGTGGACTGCGGCTACACCGCCTGCCCCTGATCGGCGACACCCTTTCGACCACCACAGAGGTCGTCGGCCTGAAGACCAACGCGATCAGAGCCGGGCGTCCGGCGACAGGACTGGCCGCACTCCGCATCAGCACAGTGGACCAGCACGAGCGGACCGTGCTCGATTTCCACCGGTGCGCGATGCTGCCGCTCGATCCCGCCGTGGATCCGGCCGAGGTGATACGCACCGACGACCTGTCCACGATCGGCGACACGGGTAGCCCGAATCACGCTGTGCCCGAAGGAATCGACCTCGACGCCTATCGATCCGCCGTTCCCGGCACACATTTCGATCCCGCGCTGGCCGGGGTTCGATTCACCTCGAGTGGCGACGTGGTCAGTAGCGCACCGGAATTGGCGCGGCTCACCCTCAACATCGCCGCCACCCACCACGACGAACGCCTCGGTTCCGGTGGTCGTCTGGTGTACGGCGGTCACACGATCGGCATCGCGCTCGCCCAATCGACACGCGCACTACCCAATATGGTCACGTTGCTCGGTTGGCGATCGTGTGACCATACGGCCGCCGTGTACGAGGGAGACATCCTGACCAGCGACGTGCACGTCGAGAACGCAACTGCGCTTGCAGACGGGGGAATCCTCGACCTACGCGCGATCGTCTCTGCCCATCGTCGGGAAGAGTCGCCGGTGCAGGTGCTGGACTGGCGGTTCACAGCACTGTTTGCCTGACAGGAACTGCAACCCACCCGTCACTTAAACTCGGATCGTGATAACTATCTAGTTGGTTGATAATGTGATATCATCGATGCAGTTAAGCGGCACGGCTTGCATTGATAACGGAAAGGATGTGGCTGACCAGTGGTTTCCGGTAACGCACCAACCGCGCGAACAGATCGTCGCGGCGCTCTTGAATACCTATTCCTGCAACAATCGCTGGACGATCTTGAATCGTCCAACTGCGACCCAACACCCGAGCGATGACGAAAGCCCTGGAGGCATCTTTGGTCCAAGATGTAGAGTTACGTTTCGCTCGCGTTCTGGGCGCGGCCCCGCATCTCGATGCTGCGGCGAACGCGCCATGAGGTGGGAAGCAGCCGATGTCGTTGCGGTCACAACGGTTTTACCGACACAGTGGGAATTATTGCGCGCGGTCCGTGGCCACTCGGTTCCCCCTGGGGGGCGGCCTGTAGCCGACACGGTCGCTAGGTGTGCACGGGACCTCGCCGAGTTGCACGTCGCCGAAAAACGCGGTGCCACAAACCCCGGCATCCCTATGGTTAGAGCGTCGCTGCTCGACTACATCGAGAAGATCCTTGCGACCGGACTGCCCTACATCACCGATTCGGATCGGCGCGAGATCCGCGTTATGATCGAGCGGATATCCCAAACGTCAGTCGAACTTCATCGTGCCCTCCGCTACCGAGGTGGTGCGGACGAGCGGGTCCTCGTGTTGTGCGATAGAACGGCTAGTCTCGCCCAGAGATACGCCATGCTCATCGAGGCGGCGGCCCGACGACTACCGTGGTCGCCTCCGGTCCCGTCCGGCGAGTTGGCTCCCGATTTCCCGGGTTAATGACCAAGGGGCGACGGCGTGGACGACGCGGGTTCGCGCACGTCGTCCGTTCGAAGGCGTGGCGTGCGCGTCGCCGACAACCTCGCTACCGAGGTTGAGTTGCTCGCTGCGGAACCGTCACGCCGATCGTGGACGGTGAGACGGCCCGCACCGCAATGTCGAGCGGGGACGGGGCGTGGGCTGGGGGGTCCCTATGGGTTTCGTCAAACCGTGCAGTGACCAGTCAGCGTCTCAATGGAAGTGTTGGACCAGGCAGAACTCGTGCTCCTAGGGTTCACGCATGACCATGACAACTCCTTCGTCGTAGTCGTGCCGCTCGCCGGACCAGCGGCCTCCCAAGCTCTGTACCTGACGGCGACCGGCTTCGATGTCGTCAACCTCGATGCCAAGGTGGATGCGGACCTTTCCGATCTTGGGCTCGGCCACTCGTTGAAAGGTTAAGCGTGGCCTGCTATCAAAGCGCGAGCCGACGGTTGCCTATCCCGGATCATCGCCATGTTCGGCGGTAGCGGGGATACTCAGGATCGCGCTCCAAAACGAGGCCACTGGTTTGGGATTCGCACAGTCGATCGTGATCCCAACCCATCGATTTCCATGCCTACCAGCATGAACGAATCGGGTTCTCGGTGCTCTTCGTCAAGCCGGAATCGGTGCGGGAGATCTGTAGGACTGCTTGGTTTTGAGCATCGCGTAGAGGACATCGCAGCGTCGTCGAGCCAGGCATATGAGGGCGGCGTTGTGTTTCTTGCCCTCTGCCAACACATGATCGGCGCCGGTCAGGGCCGCGACGCATGAGGCATGGATGTGCTGCATGCCGCGGGCGAGTATGTCGGCGAGATCCCGGCCCGACAGGTGGATGTAGCGCAGCGTCGAGTCCGTGTGCCGATGGCCGGCCAACGCCGCGATCGCATGCACCTCCCATCCCGACCGCGCCAGATCCGTCAAGCACAGATGTCGAGTGGTACGGGTCGAAAACTGCGGAACCTCGGCAGCAATTGCGATGCGCCGCACTACTTTCGACCACGTCCATAAACTCAGGGGATGACCGTGGTTGCGCCGTGAATCCGACAAGAACAGCGGCCAATGCCAACATCACACGATTGCGGATCGGCTCGAGCCGGGCGACCTCCAACAACCGCAGCCACTGCTCCTCGCTGGGAATCCACGGCAGCTTCACCAGCCGCGGCACCATACCTCGCTGTGTGGCGCCGGCCCGTCGACCCGGGGTATAGCGACCGTGGCCCACCGGATTGGATTCCCGCCAACCTTCTTCCATCAAGAAGTCATATAATATGTCATAACGATCATTATCGGCATTTCTAGCAGCGCGAAATACGCAGGTTCGAAATAGCTGCTTTTATTCACCGTGGGGGCAGATGATGCGAGTGGGCGTATGCCCGAGTCGCGATGCGGAGAGATGCTTCGCACAGGGCCAATCGCGGGTTCGTCCTCGACTCAGACACTTTCTTTCACTTTCTTTCAGTGTCCGGGAGGCTATATTTCGACGGCTCGAAACTGAACTGCGGCAGTCCCTCTAGTATGCTGACCGTCTATCGACTGGTTGGCGGCTCTGTGACGTGTGCAAGGCGCAAGCAGGGCTGTGCCGGTGCTCAGTTAACAGAGGGACGTGGAGGATTGGTGCTCCATCCCGATTCGCTCTTACGGGCCAACGACCACATCTGGACTCCGCGTTCGAGTTCGACAGCAGCAGACCAGGAGACGGCATTGGGGCCGAGTTCCAGGTGGGCGCTGCGTTTCGTTCGGCGTGTCAGCTCAGGGTCGATCCGAGCCTGTTCCAACAGTCTTGTTGCATCCTCTCGGATATGGCTCTCAAGGCTTGCCTTCCATGCCAGGCCCAGACGTACCGCCTCGGAGCCGGAGATAGGTACACCTAGAACACCCAGGGCCATCGACTGTTGTCGATTGAGGTTTCGGCCCAACAGGGAGAAGTGGCCGCCGCCTGGGTGAATTCTGCGCGCAGCGAATCCAGAATCGAGCACGGCATCAGGCGTCACCAGCATCACGTCAGTAGCAAGCGCTAGGTTCAGGCCGGCGCCTACTGCCCCCCCGACCACCACTGAGACAGACGGAACCGGGAGCGACCCTATGCTGACAAACGTTTCGTAGACCGCAGAAGTGCGCTGAACTGCATCCGTGGAGGCTGGCGATGCAGACGAGGCCGCCAAGTCTCGAGTATCTGCGCCACTGCAAAAGTAGTCGCCTTGGGCGTCCACAATGACCGCACCAATAGACTCGTCCTCGTCTACTTCGTGGCAGAACGACTTGATCCGGTCCGCCATTTCGAGCGTTATAGCGTTCTTGCGGCTGGGGTTGGCAAGCGTGAGAGTCGCGATCCCGTTCGCTACGGCGACCTGCACCGAAGAGTGGGAAGCGGCGGCATTGGTGGTCATTTTAGTATGTCTCCCTGAATCGGCGAGTAGATGAAAGTGGCGCAGCGGTGGTCACATTTGTCATCAACTGGTCTGATATTCGTGACCGAGCTGATCGGTCGCAATAGATGCCTCGTCGATGAACACGAACAGGTGGCACTAGCTGCTCAGTGGCCGGCGACGCCTAGCTTCCCCAGCTTCACGATATGACGAACGCGGCGTCGCGAGCGCGCCCGACGGTAGTGCGGTTTGGCGGGTGCGGCCAGGTCTCTGCCCACACCCCATCACCGGTGTAAACATAGTCTGCGTCAGACTTAACCTCATCAGTAACTCGGTGGCGCCAGTTGCCGTCTGAGCCTAGTAACCATCCATCGCGCTCGGCCTCGGCACGCCAATCAAACATGTACTCGGGGTTAGCCATTGTTGGCTGTTTCATCTCGGCGAGGCCAGCCTGGGAGCGCTGTTTCCAGCTCGGTCTGTATCTGCTGCAGAAAGACATCGTTCGCATCGCCCGCAACCATGTGGCGGGCCCCTGGAACCTCAGCGGCGCGTGCGCGCGGACTGAGCTCGAGGAAGTGTCTGACATCGTCGGATGCGATGACATCGCTGAACTGTCCCCGGACGAGGACCATTGGCGCATCGAGGTTGCGAACAGCAGCCGTCATATCCGAAGACTGTTGACGCAGATAGGTATCGGTGGCGAAGTCGAGAGTCTTCGGGTCCCAATGCCAGGTCCAACGCGCAGTATCGGGGGAGTAGCGAAGATTGTGTTCGAGCTGCGCGGATGGCCGGGCTTTGCGGTGGGGTAGGAACTTTGCGACTGTGTCGGCCGCTTCGTCGATACTGGAGAAGCCGCCTGGGTTACTAGTCATGAAGTCAAGGATGTGCCTGATTCCTTGGGACTGCGTCGTCGGCGCTATATCTACGAGAACGATTGCTCGGATGCTATCGCGAGCTCGGTGCGAGGCCGTCAGAGACGTGACACCCCTCAGGGAGGCGCCGATCAGAACGGTACGGTGTCCGGGCTGAAGAATCGCGGCGAGATCTCGTGCGTGATCGCGGTGTGAGTAACGTCCCTGGGGGTCCCACGAGCTTTCACCATGCCCGCGCAGGTCGAGGTTCAGAACCGAGAGGCCCAGTCGGGCAAGTGCATCGGGCGCCTTGCCCCACGCTCGGCGAGTCTGCCCACTACCGTGCAAAAGGATTACGTCCCAAGGCGGTTTGCCCCACGTGTCTCCGGTTAGCAGAAGGTCATCTGCGCCCCGCATCGTTGCGGACGTGATAGCGATGCCTGTGTCTCGACTCATTGGATGCTGCTCGCTCCCGGTGTGCTGGGGTTCTCGACTTCGAACAGCGGTAGCCAGACCTGGTCGTGAGCCTCGAATGTCACGCGCACCCGCGCCCCGATCTGAACATTTAGAGCATCAGGGCCGACGATCCGCGTCGTCAATCGCAATCCTTGTTGCTCGTCGAGTTCAACGATGGCGATGGGATACGGCGCGCGGAACGCCGGGTGCCATTGATAGTGGTTCACCGAGTAGGAGATGACCACGCCTCTGCCGGACACCGGTACCGGCCGCATGGTCATGGTCAGACACGTCGGGCATCGCGGGCTCGGGGGGTGGGTGAAATGCATACACGCCGAGCAGCGGTAGATCATCAGCTCTCCCCGGGCGCCGCCGGTGAAGAAGTCATATGTCTCTGGGGTCAGCCGTGGCGCGAGTCCGGCCTCCCAATCGTCCGAGGCCACATCTCCTCGTTGTGTCGCGGTAGTCACAATGGCATACTAACCGTGACGTAGAGACATTTCAACGAAAGCGAGGGTGAGGTGGACCGTTTCGAGGACCGCGCCATCTTGTCGGGACTTGGACAGTCCGATGTTGGCCGTCGGCTGGGACGCAGCGGTCTTGATCTCACGTTGGAGGCGTGCTGCAATGCGCTTGACGACGCCGGGCTGGGCCCAGGAGACATTGATGGCTTGAGTGCATGGCCCGGGGACGTGTTCGTGTCCGAGGGCTTCAGTGGGCCAGGCATCTCCCAGATCCAGGACGCGTTGCGACTCGAGCTCACCTGGTACACCGGTGGTCCAGAAACGCCTGGCCAACTGGGAGCTGTCGTCAATGCGATGATGGCGGTGGCCACCGGCCTGTGCCGACACGTGCTTGTCTATCGGACCGTCACCGAATCGAGTGCCCAAGACGGGGCCGGACGAGCCGGTGTACTGAGCGTCGATGTGCCGCGACTACCTACTTATCAACAGTGGTCGGTGCCTTTCGGTGCGATCTCGTCGGTTACCTGGATTGCCCAGTACGCCTCGCGATATATGCACGAGTTCGGACTCACGCGTGAACAGCTAGCGCAGGTGCCCTTGACGCTTCGCGCCAACGCGGCACTCAACGACAAAGCGGTCTTCCGTGAGCCGTTGACGTTGGACGACTACCTCGCGGCGCGCATGATCTCCACGCCGCTATGTTTGTTCGACTGCGATGTCCCAGTTGACGGTTCCACTGCCATCATCATCTCGGCCGCAGAATCCGCACCCGACCTCCGTTCCGCACCCCTGGCGATCGAGGCCATCGGAACGGCCCTACGGGACCGGCCTTCCTGGGACCAGCGGTCATCGCTGTCAACCATGGCCGCCACAGACGCTGCGGCGCACCTCTGGTCCCGGACGGACCTACGGCCGAAAGACGTTGACGTCGCGGGGCTATACGACGGCTTCAGCATCTTGACCGTGCTGTGGCTCGAGGCCTTCGGTTTTTTTGCGCGTGGCGAGGCCGGAGACTTCTTAGGGAACGGCGCGCGGATAGCCCGGGACGGTGCCATCCCGATCAATACGGGCGGTGGACAACTCTCGGCCGGTCGCCTACACGGGTTCGGGCATCTGCACGAAGTAGCTCTTCAGCTTCGTGGGCAGGCGGGTGCACGACAGGTCGCAGATGCGCGAGTCGGACTCGTCGCGGCTGGTGGAGGCCCGTTGGCCGGGACAATCATGCTGCGTCGGGACTAGAACCACCAACGGCATCAGTCGTGTGCCGTTACCGTCATGCCGAAAGTCGTTTGTGATAGCTATCACAATGAAAGGTGATTAGAATGTCGAACACCGTAAGCGAACGGCGAACTGAACTGATTTGGTCTCCGGGCGACAACTGCACCCTGGTCGATCTCATCGAGCGTCGGGCCAACGTTTCTGGAGATCGAACTGCCCTGACCGTGGCTGGGGAAACAGTCACTTTCAGTGACTTGGCGAGCCAGTCAATCGGGTACGCCAACGGCCTTTATTCTCTTGGGGTGCGCCGCGGTGACCCTGTCGTCATGCTGATGGATAACACAGTGCCGCTGGTGAATAGCTGGTTTGGGTCCTCGAGGTTGGGCGCTGTCGACATCCCTGTCAACACGCAGTTCTCGGCTGATTTTCTGCGGCGGACGTTCAGCAACACGGGAGCGAGTGTTCTTCTTCTGGACGAGCAATACCTAGAGAAGGTTCTGGCGGCTGGACGCGACGGGGGCATCGAGACAGTCGTTTTTCGTGGTAGCGAAGACGGCAGAAGGGAGCTGGCCAAAGCGGGATTCCGAGCTCTGCCGTGGGAAGAGCTGTCTGGTGGTTCTGTCGACGCCCTGACATTCGACGCGTCTCACGACTATCGTGATCCCGCATCCGTCATTTACACGTCGGGCACGACAGGTCCTTCAAAAGGCGTGCTATACAGCCACAACTACGTGCTGTCGTCAAGCTATGAGCAGGTTCGCTTGTACGAGGGACGCGAGGACGACGTCTACTACGGCTCAATGCCGCTCTTCCATCTCGCATCGCGTGGAGCCGGTGTGCTCGGAGCTCTGCTGGCCGGGTACGAGTCGGTGATCGACGCGAAGTACTCCACCAGCACGACATGGGATCGGGTGCGCGACACCGGCGCGACGGTGGTGCACATGCTCGGCTCGATGATGGTGATGCTCTGGAATCTTCCCCCCGAGCCGCGGGACCGCGACCTGCCGATGCGGGCGTTCTACGCAGCCCCTGTGCCAGGCTCGCTGCATCACGCATTCGAAGAGCGGTTCGGTTGCAAGATCGTGACGGCTTACGCGCAAACCGAAGTCTGCACGGTGACTGGTGGTGGCCTCGACGACAACATCAAGTTGGACTCGGCCGGTCGCGTGAACAGCGAGCTTCTCGAGGTGGCAATCGTCGACGATCGAGATGAAGAAGTTCCGGCCGACACTGTCGGAGAAATCGCGGTTCGACCTAAACGTCCCTACGTCATGTTCGAGGGTTACTGGCGCAACCCTGAGGCGACTCGCGAGAGCATGAAGAATCTCTGGTATCATACCGGGGATTTGGGCCGAATCGACGAGGACGGCTTCCTCTTCTACGAGGGTCGCAAGAAGGATGCGCTTCGCCGGCGTGGGGAAAACGTCTCTGCGGTGGAACTCGAGAGCGCCGTCCGAGAACACCCGAGTGTGCTCGATGTTGCCGCGATCGGAATTCCCAGTGACGTGCTGGAAGACGATATCTTTGTCGTCTTCGAGTTGGTCGAGGGTGCTGTGGCCGACTATGAAAGTCTGCACGCCTACTGCGTTGAGGCGTTGCCGCGGTTCATGGTGCCCCGGTACCTCGAAGCGGTCGATGAGATTCCGCGCAACAGTAATAACAAGATCGAGAAGTTCCGCCTCCGCGAGCGTGGTACGACATCCCTTACCTGGGATACCGAGTCGAAAACGCTGCTCGGAGATGCCGGTGCTCTCGAAACCGCCGATGTAGCTGGGCCGCTCGAGTGAGACGAGCAGGCGTATCATCGACGGACAATTCTCGCGATCCGGTCATCGTTGCCGCCACACGGACGGCGAGTGGCCGCGGCAAACCCGGTGGGGGGCTCTCCGACGTCCACCCTGTCGACATGCTCGCCCAGGTGTTCACGCACCTTCTAGCGAGTACATCCGTCGATCCAGCGGCCGTCGACGACGTTCTGGTTGGGTGCGTCTCACAGGTGGGCGAGCAGGCCGGAACCCCCGGCAGGATGGCGTGGCTGGGGGCCGGTTTCCCACACTCGGTCCCGGCCACGACGATCGATCGCAAATGCGGGTCCAGCCAGCAAGCTGTTCACTTCGCCGCACAGGGGATCAAATCAGGGGATTATGACATCGTAGTCGCTGCCGGCGTCGAATCCATGAGTAGAGTGCGCATGGGCTCCGCCAAAGGCGATGCAGACCCATTCGGTTCGCTGGTTGCCAGGCGTTATGCCCCCGGTCTGGTGTCTCAAGGTGTAGCGGCCGAGCTTGTGGCGGCGAAGTGGAAGCTGGGCCGAGAAGAGTTGGACATCTACTCCGCCGAGTCCCATAGGCGAGCCGCAGCGGCCCAGGACAGTGGACTGTTCGACCGAGAGATCGTCCCCGTCCATACCGAGCGCGGTGTGTTTCTCAGAGACGAAACGATCCGACCCAACACCACTGCGGACACGTTGAGTGTTCTACAGCCGGCCTTCGCGTCGGACGACTCGCGGGCACGATTCCCCCAGCTTGAATTCGCCGTGACAGCTGGCAACTCGTCGCAGATCACCGATGGCGCGAGTGGACTACTCATGATGAGCCGGGCTGCATGCGATGCTCTAGGCCTAACTGCCCGCGCCCGTATCCATACGACTGCGGTCCGCGGGGATGATCCGGTCCTGATGCTCACTGCGATACTTCCCGCCACGGAGATGGTACTCAGCAGGTCGGGACTCAGTATGCGCGACATCGACCACGTCGAGGTCAATGAGGCTTTCGCATCTGTTCCGCTGTCCTGGATGGCGGAGTATCCCATCGATCCAGCGAAAGTCAATCCACGGGGTGGTGCGATTGCACTCGGCCATCCTCTTGGGGCCTCAGGAACCCGAATCGCCACTACCATGCTTCACGCCCTCGAGGACTGTGACCAGCAATTCGGCCTCCAGCTAATGTGTGAGGCAGGCGGGATGGCCAATGCGATGATCGTCGAGCGGGTTTCGTGATCTGTCGGTCACCCGCGGAACCTTGGCAACGGAGGTACGAAATGAGCGAGCACGACACTGACGACTCGCCGGCCCGGGTTGCCGACCGCCGTGGGAAGGAACGCCGCCTGCGCATCATCGAGGGCGCGACTGCATGCTTCCTCAAGTACGGAGTGTCCAAGACCACAATCGACGATGTCGCAGCCGCGGTTCGGATTTCGCGACGGACCATCTACCGGTACTTCGAAACCAAGAATGAGCTCTTCTCGGCGGTGGTCTCCCACGAGTTGGAGGAGCTCAGTCGCGAGAGCAAGCACCTATACGAAGAGCTGCCATTCGCCGACGCGTTGGTCGAAGCGACACTCACCATGAATCGACGCGTCGCAGAGAGTCCCACGCTAGCGGGGCTGTTCACCGCCAGCATGGCCGGCGAGACACTTGACGTCCTGTTCGGCGAACAGGACTTCCTAAATCTTGTTCGCCAGTACTTGGCGGTGTACATCCGCGCCGCTCAGGAGCGCGGCGAGCTGCGTCCCGGGCTTGACATCGACGACGCCGTCGAGTGGGTGACGCATGTGGCCTTCTCGCTTTTGGGTACGAGCGCGGCGGTTCGGATGACCGACGAGCAGCATGTACGCAAGCTGCTTCGGACTTTCGTCTTACCAGGCCTGACCGGGCACGTTCCAGACTTGCAAGAAGCGCAGTCGGCGCTCGCATCAACACGCTAGACGGGCAGCGTTCCTTGGGTGTTGATTGCTCGTCATTCGCGAGACGCCGGCACGAGCGCCCAGACAGCTGCAATTCGCGGTGGGTTGTCAGCTGACAACACGGTCGGGGCCGACTAGTCGGCCCCGACCGTCTGGCGCATCGCGTCAATTCACACGCGCACTTGGATGAGGGGAAGGCGCGTAAGCCTGCCCGTCGCTCTTGTCCCGCGCGGACGAGCAGTCCCGTTCATCGCTGGACCCCGGGTCTGGTGATCCATTTGTGCGCTCTCAAGTACGCCGAGTGGCCTCTCGTCGATGGACGCGCGTCGACAGCGCAGCACCGAACAACTCATTGACATAAAGGCACACAAATCGTAATCTTGTGCCATACCGAAGGAGGTCCGATGCAGGTCGAAGAGAACATTCCCACGGCGCGGCAATACGGAACCGGGTGGTACCTCGCGCTGTGGAGTGGCGAGCTTACGGAAGGCGACGTCGTCCCACTCAAGTACTTCGGACGGGACCTCGTCGCTTTTAGAGGCGATTCCGGCAAAGCTTTCATCCTCGACGCCCACTGCTTGCACATGGGCGCTCACCTCGGCTACGGAGGCGAGGTCGTAGGAGACGACCTTATGTGCCCGTTTCACAACTGGCAGTGGCGAGGCGCAGACGGAGCGAACTCGAACATTCCCTATCTAGATCGTTGCATCAAGAAGCAGCTGAAGACATGGCTCGTCCACGAACAGGATGGGTTGATCTACTTCTGGTTTTCCCGCACCGGTTCAGAGGAGCCCACCTACTTCCCGCCAAAAGTTATTGAAGCCGGCCGATCCGATTTCTATCCCGTCTATCCGCACGGAGCACTCAAGGTCGAAGTGACCTTCCCGCCGCAATTCGCATTTGAGAACGTTGCAGACCTGAGCCATCTCCGGACAGTGCACAGGTGGGCAGAAGTGCCCGAGTTGAACGGGGCCGGCGCCTACGGAGACATGTTTCACACAGACTTCACAGGCACTGTCCCCACCCGGTCGGGCGGCGCCACAGTGCGAAACGAAAACTGGCAGTGGGGGCCGGGATTGATCTACAGCCGCCTTCACGGGTTGCATCCCACTGGCCAGATCACGGCGGCAACCCCAATCGACCACGAGACTTCTTCGTACAGCATGTCTGTATGGGTACAGAGGATTGGTGAGGGAGAAGTGCCCGTCGGTCGAGCCAAAGCAGTGATCGAGGAACAACGACGCCAAGCGTTGAACGCCGAGGGAAACGACCGGATCATCTGGGACCACATGGCCTACCTCGACAACGCCGCACTCGTCGGCGACGAGCGAAAAACGATCGGCGTACATCGCGCGTGGTTCCAGCGTTTCCGAAGCGACACCCCGCCCCCGACTCCGCCTCCGCTTCCCGTGCCTGAGGGCACCCCATACCCGCAGCCTACGATCGCAGACGATCTCGACACTGCGTCTGGCTCGATATCCGAATCGCCGGCTGTGCACCCCACCGCGGAGACGCTGCAAGGTGGCTGAACAGCAAACGCTGCCAGTTCGGGTGACAGGGCGGCGGGAAGTGGCCACCGACGTAGTGGAGTTCACGTTCGAACCCGACACTGGTCAGTTTCCAGCATGGGAGCCGGGTGCCCACGTCGACGTGATTCTCGCTGACGCCACGGTGCGCCAATACTCTCTGTGCGGTAGCCCGAACGACTGCGACACGTGGACCATTGCGGTCTTCCGGTCACCGAACCAAGACGGCGCCGCGCGTCGAATCGTTGATCACCTGCAATTAGGATCGCGCATCGTGCTGCAGGGGCCCCGCAATCGGTTCCCGCTCATCAAAGCCGAGAGATATGAGTTTGTCGCTGGTGGGATCGGAATCACCCCGCTCCTACCAATGATAGAGGCGGTGTCCAGACATGGCGTGCCATGGCATCTGACCTATGGCGGACGCTCGATGGAGCACATGGCCTACGCCGAGATGTTAACGACGCGTTACGGCGCCTCCGTAACGCTGTGTCCCCAGGACCGTGAAGGCCTGCTCGATCTGGCCGGCATCGTTGCGGACCTGACGACCGAGACCGCTGTGTATGCCTGTGGGCCAGAGGGCATGCTGTCGGCTCTGGAAGGACTAGCAGCTGAAGCATCTTGGTCATTTCACTGCGAGCGTTTCGCCGGCAACAACGAGGTTGCGCATCGTCCCGATGACGAACCTTTCGAGGTGACACTCACTTCCGCCGGCATCACCCTGGAAATTCAACCGGGCGAATCGATCCTCGATGCGGTCGAGCGTGAGGGAGTCTTCGTGATGTCCTCATGTCGCGAGGGCATCTGCGGCTCGTGCGAGACACCGGTTGTCTCAGGAGAAATAGATCACCGCGACGACTACCTCACCGACGAGGAGCGAGCCTCCGGTGACGTAATGATGATTTGCGTTTCGCGTGCGCGCGGCGCGCTCGAACTCGATCTCTGAGACTCACTGTTCGCAACCCGTCTCAATCAACAAGGGAAACTAGACATGGACATCTCAGGTGCAAGCGCGATCGTTACAGGTGGTGCGTCAGGTATCGGTGCGGCGGTCGCTCGTCGACTAGCCGCGCTCGGTGCGACAGTGGTCATCGCCGATCTCCAAGCGGACACTGGGCAGTCGCTGGCCGCGGAAATCGGTGGCGCCTTTATCCGAACGGACGTCACTCAGACTGCCCAGGTTGCCGCCGCCGTGAACACCGCAACGGATATCGCGCCACTGTGGGCATGTGTGAACTCGGCCGGCGTCGGCAAAGCGCAACGCACCATCGGGCGCGACGGCACGTTCGAGACGGCCCACGATCTCGAAGCCTTTCGTCGAATCGTCGAGATCAACCTCATCGGGACCTTCGATATGACGCGCCTCGCCGCGACCGCCATGAGCCGCAACGAACCTGACGCAGACGGGAGCCGCGGAGCAATTGTCAATCTCGCCAGCGTCGCAGCCTTCGACGGACAGATCGGGCAGGCATCGTACTCGGCATCAAAGGGCGGAGTGGTAGGGATGACCCTGCCCATCGCGCGAGACCTATCCGCAGCGGGCATCCGTCTGAACACAGTCGCTCCGGGACTCATCGATACACCGATCTACGGCGAAGGTGAGCGGGCGACCTCCTTGAAGGCGCGGCTCGGCGACAGCGTGCTGTTCCCGCGCCGTCTGGGCGCGCCTGATGAGTTGGCACGCGTCGTGATCGAGTGCCTGACCAACCGCTACCTCAACGCGGAGGTGATCCGCGTCGATGGAGGAATCCGGATGCCTGCCAAGTGAAAGTCCTGACCCACTTCGCAACCGCGGCCCACGACAGAGCTGACGAGCGACAGAATTCGCTGAAGTATCGGCGCAGTAGAGGAGGAATGATCGGATGACCATTGCAGTCGTGACCGGTGCCGGTCGAGGCATCGGACGAGCAATCGCCGTGAACCTCGCGATGACGGGGTACACCGTAGTTGCCGCCGGCCGAGATCCTGAGGCCCTCAACGAAACGTGCAGGCACGTGACGCTTGCCGGCGGAAAGGCCCACCCACAGCTGCTCGACGTCACCGACCAGATATCTACTCGTCGGGCCGCGGACGACGTCGTAGCGACGCACGGGCCCGCGTCCGTGGTGGTGAACAACGCTGGCTGGGACCAAATCGAGCCGTTCCTCAACAGCGAGCCGACGACTTGGACAAAGATCGTAGAGACCAATTTTCTTGGCACAGTGCGTGTTACGCATGCTTTCCTGCCCCAGGTCATCGACACAAAAGGGTCCGTGGTCAACATTGCCAGCGAGGCGGCCCGAGTCGGCGGTCCCGCAGGGCGGGCGGCGGAGTCAGTGTACGCCGGGAGCAAAGCTGCGGTCATCGGCTTTACGAAATCGATCGCCCGCGAGTTCGCCCGGTACGAAGTACGCGCGAACTGCGTATCTCCGGGGGCCACCGACACCGCACTCTTCCAAAGCCACGAACCCGATGTCCGTGACGCCATCGTCCGATCCACGCCACTCCGGAGGATGGCGACCCCCGACGAGATCGCCGCAGCCGTGACGTTTCTGGCAGGTCCCGGAGCGTCTTTCGTCACCGGTCAGGTCCTCAGTGTCAGCGGCGGCATGACGATGGTCGATTGATCGATCGGGCGAAGTTCGAATTGGAGGTAGAACAAGTTGTATGACCTGCTCATGTCGGCGGACATATTTGTAGACGACGCCACTGCCGTTCTCCGCCAGTTGGAGCGGTCTATTCTCCTGCCGGCGCCACGCGCGTCGTGGGGACAGGCCTGGGAGGGATGGGGTTTCGAAGCCTACTGGTGCCGAGTCAGTCCCAATCTGGCTACCGCCCCGACCCGGCTGCAGGTGATCTCCCCCAAGGGAGAACCGTCACCGGATGTGGCTCATCCAGGGATCGGTGCAATCCATCGGAGTCAGGCTGGCCGTCCGGTCAAAACCCATTCCACGCCGGTGGGCGTGGCGGACATCGACGCGATAGCCGACCGGTTGGCTAGAAAGGGTGTCCCCTTTCGTGTCGACCCGCCCGACGCCGTCATGCCGTTTCCACGACTATGGGCCGGCCGACACGACCCCAAACAACCGGGGTTGTACGTCCCGGCCGCCGACGGCGGTCTCTACTTGGAGCTTGTCCCTACCGCGGCACTTCAGCTGCCGGCCGACACGGTCCTTGCCGCGGACCCCGATCTGCAGGCCAGCGGCATGTTGGTCCGTGTGGAACGCAAGTCGTTTTTGACCAGCGACCTCGATCATATCCTGGCGACACTGAAGCGCAACTTCGACTGGGAGCCTCGAGAAGTGCGTACCGGCCCAGCCGGGCGCAGCGCCATCTTTGGTTTCACCCTCGCCCACTCTGCCGACATCGAGGTCGTCGAGCCAGCGAGCGGCAGCGCCGAGGGTGCAGTGCTACACGCCTGGGGGCAGGGACCGTACCTGATCACCCTGTCCGTCCGGGACATCGATGAGATGGAATCGCGCCTGACCGCCTCCGGTGTCGGTGTGTACGGGCGCGGGGAGCAGGCCGGACACCGCTACATCGACGTCAACAGCGCAGAAACCGGCGAGGCTCCGATCCGACTGGTGGATTGGCGCGAGTGGAACCAAACAGAGCGTGGCGGCACCTCCAACAGCCTGGCCGTTCGCGGAAAGTGATGAGCAACCAGACATGAGCGATTACCGATATTTGAAGGTCGAGTCCTACGACGACAACGCGATTGTCCGGGTGGTCCTCAACAGGCCGGAAACCCGCAATGCTCAGAACAGAGGACTGCTGATCGAACTCGACGAAGCATTCCTCGCCGCCGAGAACGACGACCAGGTGCGAGTGGTCATTCTCGCCGGCGCGGGCCCATCATTTTCGGCCGGTCACGACCTGGGCTCCGAAGATCGCAAACGCGAATCCACGCCCGGCCCGGAGCAACACGTTAGCTACCGGACCAATGGTGCCACGTGTCCCGGAGCTGAAAGCCGCCACCGTCAAGAGTGGCACTATTACTGGCAGAACACTAAGCGCTGGCGCGAACTGCGCAAGATCACGGTCGCCGAGGTGCACGGTAACGTATTCTCGGCCGGCCTGATGCTGATGTGGGCCTGCGATCTGATTGTCGCCGCCGACGACACACGGTTCGCCGATGTCGTTGCGACTCGCCTCGGTATGTGCGGGGTCGAGTACTTCGCTCACCCTTGGGAATTCGGTCCTCGACTCGCCAAGGAACTGCTCCTGACGGGTGACGCTATCGACGCAGAGCGTGCGTACTCCTTGGGCATGGTGAACAAGGTCTTCACCGCGGATGCGCTGCACGATCAGACACTCGCCTTCGCGCGCAGATTGGCCGAGCTGCCAACTATGACCTCGTTACTGGTCAAGGACTCCGTCAACCACTCTGTGGACGCCATGGGGTTCCCGACGGCGCTGAACACCGCATTCGCGCTCCATGAGCTCAACCACGCCCACTGGGCGGAGGTGTCCGGAGGGAAAACCTACAACGGCACTCCTGAGTTCGGCGTTCCCGACTGGCGGACCCGAGGTGGCGTGCGCTGGGCCGAGAAGGACCGGCCATGATGAGCACTGGGGGCCCGGAGCGCGACTTCCGGGACTACGTGCAAAAATTCCTGCACGGTGCGTTGCCTCCGGACTGGGCGGGAATAGGAGCCTTGCCCGCAGAGAGCCGTGACCGCGTTCGACGTTCGTGGCGCGAATCACTAGCTGAGAGTGGCCTTTTGGCTGTGTCGTGGCCGCGTGAGGTCGGCGGCGCCGGCCTGTCGTTGCTTGAGCAGGTGATCGTGGCCGAGGAGTTCGCCAAAGCTGGCGTACCAGAGCTCAGCGAGAACGACTCCTTCGGTATCCGATTGCTAGGCAATACAATCCTGGCACTGGGTAATGCCGAACAACAGCGGAGATTCTTGCCGAGGATCCTTTCTGGCGAGGACAAATGGTGTCAAGGCTTCTCGGAGCCCGGAGCCGGCTCCGACTTGGCTGCTATGTCGACGCGCGCGGAGCTTCGCGGGAACCGCTGGTACGTGACCGGTCAAAAGATCTGGACCTCGGCAGCCGAGACCGCCAACTGGATGTTTCTACTTGCCCGAACCGAGCCCGGATCAGCCCGCCATAGGGGGCTGACCTTCCTGCTGCTACCGATGGACCAGCCCGGGGTGACGGTGCGGCCGATCGTCAATGCCGCTGGCTACCATGGCTTCAACGAGGTGTTCCTGTCGGAGGCAGAAACCTCCGCCGAGAACTATCTCGGCGAAGTGGGTGCAGGGTGGGCAGTCGCAATGACTCTGTTGTCCTTCGAGCGCGGCAGTAGGGTCACGACCGACGCCATTCGATTCGGTACCGACATCATTCGCCTGGTCGAGCTGGCCACCGAGCACGGGATGCTCGAAGACCCAGACATCGTGGACCGATTGGCCTGGTGCAGCTCTCGGGTGGAGTTGATGCGCTGGCGCGGCTACCGATCTCTGGCTGAGCTTCTGGACGGCCAGACCACCGCGGCAACGTCAGCAATGACGAAGGTGATCTGGTCCGAGTTCTTTCAGTCCTACACGGAACTGGCCTTCGAGATACTCGGTGACCGCGCTGCTGCGCCGGATGGCCCGGGTAACGGTGTAGCACTGCAGATTCCGGAAGCTGGCACACCGAACAGTGCACGAAGATGGGTTGACGAGTACCTCTACGCCCGTGCGGCGTCGATCTACGCAGGAACCTCGGAGATCCAGCGGGACGTCATCGCTCAGCAGCTCTTGGGTCTGCCTAAGGAGCCACGCCCGGCATGACGAAGGCAGAGCCGGAACAGTGGAAGGAACGCCAATGCAGCTGAGGATGGACTCGGAACGAGTGGACTTTGCACGCGCGGTGCGTAAGTTCGCCCAGAACCGACCAGGGTACGTACTGACGGACGATCGGGCTGACGAGTTGGCGGGGTGGAATGAGCTGGCATGCCAGCTCGGGGCCTTCGCGGCCAGGCTGCCCGAGCATGTCGGCGGCGCCGACGGAACCGTGTTCGACTGGTGTCTTGTGGCGTCCGAACTGGGACGTGAGCTCTCAGCCGGCACGTTCTTGTCCACGGCGATTGCCGCCGAGGCGATCCTGAGGCTGGGCAGCCAGCAACAAAAAGCCACGCTCCTGCCGGCGATCGCCGAGGGTGAGGCGCGCGCGACGGTTGCGCTGTCGAGCTTCCAGACTCGCCCGGGCGTTCCGCTGCGACTGCATACCGACGGTCGGGTAGCGAAGGTGTCGGGCGTGGCGCGAGCGGTGATTGACCCGCACCGCGCAGATGGCGTCATCGCACTTGCGCAGCCGGGCGATGGGTCCGCGCCTCAGGTGGTGTTCATTCGACCGGACGCGGGAACGGCTCGGATCGGTGACGCGCCGCCTCTTGATCTCACGCGACCCTGTGCCGACGTGTCGTTCGACGCCGCCGAGTGCCAGACGCTGGCCCCTGAAAGAGGCAAGTCGACCGATTCGACCGATGACGTGGCAGCGGTGTATGCGACGGCACTGGTGCTACTCGCGGCGGATCTAGTGGGTGTCGCCGACAGGTCGCTCGAGCTTGCCACAGAACACGGTCTCGCTCGGCACCAGTTCGGTCGTCCGGTGGGTTCGTTTCAGGCGATCAAGCATCGACTTGCAGAAGTGGCAATCGAGAACGATCTGGCGAATGCTGCGGTGATGTACGTCGCGACAGCGGCGGACGACCTCAGTGCCTCGGAGCTGCTTAGCGCCGCCCGGCTCGCCTGGGCCCAGGCATGCGAAGCGGCGAATCGAGCCGCGTCCTCTGCCATGCAGGTCTTCGGCGGCATGGGATTCACATGGGAGGCGCCAATTCACCACTATCTTCGTCGCGCTCGAACGAGCCAGGCGATCGGGGAGCGGCCCGCCCATGCGCGCAGGCAGGCATTCGCCGCGCGGGCGGTGCCCGCGAAATGAATGATCGGAGCAGCGCTGGAACGCGGCGCGACCTCGTGCTCTCCGTGGGCACGCTCGGTGATGTCGACTTCGGGGAACGGGTCGAGGCTGCGGTTGCCGGAGGCTATCACGGCATAGGTATGTCGGTCGGGGTCGCCCGGCGCGCACGAGAGGGAAAGTGGGACTGGTCGTCCATGCGTGCACTGCTCGACTCCTGCGGACTACGAGTGGTCGAGCTTGACTCTGTTGTCGACTGGGCCGTCGCGGAGCGAACCGCCCTCCAGCGTCATTGCGAGCAATTGTTCACGATCGCGGACGAGTTGGGAGGCGAGTACCTCCTCGCGTGCACCGAGATTCCAACCACGAACACTTCCGAAACCACGGACAGGTTGACGTGGATCTGTGCGGAAGCGCGCCGACATGGTGTCGGCGTCGGCGTCGAGTTCCTGCCGTGGGTCAGTGTCAACAGCATCCCCGCAGCGGAGGAGCTGGCCCGGCGCGCGGCTGCATCGAACGCGGGCATCATCATCGATGTCTGGCACTTCCTGCGGGCCGGCGGAACGCTCGAACACCTCGCTGCCATGGACCCGGAGCTGGTCCTGGGGATACAGATCTCTGCCCCTGCACTGGAGCCTGCAGACGATCCCATTTTCGAGACCCTGCACCGGCGGCACCTCCCAGGCGACAAGGATGCGGTCGACATCCTGCCCGTGCTCCGTGCCTTGCTCCGGTCCGATGTGCGAGCGCCGTGGGCCGTGGAGGTCTTCTCCGACACGCTTCGAAACCTTCCTGCCGCGGAAGCCGCCTTATCGGCTGCAACCGCCGCGCAGCAGGCCCTCGAACAAGCATCCACGACACAGGAGGTCGAGACCGTTGGACCGCAACATCTTCGATGAGGTACATGAGTCTTTCCGTGAAGTCGCGCGGGCGTTCTACGAGAAGGAGTGCGTCCCTTACGCCGAGGAGTGGGAGGCACAGGGACACGTCACGCGCGAGGTGTGGCGCAAAGCGGGCGCGGCGGGACTGCTCGGCTTCGAAGCGGACGAGCAGTATGGCGGATTGGGCGTCCGTGACTACCGCTTCAACGCCATTGTGGCGGAGGAGATGTACGCCGTCGGGGCGGTCGGCGTCGGCTTCACCACCCACAATAACGTCGTCGGGCCCTACCTCACGCGCTTGGCCAACGAGGACCAGCGAAAGCGGTACCTGCCCGGGTTCGTCGATGGAACCTGCATCTCGGCGATAGCCATCTCGGAACCCGACGCCGGATCGGACGTTGCACGCATTCGCACCACGGCGAAACGGGACGGGGAGGAATACGTCTTGAACGGTGTCAAGACGTTCATCACCAATGGATACCTCGCCGACCTCGTTGTCGTCGCTGCCAAGACGTCACCCGATCTCGGTCATCGAGGAATCAGTTTGTTTCTGGTCGAAGCCTCATATCCTGGCTTCGAATGTGGACGGAAGTTGGACAAGATCGGCCTCCGTTCACGCGATACAGCAGAACTGTTCTTCGACGACGTCCGTGTCCCAGCCGAGAACTTGCTCGGCGAACTCGACCGCGGCTTCTACCATTTGATGACCAATCTCGCCGAGGAGCGCCTCACCGCAGCCATCGTCGCGGTGGCTTCGATGCGCCGCGCGATCGAGCTGACGACAGAACATGTCCGCAATCGCAAGGTCTTCGGCGCTGGACTGGGCGACCTTCAGGCCACCCGCTTCACCATGGCCGACGTGCTGGCCGACACAATGGCCGCTCAGGCGTGGGTGGACCGAATGATCCTGGAAGTCAACGCTGGGCACCTGTCCGCCGAAGACGCGGCGGCGGTCAAGTTTTGGGTCACGGAACGTCAGTTCGACGTACTGGACCGATGCCTGCAGCTGTTCGGTGGCTACGGATACATGAACGAGTACGAAATCGCGCGGTTGTGGCGCGACGGCAGGGTCCAACGCATCTACGCAGGCTCCAACGAGGTAATGCGCGAAATCGTAGGTCGCGCAATGAAACTGACGGGGTAGGAACCTTATGCCTGAGAATCTGGCCGCACTGTTGATGCGGCGCGCGCAGGAACGCCCGGATCTGAGACTGGGAACCGTTGACGACCAGGTGACCCTCGATGTGGCTCTCCGGCGTGCAGCTGGGGGAGCTGCACAGATGCGTGATCTCGGACTAGCGGCGCCGGATCGAGTAGCACTAGTGGCGTCCTCGTCCACCGATTACCTAGTTGTCTGGCAAGCCTGCCTTCTCGCCGGTATCCCCGTCGCGTTGATCAACCCCACGTATCCGTCCGAATTGCTGGCCCAGATGATTGAGATCTTGGACCCGCGCCTGGTGATCACCGATGCCGAGGACACCAGCTTCGCCGGTAACCGTTACGTGTGGTCGTTGAAACAGGTGACTACCTGGGTGGACGGTGACCCTGACGACTGTCCCGGCCTCTCCGTCGATCCGAGCGCGATCGCGTCGTTCATGCACACCTCCGGGACTACTGGCGTGCCGAAGTTCTGCGCGCAGACACATATGTATTTCCTGCGGCTCGGGCGCGCAATGTCGGAGAGCCTCGGCCTCACTCCCAAAGACCGAATGCTCGCCCCACTCCCGCTCTTCCACATCAACCCCTTGGGATACGGCATCGTCGGCGCCCTCACCGCTGGCGCCGATGCCCTAACGGTCCGGAAGTTCTCCGCCCGCGGATTCTGGCCCGATGTCCGAGAGCACGCCATCACCGCGCTCGCCCTGCACGCGCCACCCGTCGAGATCCTCAAACGGGCCACCACCGGCGCCGACGCGGACGGACATGCAGTCCGGACGATGTTCTATGCCGACCGCGAGTTCATGACCCGCTTTGGCATCGGACAAGCAGTTTCGGGCTACGGCTCCACCGAAGCCGCGGGCGTCAGTCATCTGCACCAGTGGCGCCTTGGTGACGACATTCCCGACGACGCGTCACGGCATGGAGGTACCCCGCGCGGTGACGTGGAGGACCGCATCACGGAGGAGGGGGAGATCCAGGTTCGCGAACGCGCCCCGCACACGTTGTTCGCCGGCTACTTCGGCGCGGGACGCGTCAGCGTCGCGGTGGACAACGAGGGCTGGTTCGCGACCGGTGACCTCGGCCGTCGCACGCCGAACGGTGATCTGGTCTTTCTCGAGCGGGCAGCGGAAAGCATTCGGGTCAAGGGTGAATTCGTTCCGATCCCGTATGTGGAAGAACAGTTCGGGAAGGTCGCGCAGCTGGAAGATCTGGCACTGTGGAAGCGGCCGGGCGATCTCGTGGACGATGAGCTTGTTCTATTTGTCGTGGCGGATGAGCTGCCGATGGAACATCTTCGAACCGTGTCGGCGACCCTTCCGGCCTTCATGAGACCTAGCTGGATCGCGCAGGTGGCGTCCATTCCTCGCGACGCTGCAGCCGGCAAGTCCCAGCGACGGTTGCTTCATCAGCAGGAGGTGACGTCGTGGACACAAATGAGCTGAAAGCGCAGGTCCCTGCGTGGGCGCAGGGAATGGTAGATCTGCATGCTCATGCTTCTCCGAGTCTCTTGCCCCGACATGGCGACGATCGTTCTACCGTCGCGCTCGAGAAGGAGCTCGGGTGCAGCGTGGTGGTGCTGAAGGCACACGAAGGATCAACTGTCGAGCGCGCATGCCTGGCCGGCCCGGATGTCTACGGCGGGATTGTCCTGAACACACCTGTGGGAGGTGCAAACCCCGAAGCCGTCGAGGTGGCAGCACGACTGGGCGGCCGAGTGATGTGGATGCCCACCGTCTCGTCGGCCACACACAAGGCGGGCGCCGCCAATCCTGAGCTCAGTGTTCACAAGGGCTTTGAGTTGGGACTGGTACAAGTGTTCAGCGAGGGCGCACTCAGACCGGAATGGTACGACGTCCTCGACGTGGCGATTGAGCACGACCTGGTCCTGGCCAGTGGGCATCTGTCGGCCCAGGAAACTGCCGAACTCTTCGAGATCGCCCATCGACGAGGCGCACGCAGATTGCTGGTGAATCACCCGAAGATGTCCTTCTTGGGCTGGAACGACGATGCGGCAGAACGACTTCGGGAGGTAGATGCATACCTCGAGCTCGGCATCCTCCCGGACCTCCTGGGGGCGCCCGCCGACTCGAGCCAGCAGCTCGTTTCGGAGTACCCGGCAGAGCTTCTTGCCTTCGGGGCCGATCTCGGACATGCGGATCATCCGGGTGCGGCAGAGGCGATGCCGAAATGGCTCCGATCTCTAGAGAAAGCTGCCGGTGAGAGCATCGCCCGTCAGATCCTGGTCGAGAACGGTCGGCGGTTGTTGCTGGGCTGAGAGGCCTGGCCATGGTCCTTTGAGCACTCACACGAAAGGTCAAGACATATGAGTTTCTGGAAATACCTCGCCCCCCATGAGGTTGCAGCTCCAGCTCGCACCTTTGCCCAAGAAGTCGTGCGACCAGTTGCGGACCAGATCGACAACGACGATGTCTATCCCATCGAACTGGTCGCAGCGACAGCCAAGCGCGGATGGAACACCATGACCCTGCCGGCTCGCTACGGCGGCGGTGGTACATCGATGGTTGATGCTCTCGCAGTATTCGAAGAACTAGGAGCCGCGAGCGCCAGTTTGGGCGTCTCGCTGATCACCATCCTGCAGAGCAGCAAGATCATCGAGCTGTACGGGACCGAGAGCCTCAAGGAGCGCGTCCTGCCCCGATACGCCCAAGGACTACGGGCGTCGTATGCACTAACCGAAAGCGGTCGCGGCAGCGACATCACATCGCTCGACACCAAGGCGCATCCGACCGACCGCGGCTGGGTCATCAAGGGCGAAAAGGCATTCATCACATCGGGTTCGGCCGCCGATTTCTTCGTCGTACTGGCGGAGACCCCCGTGGGTGTATCAGCCTTCGCTGTCGAACGAGATGCTCACGGCGTTTCGACCCGGGAGACGCGCGAGGCCGAGACCTTTGGGCTGCGCAATGGCCCGCACGTGAATCTGATCCTCGACGAGGTCGAGGTGCCTCAGGACGCGCTGATCGGGGTCGAAGGTCAGGGACTCAAGCAGGCAATGGTGACGCTTTCCAACAGCAGGACGCTCGCCGCCGGGATCTCGCTCGGTATTGCCCGGGCCGCCTTCGACGACGCCTTCGAGCACGTCAGGTCCCGAGAGGCTTTCGGCGGCAAGATCCTCGACCTGCAGGGAATCCAGTGGTACTTCGCCGAGGCGGCCGCCGACATCGACGCAGCACGGTTGCTGTGTTACGAGGCCGCTCGCGACCTAGATGACAACACGGACTACCAACGTTCGTCGTCATCCGCGAAGTTGGTGGCTGCTCGGCTGGCGACGCAAGTAGCGGGTATGGCCGTTCAGGTCTGCGGCGCGCGCGGCACTCAGGAGACGTCTCCGTTCGGCCGCTACTTTCGCGACGCCAAGGCGTATGAGGTCGCTGGTGGATCGAACGAAATCCTCAAGAACACAATCGCCAAGAGACTCATACGCGCAGCCCGATCGCCAGCTGCTTGATTGACACAAAGTCACTCGCAGTGTGACAATAACACTACCCGTCCGAGGGTGGCCGCACGAACAGTTGGTCTGTAGAGCAGCGTCATCACGTCTCGCTCGAGTCACGTGTTCGCCGTCCGTCGCTTGATCCCAAGCGTTGTTGCACGGCGCCTTCACTTTCACGCGCCCCCGATATAGAGGAGTCCATACAGTGCAGAGTTCGTCGGCTGACCCGTTCGACATGAGGGGCACCGTGGCCGTTATCACTGGCGGCGGAACGGGAGTGGGAAAAGCCACCGCCACGATCCTCAGCGCCAGGGGGGCGAATGTAGTCGTTGCTGGCCGCCGCAGTCTGCCTCTCAAAGAGACAGTCAACGAGATCGAAGGACTCGGCGGACGTGCAACGGCTGTCAAAACCGATGTGCGGAGGGTCGAGGACTGCGAAGCGCTCATCGATCGTGCAGTGCAGGAGTACGGCCGCGTCGATGTTCTCGTGAATAACGCAGGCGGTAGCAAGCCGGCGCAGGACGGGGTCTGGCGCGAAAAGGACTGGCATAACATGCTGGACTTGAATCTCACGAGTGTATGGAATCTGTCTCGCCTCGCTGCTCCGCATATGGCTCGTGAAGGCGCCGGCGCCATAGTCAACGTGTCATCCACTGCAAGCTGGCGTGCGATGCCAAATCACGCTCCGTACGCCGCGGCCAAGGCCGGTGTCAACAGTCTCACCGAGAACCTTGCCGCGGAATACGCAGCCGAAAACATCCGGGTAAATGGTGTCGTGCTAGGCGTTGTGGCATCCGAAGGATTCGTCAAAGGGATGGAAATGCTCGGCCGAGACCCAGAAGACCAAGGGGACCGCGTACTGCTAGGGCGTCCCGGTCGCCCACATGAAGTCGCGTACACGATCCTGTTCCTCGCCAGCCGCGCAGCGAGCTTCATTACAGGCGAAATGATCCATGTCGGCGGCGGCCCACGAACCTGGTCTAGAGTCGAAGCGTGCTCGTAATTGCATTGCGCGCCACACTTCTTCGTTAGTGGGACGATGTGCCGTCACTTCGGGTGCGGCAGGTTCTGCCTGTCCGGGTTGGCGGCCCGGGCTTGCTGAGGCGTGCGCTTCGAAAGTTCACTTCCGCTTAAGAGCTGATGCGCACAACGCCATCACACGTACGGCCTGGCACCCGATGCTCTGAATCATAGGGATGGTGGTGAGCGGTCCCCGATGACGAGACCACCCGGAATTGAGCCCAGGTGATTTCGTTCCGTGTTCAGTTGGTCCCGCAGGCCACCGGGTGGTGGGTGC
>NZ_JBVJLS010000034.1:0-87764 GCF_055584605.1 Nocardia sp. NPDC102475 | reverse complement strand
ACGTCATCTGGGCACTGATCCGCGACAACCGCACCTTCGCTATCGAGGCACCAACCCCGATCAGCGCTGCGGCTTGACACGATCATTGAAACTCCTTGTGAATGCTTGTGGACAGATCGCCCGCGCCATGCGAGCGACCTGTCGTGGGCGTATCCCAGCGAGCCGAGACCCCAATATGGCAATCGCCTCGGATCGATCGTGCGGCGGCCGGCCCGCGGCGGGCAAGGTGGCGTCCGCTCCGTGAGACGCCACGCCACGCCTATGCCTCGGCGGTGGCCTCGGCCGACTGCTGCTTCTTGCGCTCGGCGATATCCAATACCGCCAGGTAGCCGAAAGTGATCGCGGGGCCGATGGTCGCGCCGGGGCCCGCATACGTATGACCCATTACGGGGGTCGCGCTATTGCCGGAGGCGTACAGACCCTCGATCACGGTGCCGTCCTCGCGCAGCACCCGCCCGGCGGTGTCGGCGACCAGGCCACCCTTGGTGCCGAGGTCGCCCGGCACGATCTTGGCCGCGTAGAACGGACCCTGCACGAGCCCGGCCAGGCATGGGTTCGGCTTCACGGTCGGATCGCCGTAGTACCGGTCGTAGTGGCTGTTGCCGCGGCCGAAATCCTCGTCCTTACCGGTCTCGGCGAACTTGTTGAACCGCTCGACGGTCGATGTCAGATTCTCGGTGGGCACGCCGATCTCGGTGGCCAACTCCGCGAGGCTATCGGCCTTGACAATCAGGTTGTTTTCCATCCAGCGGGACGGAAACCGCTGACCAGGCTGCAGTCCGGCGAAGATGTAGCGGTTCCGGTAGCGCTGGTCGAACACCAACCATGCGGGGATGTTCTCGCCCGGACCCTCACCCTGCCCGTATTCGCCGCCGTACATGGTGTGCACAGCCTCGACGTAAGGAGCGGACTCATTTCCGAATCGCTTACCGTCGGCGTTGACCATGATGGTGCCGGGCAGATTCCGCTCGGCCAGCGCGAACCACGGCTTTCCACCCTTGAAGATGGTAGGCCCCCACCAGGAATCCTCCATGAAGTCGACCGCGCCGCCGGCTGCCATACCGGCATTGATGCCGTCGCCGGTATTGGCGGCCGCGCCCGTGGTCCACTCGGTGGTGATGGGCTGGCGCTGGTACTTGGTGCGCATTTCGGCGTTGTGCTCGAATCCGCCGCTACCGAGCACCACACCGTATTTGGCGGTGAACCGCACGGTCTCCCCGTTGTGCTCGGCCTCGACGCCGGTGACCACGCCGTTCTCCACAATCAGCTCGGTCAGCGCAGTGTTCAGCAGCAGCGGCACATTCGCGTCGATGAGCCCCTTGCGCATGGCGGCGATGATCGCCTGCCCCATGCCGAGGATGTGCTTGCCGGTCCACTTGGCGAAGTAGGTGCGGGCGCCGACCCGCATGGCCCGCATGATGCCCTTCGGATGGCGACGGATCAGGTTGAGCCGGACGAAGTCGGCCTGCATGACGACGACATTGAGCGGGGCCTTGGCATACGGCGGCTCCAGGTTGAACCGCTCCTCGCCGAGGATCTTGGCGTTGAACGGCGCGGGCTCGCACGAACGCCCCTGGCCGAGGCCGCCCGGGGCCTCCGGGTAGTAGTCGGAGTAGCCGGGCACCCACTTCATCTTCAGCGGGGTGTGGTCGAGGACGAAGTCGAAGGCCTCCGCACCACGGTCGATGTAGGTGTCGATCCGGTCCTTGGGCACCACGTCGCCGATGATGCTGTGCAGGTAGGTGCGGGCGTCCTCGCGATCATCGGGACGACCGGAGGCCTTCAGTGCCTTGTTGCCGGGGATCCACACGCCACCCCCGGAGCGTGCCGTCGACCCGCCGTAGTGCGCGGCTTTCTCGATGATCACCGCGCTCAGCCCATGGTGGGCGGCGGCGAGGGCGGCGGTCATCCCGGCGGCACCGCTGCCGACCACCACTACATCGTAGCTGTGCGGATCATTAACCGGATCAGTCATGTAGAACACGTTATAGAATGGGACCGCATTTGGTCTATGTTGAGTGGCAGAAGACGCGCTCGATGTTCCATTCGTCGAGAAAACTTGTTTCAGTTTCTGACCGGAGTGATGTACATGGGCGGTGTTGTTTCGAGCGACCTGCAAGCAGTCGCCAGCGGCGTTGTTTCGAGCGACCTGCAAGCAGTCGCCAGCGGCGTTGTTTCGAGCGACCTGCAAGCAGTCGCTAGCGGCGAATGGGACCTGACCGCCGACGTGGTCGTCGTCGGCTACGGCGCGGCGGGGGCCGCGGCCGCGCTGGAAGCGACCGAGGCGGGTGCGCAGGTGCTGGTGCTGGAGCGTTTCGCCGGTGGCGGGGCGTCGGCGTTGTCCGGCGGCATCATCTACGCGGGCGGTGGCACCTCGGTGCAGCACGAGGCGGGGGTGCGCGATACGCCGGAGCAGATGCTGGCCTATCTCGAGCGTGAGGTCGGCACGGCGGTCACGCCCGAGACGCTGCGGCGGTTCGTGGACGAGAGTCCGGAGCTGATCGAATGGCTGAAGGGGCACGGTGTGCCGTTCGAGGCATCGCTGTGTCCTTACAAGACGTCCTATCCGAATGACAGCTACTACCTCTACTACTCCGGTAGTGAGGTCTCCGGTTACGGCCGCGAGGTCGCGACGCCCGCGCAGCGCGGACACCGGGTCAAGGGCAAGGGCACGTCCGGGAAGAAGCTCACCGGTCCGCTCGCCGCCTCGGCGTCGCGACGCGGGGTTCGAGTGGAAACTCTCACGCAGGCAACACGATTGATCACCGATGACAACGGCACCGTGGTCGGGGTCGAATGCGAGTCACTGCGCGACGCCCCCGGCCGGGTCCGGGATCGCTACACCCGCATGGCGAAAATCGCTGCCAAGCCGGGCATTTACTATCCGCCGCTGCGCAAGGCCATGGAGCGTCAGCTCGCGAAGCTCGATCGCAGGTACCGCACGAGAATTCGGATTCAGGCCCGTAGCGGTGTCGTGCTCAGCGCGGGTGGATTCATCGCGAATCGGGAGATGTTGCGGGAGTACGGGCCGCAATACCGCGGCGGACTCGCGCTCGGCACCACCGGTGATGACGGCAGCGGCATCCGGATGGCCGAGCAGGTCGGTGCGGCGACCGATCGGATGGGCAATATTTCGGCGTGGCGATTCATCTTGCCGCCCAGTGCATTTACCGGTTCCGTGCTGGTCGATGCGGAAGGTCGCCGGGTCATCGATGAGACCCGCTACGGTGCCGCGGTCGGCCACGCATTGATCACCGAACACGGCGGCAAGGGTTGGCTGCTCGCCGACGACGGACTGATGCGCACCGCGATCTCACAGATTCGGACGCAATCGGCCTGGTTCCAGCGCGGACAGTTCGAGGCCATGCGGCGCAATGCTGTGCGCGGCGAAACTTTGGATGCCGTTGCGGCGAAGGCCGGTATCGATGCCGACGGATTGCGTGCCACCGTCGCCGAGCACAATGCCGCGATCGCGAACGGTGCGCCCGATCCGGTCGGCAAGCCCGCCGAATTCACCAAAACGGTGGGGGCCGGGCCGTTCTGGTTGTTGGATGTGGGTATCAAACCGAGCGTCGTCAATCCGTGCCCGATGCTCACCCTCGGCGGAGTCGTCGTCGATGAGGACACCGGGGCGGTGAAATCCACTGCCGGAACCGATATTCCCGGCCTGTACGCGGCCGGCCGGACGGCGGTCGGTATCTGCTCGGACTCCTATGTCAGTGGATTGTCCCTGGCTGACTGCATTTTCTCCGGTCGGCGTGCGGGCAGATTCGCGGCAGGCGCCGAAGTGCTTTCGCGGGCAGCGGTGCCCGAAGCGACAACAGTGGAAGGAAACTAGCGTGCTGTCCGACGCGGTACGAATCGAATTGGCCGATGAACTCGAGGCCGCCGAACGCGATCGGGTCGGCATCGACCCACTCATCGCCAGGCATCCCGATATCGATGTCGTCGACGCCTACGAGATCCAGCTGATCAATATCCGGCGCAAACTCGACAACGGCGCGAAGGTGGTCGGGCACAAGGTCGGACTTTCTTCGCTGGCCATGCAGCAGATGATGGGTGTGGACGAACCCGATTACGGTCATCTGCTCGCGGATATGGAGGTCTTCGAGGATGTTCCGGTCGAGACCTCACGCTATCTGATTCCGCGAGTCGAGGTCGAGGTCGGATTCGTGCTCGGCGCGGATCTGCCCGGCGAAGAATGCACCGAGGCCGATGTGCTCGCCGCGACGGTCGCCTACGCGCCGTCCATCGAACTGATCGATTCGCGGATCAAGGACTGGAAGATCGGGCTGGCCGACACCATTTCCGATAACGCGTCCTCGGCCGGTTTCGTGCTCGGTGCGGCGCGGGTTGCGCCGAAAGAGCTGGATATCAAGGCCATTGACGCCGTGCTCACCCGAAATGGTGAGGTGGTCGCGGAGGGGCGCAGCGATGCGGTGCTCGGCGATCCGGTGATCGCGGTGGCGTGGTTGGCGCGCAAGGTCGCCAGTTTCGGGGTGCGGTTGAAGGCGGGCGACATTGTGCTGCCCGGTTCCTGCACCCGCGCCATCGATGCCCGCGCGGGCGATTCGTTCCACGCCGAGTTCGCCGGACTCGGTTCTGTCCGTTTGCAATTCAAATAGGAGGCTGGCCGTGTCCGAAACGGGGACCGTCACCGCCGCGATCGTCGGATCCGGCAATATCAGCACCGATCTGCTGTACAAACTGCTGCGCTCCACCACGGTGGAACCGAAGTGGATGATCGGAATCGACCCGGAGAGCGAGGGTTTGAAGCGCGCCCGCGGGCTCGGGCTGGAAACCTCGCACGAGGGCGTGGACTGGTTGCTCGCGCAGCCGGAACTGCCGGATCTGGTATTCGAGGCGACCTCGGCATATGTGCATCGGGCGGCCGCTCCGAAATACGCCGAGGCCGGAATTCGCGCGGTCGATCTCACGCCCGCCGCGGTCGGGCCCGCCGTGGTGCCGCCGGTGAATCTGGTCGGCGCGAATCTCGATGCGCCGAACGTCAATATGATCACCTGCGGTGGTCAGGCCACCATTCCGATCGTCGCGGCGGTATCGCGCGTGGTGCCGGTGGTCTACGCCGAAATCGTCGCTTCGGTGTCGTCGGTGTCCGCCGGACCGGGCACCCGCGCCAATATCGATGAGTTCACCAAGACCACCTCGCGTGGTGTGGAGACCATCGGTGGTGCGCAGCGCGGCAAGGCCATCATCATTCTGAACCCCGCCGAACCGCCGATGATCATGCGCGACACCATTTTCTGCGCGATTCCCGAGGATGCCGATACCGATGCGATCGCGGATTCCATTCATCGGATGGTCGCCGACATCCAGAAGTACGTGCCCGGCTACCGGCTGCTGAACGAGCCGCAATTCGACCCGCCGTCGGTGGTTTCCGGTGGAATGGCGAAGGTTTCGGTGTTCGTGGAGGTCGAGGGCGCCGGCGATTTCCTGCCGCCCTACGCGGGCAACCTCGACATCATGACCGCGGCTGCCACCCAGGTCGGCGAGGTCATGGCATCCCAGATTCTGTCGGCCCGGGTGTAAAGGAGCTCAACCATGGCATATTCCGCAGAACTCGACATCCGCGTCACCGACACATCGCTGCGTGACGGTTCCCATCACAAGCGCCACCAGTTCACCGCCGACGATGTACGCAATATCGTGACAGCGCTCGACGGCTCCGGTGTGCCGGTCATCGAGGTGACGCACGGCGACGGCCTCGGCGGCTCGTCGTTCAACTACGGCTTCTCGCACACTCCCGAGCAGGAGCTGGTCAAGATCGCCGCGGAAACGGCGAAGCAGGCCAAGATCGCGGTCCTCATGCTGCCCGGCGTCGGCGTCAAAGAGGACATCAAGATCTCCCAGGACAACGGCGCGTCGATCTGCCGCATCGCCACGCACTGCACCGAGGCGGACGTATCGATCCAGCACTTCGGTCTCGCGCGGGAGCTGGGGCTGGAAACCGTCGGCTTCCTGATGATGTCGCACACCCAGCCGCCGGAGGCGCTGGCCAAGCAGGCGCGCATCATGGCCGATGCCGGATGCCAGTGCGTCTACGTGGTGGACTCCGCGGGTGCACTTGTGCTCGAACAGGTTTCGGACCGGGTGGCGGCGCTGGTCGCCGAACTCGGCGATGACGCCCAGGTCGGCTTCCACGGTCACGAAAACCTGGATCTGGCGGTTGCCAACTCGATCTATGCGGTTCGTGCCGGTGCGAAGCAAATCGACGGCAGCGCACGGCGATTCGGCGCGGGTGCGGGCAATACGCCCGTCGAGGCGTTCGTCGGTGTCTGCGACAAGCTCGGTATCAAGACCGGCATCGATTTCTTCGCGATCGCCGATGCGGCCGAAGATGTGGTGCGGCCCGTCATGCCGCAGGAATGCCTGCTGGACCGCCAGTCTCTGATGATGGGCTATGCGGGTGTGTACTCCAGCTTCCTGAAGCATGCCGAGCGTCAGGCCGAGCGCTACGGGGTTTCGGCCGCCGAAATGCTGGTGCGGGCCGGTAAGCGCAAGTTGGTCGGTGGGCAGGAAGACCAGTTGATCGATATCGCACTCGAACTTCAGCGTGAGGCGTCTGTCTCTGCCTGATCCTTCTCCGAAAAGGCCGCGACCGAACCGGTCGCGGCCTTTTCGCGGCTACGGACGCGGCTCGACCCGTTCGGCGAACAGACCCGGCTCTCGCCCCGGAGCACATCGACCCAAATGTTCAGCATGGCGGCGAGCGAGCTGTCGCACTGGGTATGCGGCAGGTGAACATTCGAATTCGGGGGTCGCGGATGGGTGGGGGCATCGGCGATCATGAATTGTGATCTGTCCGCATTGCAATGCGAACCTGTTGCGCAAGGAGCGCGGCGGTCGGCGCTGTTCGACGTGTAAGCGGGAATTCGCGCTCGAACCGAAGGAAAGTCCGCTCGGGCTGCACGATATCCGGATGCGCAAGCTCGCCGAGCGGCTCGGTGACGGGCGCGGACTGCGGTACACCCTGGTGCAGCTCTGGTATGCGGCCGGACGCAAGAAGGTTCCGGATGTGGCGCGCGTATTCAAGCGGGTGCGTATCGGAGTCGGGGTGGCCATTGTGGTGGTCGCCTTTTTCCTGATGGTGAGCGGCGCGGCGCCGCCGGGTGTGGTGTTGCTGCTCGGCGCGCTGGTTTTTGCGCTGGCCATCGTCGGAATCGGCGCGGCGCGGCCGTGGTTCCTGAGCCGGGCCACAGTGCGAATGCCGGTGTCATACGACATCTTCCGCCGGGATGTGGTCGGTCGGTGGACGCCGATTTACGGTGGCCCGCCGCCCGGCTCGGTCGACGAGGGGTTGGTGCGGCCACCGGCTGTGGACCGGCCGCGATTCGCGGTGTTGTGCCCGGATCGCAGCGTGCTCGCCTGCCTTGCCGCAAACAATGTGTCGCAGACCTGGGCCATGGCGTTGACCGACCGCATCGAGCAGCTGCCCCCGGATGTGCCGGTGATCGTGCTGCACGATGCGAGCCTGCCCGGCATTGCGCTGGCCGGGAAGGCTCGCGTCGCACTCGGGAACCGGGCCGTGGTGGTCGGCCTGTCACCGCGTGCGGTACTGGCCAATGCGTCGGCGCTGCGGTTGCGGGAGTCACGGCCGCAGGACACCGCATTCCTGCATGGTGAGCCGTTATCGGCGGCGGAGATCGAATGGCTCGCCGAGGGTTGGTGGTCGCCGATCGCCGCGATTCCGCCCGCGAAGCTGCTGATAGTGCTGGAACGGGCGATCGAGCGGATCGAGGATGCGGCCGATCCGGATCGCCGCCGCGCCCGCGAGGTAGGTTTCCTCACGTGGCCGACCCGGTGAAGCAGCACATGCTCGATCGGCTGCTCCGCATCGCGGCCGACCGCGCCGCCGCCCCGAGCGGCATCCGATTCACCGAGCGTCAGCTCTATTACGAGGTCTGCCGCCTACTTATGCCGACGCATCGAGCGCCGCGCCGGTTCGCCTTCACGGTCCCCGCACCACTGAGCTACGCCACATTCCGCACCGTTCTCGAGCGCCGAGAGTTCCCGCGCCTACTGACACCGACTCCACCCCGAACCATCCGCGCCGGACTCCACACCCCCGAACCCGACCTCTTCGACTACGGCCTGCCCCGCCTACTCGTCTGCGAGTCCGACGCGATCGCACAAATGCTGCGCGCCAACGGATTACCCATGGAATCCGCCTGCCCGGTCCTCAGCGCGTCCGAACTCCCCCTCGACCCTGGCATCGCCGAAATGCTCGCCCGAGTCGACGGCACCATCTACCTCCTGCACGACGCAAGCCTCCACGGCCTCACCTTCCCAGCCCGGCTGGCAGACCTGACCGAGATTCCGGAGGGCGTACGAGTAGTCCCGCTGGGCCTGCGCCCCCGTCAAGCAGGCACCTTGCACCTGATCCACCTCCGGGGCGCGATGTCGAGTGCCGTTGCCACGCAGATCGATCCGCGGGAGCGCGAAGCGTTTCACCGCTCGGAGTCGAGTGCTCAGATCCCGTCCGTGGATTGGCTGGATCGTGCAGAGTCGCACGACCCTGAGTCGAGTACTGAATCGGCGCAGGTCCAATCGAGCGAGCGCCATGTTCTGCGCCCCGACTCGGCCTCGAGTGCTCGGGCGACGCACGTGGATTCGCGTGCGTGCGACGTGCCGCGCGCTCAGGCAGCGCAGTTGGACGCATGGGAACGCGCATGGCTACGGCGCGGCCGGTTCGTCGAAATCGAAGCGGTGCGCCCGGCATCGCTACTGCGCACCGTGCACCGCCTCGTCCGCGAGGTTCGCCCACCTCGCACCGGTGTGCCCGAACTGCGCCGCGCCCGAACCACGGGCTTCATGACTTGGCCCGCTGCATGAAAGGGAATTGCTGTGCCGGAGCATCGGCAGATTACGTATACCGATGAGTTGCTTGCTGACGGGTCTGTGCATCGGCGGTATGCCGATGGGCGTCAGGAGTGGCGGACGCGTGGTGCACAGGGGGTGGTCTCCTGGCGCGATGATCGGGGTAACTCGGGGACCGATGAGGGGCTCGGGCCGAAGATCGTGAAGCGTACGTACCACAACGGATCCGTGGTTTATGGCAGGGAGGCGGGGTTCGGGCGGACGCTCTGGGGTGACGGAGCGTTGACCGTCAATCGGTCCTCGTTCGGTGGTCGGCTCGGCGGCATTCTGGCTGCGGTGGCGGGCGGTGCGCTGCTCGGCGCGCTGGTCATGCCGCCGAGTGCGATGAGTGCGGTGGAAGAGGAGGAGTTGCGCCGCCAGGCGGCCGCGCAGTCGTCCGGTTCCAGCGACGGGGGCGGCGATTACGGCGGTTGGGATGATGACGGCGGGGACGACGGCGGCGATTTCGGCTGAGGGAAAAGATGTCTCGTTGGTGTGCGTTCTCGACGCCGGACGATCCGGCCGGGCAGGTGCGGGCGGTCGGCGGCGATCCGGTGTCGGTGACCGGTCGTTATGCGCTGGGGTTACTCGATGGTCCGGGCATCGCGTCAGGTCCCTGGACTGTTGGTGAGCTGACGGCCGTAGGTGAGGTCACGCTGTTCAATGCGGCACAGCTGCGCGCAAGACTCGGTACGGACTCGCCGCCGGACTGCGCCGACGCTGAACTGCTGTTGCACTGCTACGCCCGTCTCGGACTCGACGGAATCGCCGCCGCCGACGGCATGTTCGCACTCGCCATCGCCGACGGCGACGACCTGGTACTGATCCGCGATCACGTCGGCACCCGCACGCTATTCCACGCACGCGCGGGCAAAGGCTGGGCCGCATCCACATCGCTACGCGCATTGCACCGATGGCCCAGCCTGCGGACCGGTCTGCATCTACCCGCGGTTCGCTCCTTCCTCACCTTCGCCTACCTGCCGGGAACCGAGACGCTGCTGCGCGGCATCCACGAGGTCCTGCCGGGACGCTGTGTTCGTCTGCGCGGCGACGGCTCGATGACCGAGGAAACCTACTGGGAGCCAATGGAAGTCGAGGACAATCGATCGGCCGCCGACCACGCACTCGAACTCCGCGAATTGCTCGAGGACGCGGTCGCCCGACGACTGCCCGCGGGCGAGCCGGTCGGTGTCCTGCTCTCCGGCGGCATCGACAGCAGTCTTGTCACCGCCCTCGCCGCCAAACTGCACGATCAGCGCGTGCGCTCGTATTCCATCAGCTTCGGCGGGACCACCCCGAACGAACTCGCGTACTCCGGGCTCGTTGCCACACATTGCAATACCGAACATCGAGTGCTCACCGTGCCAGGTGAAACGGTCGCGTCGCGATTGGCGGAGACTGTCTCGCTACTGGACTGCCCGGTCGGCGACCCGCTCACCGTACCCAACCTGATGCTTGCGGAAGCCGTTGCCGCAGATGGCATTCGGGTCGTGCTCAACGGCGAGGGCGGTGATCCGGTCTTCGGCGGCCCCAAGAACCTGCCGATGCTGATCTTCGAATTATCTCGCGACGACCCGTCTCCGGACGCGAGAGCGCTGGCCTATCTGGACAGCTACCGCAAGTGCTACAGCGATCTGCCGGTACTACTCAGCCCCGACGTCCTGACCGCACTGGCAGACGCACCGCCACTGACCGCCCTGCTCTCGCCCTACCTGCGCCAGGGCCGGATGACCAGCTTGCTGAACCAACTGCTGCACACCAACCTGCGCACCAAAGGCGCGCACCACATCCTCACCAAGGTCGAACGACTCACCGCCGCAAGCAGTTTGGAGGGTCGTGCACCGTTGTTCGACCGCGCCGTCATCGACCACGCCTTCCGTGTCCCAGGCCGGTTCAAGCTGGCCGGTACCAGCGAAAAGTGGATTCTCAAACAGGCTGTGCGCGATCTACTTCCGGCGACCATCGTGGACCGCCCGAAGAGCGGTATGCGAGTTCCGGTGCAGCAGTGGCTTTCCGGGCCGCTGCGCGATCTCGGGCACGACCTGCTACTCGGCTCGTCCGCACGGGCGCGCGGCCTGTTTCGTGAGGACACCATCCGCTCGTGGCTGCGCGGCGACGGTGCGCTGCTGCCTCGGCAGGGTGGCAAATTGTGGCTGGTGCTGTCGCTGGAGTTGTGGTTGCGGTCCTTCGAAGTCGGGCCGTGAGTTGAAGTAGGAGCCGCATGTCCGATCCCCGAATCAAGCACCACGCGGACGATGAGAACGAGATCCACGATCTGGCCGAATTCGTCGCCGCGGGATGCAATGTCGTCACACCCGTCGCACAATTCCCCGCGGAGGTCGCCGCGGTCGTCGTCCAGGCCTTCGCCCAGATCGTCCGGAACGCGAAGGCAAGCCGCGCCGCGACCGTCCCCGACGCGGATGGCATCATCCGCTCGCAGACCTTCGAAGAGGGCGACGTCTACATGATCGAGTCGCCCTTCGACGGCTTCTTCGCCGACCGCTACATCATGGACTTCTACAATGCCGAGGAACGCGGCATCTGCTCGCGCATGCATCTGCACACCGGCCTGCGCTTCGTCCGCATGATGACCGGTCCGGACACCCACATCCGGGTGAGCAGCCTCTCGCCGTTCCGCGTAACCGACGTCGAAGGCGTTACGCCCTTCGCGCCCAATCAATTCGAGGACGATCTACCCGACACCCCGCCCGGTCTGCACCGCACCAGATACAACCTGATCGTCCCGCCCTGCTCCTTCGTCGATATGCAGATCCCCCGCGGCGTGAGCCATCAGTTCAATGCCATCGGTCCCCACGCCGTCATCGACTCGGTCCATCCGGAAGAGTCCATCGAGGTCTTCCGCGAACAGATGTCCGGCTTCAAGATGATGGCCCAAACAGTTTTCCTCGCAGAGGAATTGCCGGATGCCGACTCCTGCACGTCGCTCACCTAGCGGACTCCGCGACCAATTCGGGCAGGAGTGGCCGATTAATTCGGTTGCGATCGTGCGGGGCCGTGCTTACCTTGGATACACCGAAGTTCAAGGGAAGGACCCGGCAATGACCACCAAGGCGAAATTCGAGGAGCGTACGCGCTTGTTCGATGCTGCCTTGGAAAGTGCTCGCTCGCAGAGTACTTCGTCCGATAAGGCTTGCGGTCCATGACGTAGATCTCTTGTGTCACAGGGCCGCACCAGGCAAATGCCGGGGAGCGGCCCTTCTGCATTTCCGGCGCAGTTGCTCTGCTGGTATGGGCAACCTGACTTTCATTCAGGGACCACGTCGGTTCGATTCCGATCTGCGTCACAACGGTTTTCGTCCCACGGTTTCTTAGCTCAGTTGGCAGAGCACTCGGTTGAAGCCCGAGGTGTCGAAGGTTCGAATCCTTCAGAAACCACGATGGCCTCGTGCTCTGTTGGTCGAGCACTCTGATTGTCGATCAGAACGACGCGGGTTCGATTCCCGTCGAGGTCGCGATGCGCCTGTAGCTCAGTTGGTAGAGCTGCGGACTTTTAATCCGAGGGTCGTAGGTTCGAGCCCTACCGGGCGCACCACCGGGCGACACCTCGGCTTTCCACGATCTGTGCTCACTTCGGCGGGCGCATACCGTCCAGCGTCACATCGAGCATGCGACCGGCGGCCTCGGGGACCGTTTCGCAGGCGACCCCGATCCCGTGGCCGAATCTGAGCAGATCGCGCGGCTCGATATCGCGACGGATATCGCCGGAATCCTGTGCGGCTTGCAGCAGTGCGGCCGCCGCATCCGTGATCAACGTTCGACACAGGGTGAAGGTCGGTGAGCCCTTGTCCATACCGGCCTTCATGGTGGTCGCGAGGCTGCGATTGTCCATCACCCACTGCACCTGCTCGCGCAACCAGGTTTCGAAAGCCGCAGCGGCCGACTGGGTTTCGAGCAGTTCGTGCGCGCGGGCGCTCAATTGTTCGATGCTGGAACGGTATACGGCTTCGACCAGCACCTCGCGGCTCGGAAAGTGCCGGTAGAGCGTGCCGATGCCGACTCCGGCGCGGCGGGCGATCTCTTCCAGCGGGGCGTCTGGACCTTGCTCGGCGAATGCCTCCTGAGCGGATGTGATGATCCGCTCGTAGTTGCGCCGGGCGTCCGCGCGCATCGGCCGTCCCGTCGACGGTGCTGCCATATTCCCTCCACTGGAAAACGGAAGGACCCTCCAGATAGGCTTGCGTAACTGGAGGAACCCTCCATATGATAGCTCTATCGGAAGCGGAGGCTCCCTCCGTTTGAGTCCCATTCGATGGAGCGTTCTTTGTCCACCACCATGTCCGCGGACACCCGTGTGCCCGCAATCTCCAGTGCCGGTCGGCTCCGATCCGGCATCGTGCTGGTCACGCTGCTGACCTGCCAATTGATGATCATCCTCGACATCACCGTGATGAATGTCGCGCTGCCGCGCATCCGCACCGACCTGCACTTCAGCGCGACCAACCTGTCCTGGGTGATGAACGCCTACACCCTGGTCTTCGGCGGTCTACTGCTGCTCGGCGGCCGTGCCGGTGATCTGTTCGGCCGTCGCAACCTGTTCATCGCCGGTACGGCCCTGTTCACCCTGGCCTCGCTGGCGGGCGGGCTGGCACCGTCGGCCACCTGGCTGCTCATCGCCCGTGTGGTGCAGGGCATCGGCGGGGCCATGGCCGGTCCCAGCACCCTCGCGCTGCTCACCACCACATTCAGTGAACCCAAGGCCCGGATGCGGGTGCTCGCACTGTTTTCCGGCATGTCCAGTGCGGGCTTCGCGATCGGGCTCGTCGTCGGCGGCCTGCTGACCGAATGGCTGACCTGGCGCTCCGCGCTGTTCATCAATGTGCCCTTCGGACTGGCCGTCGTTGTGCTCGCGCTGCGGTATCTGCCGGATGGCGCGCGTCAGCCCGCCCGCCTCGACCTGCCCGGTGCGGTCACCGCGACCGGCGGCATCGCCGCCCTGGTCTACGGCTTCATCAGCGCCGCATCACACGGCTGGAGCGATGCAGGCACCGATATCTGGCTGGCTGTCGGCGCGGCACTGATCATCGCGTTCCTGACCATCGAGACGCGCACGGCCCAGCCCTTGCTGCCGCTGCGACTGTTCGTCGATCGCAATCGCGCCGCGGCCTACGCCAATATGTTCCTCGGCCCGATGGCCGGTATGTCGATGTTCTTCTTCCTCACCCAGTATCTGCAGGAAGTACGCGGATTGAGCTCGCTGGCAACGGGTTTCGCCTTCATGCCGACCGCGCTGATGATGTTCACCATGATCCGGCTGATCCCGCGGCTGCTGCCGCGCTTCGGTCCGAAACCGGTGACGGTAATCGGCACGCTGCTGATGGCGGCCGGTTTGGTGCTGCTGACCCGGCTGACCGTCGACACCGCCTACTTCCCGATGCTGTTCATCGCCATGATCCTGATGGGAAGCGGTATCGGCCTCGCCTTTTCACCGCTCAATGTGATCATCATGTCGAGCGTTGCGCCGACCGAGGCCGGTGCCGCGGGCGGCGCGCTGCAGACCCTGCAGCAGACCGGGGCCTCCCTCGGCCTCGCCATTCTGGTCACCATCTTCGGCACCGCCGCCCGCGATGCCGGAGGTTCGGCACACCACGCCCTGGTCAGCGGCATCACCACCGCCTTCGCCGGCGCCGTGGTCATCGCCGCGCTGACCTTCGTCGTCGCCCTCACCTTCCGCAGCACGCGTCCTGCGGAGTGAAATATGGCCCCGCCCAGGTGATTCCGGGCGGGGCCACATTTTCAGAGCCAGGTGTCCAGTGTCGTCGTTGTCAGGAAATGCTCCAGGTCGTGCCGCCAGGGAGCCGGGACGGTCTTATCCGGTTCGATGGCGGTGTACTGGCCGCGGTAGAACAACAGCGGCCTGCCGGAGCTGGTCGACTCCGACAGGGCCAGCACCCGACCGATCACGATGTAGTGATCGCCGCCGTCGACGACGCTGTCCACCTTGCACTGGATGGTGGCCAAGGCGTCGTCCAGGAGCGGGAGCTCCAGTTCCGAGGTGTGCCACTTGGTGTCGGCGAACTTATCGGGTTCGCGGGAACCGAAGCGGGCGCACAGTTGCTGCTGTTCCTCAGCGAGGACGTTCACACAGAAGCCGCCGGACTGTTCGATGGCCGCCCAGGACCGGGAGGTCTTGGTCGGGCAGAACAGCACCAGGGGCGGGTCCAGCGAGAGGGCGGCGAAGGATTGGCAGGCGAACCCGATCGGGGCCGCGTCGGCATCGAAGGTGGTGATCACCGTGATGCCGGTGCAGAACTGCCCCAATACATTTCGGAACTGTCGCCCGTCGATCGCCGGATATTCGTCGGTCGTCATCGTCTCCCCGCTCGCCCTGTCGAGCATTAACTCGCCTCGCTGGCGCTCGGCTCCGTAATGCGATGCAGCTGTGTTGTCCGGTCTACTCGCTGACGCTCGCTCACGGCTGCCGCTGTCCAACCGTGAAGTCGTGACCCCAGAGGCTGACCGCGGTGGATTCCCGTGCGATCCAGTCGGTGTCGTCGACTTCCAAACCTTCACAACCGAATTCGACGTCGAAGCCGCCCGGTGTCTTCATATAGAAGGACAGCATCTTGTCGTTGACGTGCCGGCCCAGCGTCGCCGACATCTTCACCTTCTTGCGCAGTGCGCGATCCAGGCAGAGCCCGACATCGTCGGAGCCCTCCACCTCGAGCATCAGGTGCACGATGCCGCTCGGGGTCGGCATGGGCAGGAAGGCCAGCGAGTGGTGGCGCGGGTTGCAGCCGAAGAAGCGCAACCAGGCCGGTTCGCCCTCGGCGGGCCGCCCGACCATTTGCGGTGGCAGCCGCATCGAATCGCGCAGCCGGAAGCCGAGCACATCGCGGTAGAAGGTCAGCGCGGCCGCATCGTCTTTGGTGCTGAGCACCACATGGCCGAGTCCCTGTTCGCCCGTGACGAATCGGTGCCCGTAGGGGCTGACCACGCGCCGATGTTCCAGTGCCGCACCGTGAAACGCCTCGAGGGTATTGCCCGAGGGATCCTCGAACGAGATCAGCTCGTGGACCCGGCGATCGGCCTTCTCCTGTGCGGTGCCCTCCTTGAACGGCACCCCGGCCGCATCCAGCCGGTTCCGAATATCCTGCAGCTCAGCGGCATTGGCAGTCTCCCAGCCGGAGACCTGCAGCTGATCCTTCTCGCCCGGCGAGATGACGAGCCGAGCAGGGAAGTCGTCCATGCGCAGATACAGCGCCTCGGGATTGCTGCCCTTGCCCTCGACCATGCCGAGTACCTTGAGCCCGTATTCGCGCCAGGCCGCCATATCGGTGGCCTCGATGCGCAGATACGCCAGTGATCGAATACCCATCACTTCTCCTTCACACCGGCAAGGAAATCCGTTGCCAGCCGGTTGAATTCGTCGAACTTCTCCAGCTGGGCCCAGTGCCCGCAACCACCGAAAACGTGCAGCTGCACCCGTGGAATCATCTTCGTCGCGACCAGCGCGCCGTCGAGTGGATTCACTCGATCTTCCCGGCCCCAGATGAGCAGCACCGGCTGGCGCAGCTTATAGGCGTCGCGCCAGATCATGCCCTGCTCGAAGTCGGCTCCGGCGAAGGACTTTCCCATCGCCCTGGTCGCGGCCAGCGCCTCGGGCGTGCTCGCCGAGGCGAAGCGCTCATCGATCAGCTCGTCGGTGATCAGCGACTGATCGAAGACCATGATCCGCAGGAACGCCTCCAGGTTTTGCCTGGTCGGCTCGTAATTGAACTTCGCGAGGTTCTTCACACCCTCGGTCGGATCCGGTGCGAACAGGTTGACGCTCAACCCGCCCGGACCCATCAGCACCAGCTTGCCCGCCCGATCCGGATAGTCCAGCGCGAATCGCACCGCGGTACCGCCGCCGAGCGAATTGCCCAGCAGGTGTACGCGTCCGGTGATCTCCAGCGCATCGAGCAGATCCTTCAGCGCCGAAGCGCTGTGCGCGAAGTACTGCGGATGCTCGGTCGGCTTGTCCGAGAGCCCGAATCCCGGCTGATCCACCGCGAGCACGTGGAACTCGCGTGCCAGCACCGGGATATTGCGGGCGAAGTTCGACCACGAGGAGGCGCCGGGGCCGCCGCCGTGCAGCAGCACGATCGTCGGGCCGTTGCCGACTCCGGCCTCGTGATAGTGCAGGCGCAGATCGGGCCGCGCCTGCGCGTATCGCGAGGTCGATTCGAAGGTGAGTTCGGTTGTCGCCGTCACGGCTAGACCATGCCGTCGGTAACCGGAAGCCCGAATTCGTGCGTGCCGTACATGACATAGGCGCGCTCGGGATCATTGGCGGCGTGCACCCGACCGGCGTGCGCGTCACGCCAGAAGCGTTGCAGCGGAGTGCCGTTCGCGAGTGCGGTGGCGCCGGAGGCTTCGAAGAGCTTATCGATCGAGGCGATCGCCCGCCCGGTCGCGCGCACCTGGTCGCGCCGCGCCCGCACCCGCAGGTCGAACGGAATCTCCTTGCCCGCCACCAGCAGTGCGTATTCGTCGGCGACATTGCCCGAAAGCTGACGCCAGGCCGCATCGATATCACTGGAGGCCTCGGCGACGCGCACCTTGGTGAACGGATCGTCCTTGGCCTTCTCACCGGCGTAGGCCGCGCGCACCCGCTTGCCCTGGTGCTCGACATGGGCGGCGTACGCGCCGTACGCCATACCGACGATCGGTGCGGAGATGGTCGTGGGATGGATTGTGCCCCAGGGCATCTTGTACACCGGATCGGTGTTCTGCGCCAGGCCGGGGGACTTCAGCTCACTCATCGCGCGGAAGCTCAGGAACCGATGCTTCGGCACGAAAACATCCTCCACCACAACGGTATTGGAGCCGGTGCCGCGCAGGCCGACCACATTCCACACATCATCGATGCGATAGTCGGTGCGCGGGATCAGGAAGCTGCCGAAGTCGACCGGCTTGCCGTCCTTGATCACCGGACCGCCGAGCACCGCCCAGGTGGCGTGATCCGAGCCCGAGGACCAGGCCCACGCGCCCTTGACGAGGTAGCCGCCGTCGACGACCGTGCCCGCGCCCATCGGGGCGTACGACGAGGAGATCCGGACCTCGTCGTCCTCGCCCCACACATCTTCCTGCGCCTGCTGGTCGAACAGTGCGAGGTGCCAGTTGTGCACGCCGACGATGCCCGCCACCCAGCCGGTGGAGCCGCATGCGCTGGCGAGCTTGCGAACCGTGTCGTAGAACACGACCGGATCGGCCGCATGGCCGCCCCACTGCTTGGGCTGCAGCAGGCGGAAGAAGCCGGTCTCCTGCAGTGCCTTCATCGATTCGTCGGGGATGCGCCGCAGGTCCTCGGCCTCCTGTGCGCGCTCGCGCAGCGTCGGCAACAGTGCTTCGACCCGTTCGGTCACTTCTTGCGTCATCGCGGGACCTGCTCCTGCCTGGTCGGATTGGTAACCGGTACTCATTTGCCTCTGAGACTAGAACAGGTTCTTATTTCTGTCGAGAACGGGTGACCATAAGGGGCATTCGTCACCGATTCGCAGGTGGTCGACGGAATCGCTGGCGTGGAACGCGACATTTTTGTAACGTGTTCTAGTACAGAAGGAGGAGGAATCGCGATGGCAGTTACCCCACCGCCGCCGAGCGACGGGCCCGGAGGCGGCAGCGTGCGTAACCCCGGAGGGACCCGGGAGGCGGCAAATCCGACACCGCGGAGCGGTGCGAAGATCCGCGAGCTCGACGTGGGCTCCGCGCCCACCCGATACGCGCGGGGTTGGCATTGCCTCGGGTTGGCGAAGTCGTTCCGCGACGGCAAGCCGCACGCGGTCGAGGTGTTCGGAACCAAGCTCGTCGTCTGGGTCGACAGCAATGACGAACTCCGGGTGCTGGACGCCTACTGCAGGCATATGGGTGGCGACCTGACCATGGGCGAGGTCAAGGACGGCGATATCGCCTGCCCGTTCCACGACTGGCGCTGGTCCGGCACCACTGGCAAATGCTCCGCGATTCCGTATGCGCGGCGCGTGCCGCCGCTGGCGCGGACCCGCAAGTGGACCACGCTCGAGCGTAATGGTCAGCTTTTCGTCTGGCACGACCACGAGGGCAGCCAGCCGCCGCCGGAGATCACCATTCCGCACATCGTCGGGCCCTATACCGACGCGGATGGCAATCCGAGCGAAGAGCTCGACAGCGGGTGGACCGAATGGACCTGGAACTCCCTGCTGATCGAGGGCGCGAACTGCCGCGAGATCATCGACAACGTGGTGGATATGGCCCACTTCTTCTATATCCACTTCGCCTTCCCGACGTACTTCAAGAATGTCTTCGAGGGGCATATCGCCACCCAGTTCCTGGAGACCAAGGGTCGTCCCGATATCGGAATGGCCTCCAAGTACGGCGGCGACACCCTGCTCAAGTCGGAGGCGTCGTACTTCGGGCCCTCTTACATGATCAACCCGCTGGTCAATATCTACAGCGGATACGAGGTCAAGAGCGTCCTGATCAACTGCCACTACCCGGTGACGCAGGATTCGTTCGTGCTGCAGTGGGGCGTCTCGCTGGAGAAGCCGAAGGGCGTCGACGGTGAGATGGCCGATAAGTTGGCCGCGAAGATGACCGAAGGCATCAGCGTCGGGTTCCTGCAGGATGTCGAGATCTGGAAGCACAAGTCCAAGGTCGAGAATCCGCTGCTCTGCGAGGAGGACGGTCCGGTCTACCAGCTGCGCCGGTGGTACGACCAGTTCTATGTGGATCTGGCCGAGGTGACCGACAAGATGACCCAGCGCTTCGAATTCGAGGTGGATACCACCAAGGCGAACGAGGCATGGGAGGCCGAGGTCGCCGAGAACCTGCGGCGCAAGCGGGAAACGGAAGCGGAAGCAGGCGTCTGATGGCGGCAACCTGGGCGAAAGCACCCGACTTCGCCGACCAACCGGCGCGGCGGGCCGCGGTGCAGGCCCAGACCGTGGTCGACAAGCAGCGCTATCTGGAGGAGGGCCTGACGCCGCTGCGGTGTCAGTCATGCCAGAGCGAGGTGCTGGTGCGCAAGAGTTCGTCGCACCAGACCTCGGTGCAGTGGACCGAGAATCCGGCCGCGCACTGCCCGGTCTTCGCCAGGCTCAGCGCGCAGGGGTACGGGCCGGGACGTCCGGAAACCTGTGCGCAACTGGAGAAGACGATCAAATGGGCCGTCGACGAGGGTGTGCTGGAAATCGACTGATCAGTCGAGGGTGAAGTCGGCGAAGTCGAATCCCGGCGCAACGATGCAGCTCACCAGCACATATTCATCGTCAGCCGGCCGCGCGGCCTGACTGACCCCGCCGGGCACCACCGCCTGCAGTACCTGACCGTGCTCGACATCGGGCCCGAGGACAACCTCCTCTCCCCCGATGTCGAGCACCAGCGCCCCACCCCGATGCCACAACCACACCTCATCCGACCGCACCGTATGCGGCGCCGACCGCTCACCGGGCATCAACAAGAAATAGATCGCGGTCCCACTGGCTCGCGGCCCCGGGTAGCCCGTCGGCGTGAATTCCACCGCACTGCGCCAGGTTTGCCGATACCACCCACCCTCCGGGTGCGGCTCCAGATCGAGTGCAACAGCCAGCGCCGGTCGGTTATCGCTCATGCCCCGACTATGCCCGATCGAGGTTTTCTGGGAGCCGAGCCACTGATTCGGTTGCCCGGTCACTGCGGCGATGCAGTCGAAGTCGTGATCCCGATGCAGCAAAGTCAGCCCGCGCAACTCGGCAGTGGCAGATCCATATCGGCGATTCTGGTCAGAACAGGGTGGGTTCACCGAAGCCTGGGGTGCGTTCGATTTCCAGGAGGCGTTGTTTGGTGGTGATGCCGCCGGGGGCGGAGAAGCCGGTGAGGGCGTGGTCGGCGGCCAGGACTCGGTGGCAGGGGATGATCAGGGGGATCGGGTTGCGTCCGAGGGCCTGTCCGACGGCTTGGGCCGCGCCTGGTGCGCCGATACGGTCGGCGACCTGGCCGTAGCTGAGGGTGTGGCCGGGATCGATGGCGCGGGTGACTTCGTAGACGGCGCGGTGGAATTCCGGAATTCCGTTGGTGCTCACGGAAATCCAGCGCAGATCGTCGAGTTCGCCGACGAGATGGGCCTGGATGCGGGCGATGGCATCGGCGATCGGTCCGTTGGGTTTCGCCTCCGGAATTTCCTCGGCGTCCGGAATTCGGCTGCTGCGGCGCATGATCCGGGTCCGCATCGCGGCGGGGCTCGCCTCGGGCAGTCCGAATCGGAATACGCGGTCGTCGGTCCAGGCAATCGCACAGGTGCCGATCGCGGTTTCGAACAGCGCCGACCCGGTGACCGGGCGAGCGGAAGCACTCATACGGTCAGTGTGCACGCCGGGTCCGACACCTTCGACCAGACCAGTCCAGTTCTCAGAAACTGGCCTGGATGCCATCGACGGTCGGCTTCACCGCTCCGCAACTCGGGTTCGAGATCCGGCGCCGCGCGGTCCGCTCTGGATGCGTGAGGGCCGAAGCGTCCGGATCCGGCACATCGTTGCGGCCGTAGATCGCGGTGAGATCCGCGTATTGACGCTGGTTTTCGTAGTAGGAAGGCGACCAGTCGGTCAGCGGTCCCGGTGCGTGGAATCGTTCGAGGCGGAAAACCTCGCTCGGGCGCCGCGGGGCGAACCGGTGGACGAGATAGGCGAAGGCGGCGATGACGAGCAGGGCGGCGAGGGCGGTCATAGAGCAAGGGTGCGCGCACTGGCCTTGTCATTGAATATCCACTTGGCTAATACTGGACTTTATGTCGACGAGAGTTATCGGTGCCGCCAGCCTTGCCCGTGATCTGGGGAGTTGGCGCAGAGCGGACGAGAACGGCGAACCGGGGGAGCGCCGGTCGACGCGCCCGGCCTATTTGGCTCTCGCCGAAGGCATCCGCCTGCTTATCCACGATGGACGCGCGCCGCTCGGTGTCGCACTGCCCAGTGAGCGCGACCTCGCCACCACGCTCGGCGTCAGCCGCACGACCATCACCTCCACCTACAGCCTGCTGCGCGAACACGGCTACCTGATCAGCCGCCAGGGTTCGCGCAGTACCGTCGCCCTCCCGCGTGACGTGCAGCACGACGGCACCAAACCGGCCCGCAGCATCCTGGCGATGATGGCGCAACCGGAACTGCCGACCATCGATATGACCTACGCCGCGATGGCCGCGCCCCTGGAGATGCAAGAGGCGTACTCCGTTGCGCTGCAAGGCCTTCCGGCCTATCTCGGCACGCACGGTATGGATCCGGTCGGTGTGCTCGCGCTGCGCGAGGCACTGGCCCGCCGCTACACCGAACGCGGCCTGCCCACCGAACCGGACCAGATCCTGGTCACCCTGGGCGCCCAGCACGGTCTGCGCCTGCTGCTCAATGTGCTCACCGCACCCGCGGCCCGGGTGCTCATCGACCACCCGACCTATCCGAATGCCATCGAGGCGATCCGCGATGTCGGCGCTCGCCCGGTGCCGGTGCCGCTGCGTCCCGAAACCCCGGAGTCCGGCTGGGATCTCGACGGAATCCGCAGTGCCGCAAGGCAAACCGCGGCCACCCTGGCCTACTTGGTGCCGGACTTCAACAACCCGACCGGCCTGCTGCTCGACGCCGACGGCCGCGCCGAACTGACCGCCATCGCCCGCGAGACCCGGATGACCGTGGTGATCGACGAGTCGATGGTGGACCTGAGCCTGACCGACCGGACCGCGCCCCCGCCGGTCGCGGCCTTCGCCAAAGGCAGCGAGATCATCACCATCGGCTCGGCCTCGAAATCCTTCTGGGGTGGTCTGCGCGTCGGCTGGATCCGCACCAACCAGTCGCTGATCACCAAACTGCTCGGCATCCGGTCCACCGTCGACCTCGGCACGCCCGTCATGGATCAGTTGGCCACCATCCACCTGCTGGAGAATGCGGGCACCATCCTCACCCGCCGTCGCGATCAACTCTTCGCCCAGCGTGCGGCCCTGCTCGCCACGCTCGGCGAAGAGCTCCCGGACTGGCGCACGATCGTCGGCGACGGCGGCATGTCGGTCTGGGCGCAGCTACCGGCTCCGGTCTCGACGGCACTGGCCGCCACTGCCCCCAACCATGGTGTATTGCTCGCCGCCGGACCGAGATTCGGTGTTCAGGGCGCGTTCGAACGCTTCATCCGCCTGCCCTTCACCCACCCCGAACCCGAACTCCGTTTGGCGGTGAAGTCCATCGCCACCGCCTACGAAGCCCTCACCCCTCGCGCCACCGACCCCCTCCAACCGCTCACCTGTTACTGACCGGGTAGTGCAATATCGAGGATATGGATCTCATTTCGGGACCGCGTGTCCCCGATAGTGTTGACGGCTTCCGTGAGTTGGCGGGCGCGCGGTTGGGCGGATTTCCGCATACGGAGGTTGCCGACGCACCGGGTCTTCGCCGGGCGGCGGTGTTGCTGTGCGTGGTGGCAGTAGACGGCCCGCCGTCGGTGATGGTCATCAAACGGGCATATCGCGGGCGGAACGCGGGGCAATGGGCGCTGCCGGGTGGGCGGGTCGACGATGGGGAAACCGTTGAGCAGGCGGCAATACGTGAATTGCACGAGGAACTCGGACTGACCGCGAGCCCGGCCGATCTGCTCGGCAGGCTCGACGACTTTCCCGCCGCATCGGGTTTCGTCATCACGCCGATCGTGGCGGCTCTCGCGGACGTGTCCGAGTTGCGGCCCAGTCCGGACGAGGTCCACTCGGTACATCAAGTGGATCTCGCCCGGCTGGCCGCCGACGATGTCCCGCATTGGGTGCATCCGAACCAGGCAGTGCGACAAAAGGATCTGCGGTCCGACGCTCCTTCGGTCCCCTACGACGGCCCCGGTCTACTGCAGATGCGCCTCGCCGAGAACATGACCATCCACGCACCGACCGGTGCCATGCTCTGGCAGTTCCGCGAAGTCCTGCTGCTGGGCAGCGACCCGGCCGCCGCCCGAATCGCGCACTTCGCCCAGCCGGACTGGACGCGCCACTAGCGAATTATCAATCCGCCCACACGGATTCGATCGGCGTCGCCTCGCTCGGCGGCGGGGTGGGCGTACCGGCAGGGGTCCGCGAAAAGCGCGGGGCCGGCGCGTGCTGGATGACACCGTCGATCTCGATCAACCCGGTGCGGGCGGCAATGTGCGGATTCTGTTCTGCCTCGGTGAAAGTCAGCACCGGTGTCGTGCACGCATCGGTGCCGTCGAAGATCGCGGCCCACTCGTCCCGCGTCTTGGTCTTGAACTTCTCCGTGAACAGCTTCTTCAGCTGATCCTGACCATTCGGATCGAGCTGCATCGGCAGGCCCTCGGGATCAATTTCCAAGCCCTGCAACAGCTCCGCGTAGAACTGCGCCTCGATCGCCCCGACGGCCATGTACTTGCCGTCCGAGGTCTCGTACGTGTCGTAGAACGACATACCGGTATCGAGCAGGTTGGTGCCGCGCTCATCCGACCACAGGCCCATGCCGCGCATGCCCCAGATCATGTGCGAAAGGGCAAGCGCCCCATCGATCATCGCCGAATCAATGACCTGCCCCTTACCGGAATTCTGCCGCTCCACGAGGGCCGCGAGAATGCCGAACACCAGGAACATCGAGCCGCCACCGAAGTCGCCGACCATATTCAGTGGCGGCACCGGTCGCTCGCCCTTGCGGCCGATGGCGTGCAGCACGCCGGTCAGCGAAATGTAGTTGATGTCGTGTCCGGCGCGTTCGGCCAGTGGACCGTCCTGACCCCAGCCGGTCATCCGGCCGTAGACCAACCGCGGATTGCGGGCGAGCACCGCATCCGGGCCGAGGCCCATGCGCTCGGTTACGCCGGGCCGGAAGCCCTCGATCAGCACGTCGGCCTTCTCGGCGAGTGCGAGCACCTTCTCGATATCCGCGGGATCCTTCAGGTTCGCCTCGACGATGGTGCGCCCGCGCCACTGCGGCCGCTCCATGAAGCCGGGCAGCATGCCGGGCCGCTGTACCCGCACCACATCGGCGCCGAGGTCGGCCAGCAGCAGCGCCGCATGCGGACCGGGGCCGATACCGGCCAGCTCGATGACCTTGATGCCCGCGAGCGGGCCCTGCTCGGCGGTGGATGGTGTGCTCACGCCCTACCTCGGTTCGTCGTTGATCCAGCGCTCCCCGGGCGACCCGAGGCTGTATTGACAGTATGACAATAACGCCGAAGCTATATGCGAGACGGGTTCGCGAGCCCTAGAGCGGAGTTGAGCCGATATGCCCCGCCGCGGCCGTGGAATACCGCCATCGGCAGCGCGCCCACCAAGGCTGCACCGATTCCCGCGTAGATATGCGAGGGCAGGTCGGCCCAGTATCCGATGACGGCCGCGAGTGCGAGTCCGAATGTGCCTGCCACCGCATTGCGCAGTGGATCGTTACCCCACACATTCGGAAACTGTTCGCCGACCATGCCTTTGACGAAATGCGGGACCGCATTCGCGCCGAACGCTCCGGCCAGTGTCGACAACAGAATCGTTTGCCACATGACGAGCCACCTTCTTTTCAGTCAACGGTTGTAGACCGAAAGCTAGCACGTCGCTCCGATTCGGTCAACGCCCGTAGACTGAGCCCATGAATTCTCGCCCTCTCAGCCGCGCCGAGCAACGGCAGAGCACACAATCCCGGATCCTGGATGCGGCCCGGCGGTTGTTCGCAGAGGTCGGCTACGACCGGGCCACCATTCGCGCGATCGCCGCCGAGGCGCAGACCGATCCCGGACTGGTGATGCGCTATTTCGGGTCGAAAGACAACCTCTTCGCCCAGGCTTCCGGTTTCGAGCGGGAAGACCTGGTGACCGGCACGCCCGAAGAGGCGGCCGGACAACTGCTCACGGCCCTCGAAACCAAGCTCGCCCAGCAGCCCACCGACGCCCTCGCCGCGATCCGGTCCATGTTCACCCACCCCGACGCCGCCGCCGAAGTGCAACTCGCCATGGTGTCCCGGCAGCGGCAAGCCGCCCAGCACCTGGCCGACGACGATGCGGACCTGCGCGCCGGGCTCATCGGCGCGATCACCATCGGCACGGTCATCGGCCGGCATTTGCTCCAGCTCGACGGACTGCGTGACGCCCCGCCCGAGCGGATCACCGCGCTGCTCCGCGGAGCCTTCCTCGACATCGCCTGCGGCCCGACGGCCTAACCCTCGAATCCGAGCTGACCAGGTCGAATACCGTGTCAGTGGACGTGTCAGGTCGGTGTCAGGTCAGTATCAGGCAGGCCGATGACAGTCGTCGCATGACAACTTCGGCAATTGCGGCTTCCGGGCTGCGGAAGGCCTACGGGGACAAGGTCGTCCTCGATGGCATTGATCTGAATATCGGTGCGGGGACGATTTTTTCGCTGCTCGGTCCGAATGGGGCGGGTAAGACGACGACAGTGAATGTGCTGACCACGCTGTTGAAGGCCGATGGCGGCACGGCGCATGTCGCCGGGCACGATATCGCGTCCGAGACCAAGGCGGTGCGCGCGGCGATCGGGGTCACCGGTCAGTTCGCGGCGGTGGATGATCTGCTGACGGGGGAGGAGAACCTCCAGTTGATGGCGGATCTGCACCGTCTGCGGGGCGGCGAGGCCAAGCGGGTGGTCACCGAGTTGCTGGAACGATTCGATTTGATGGAGTCGGCGCGAAAGCGGGCAGTGACCTATTCCGGCGGTATGCGCCGGAAGCTGGATCTGGCGATGACGCTGGTCACTAGGCCGGAAATCGTTTTCCTGGACGAGCCGACAACGGGGCTGGATCCGCGTAGCCGCCGCACGATGTGGGAAATCGTGCGGGATTTGACGGCCGGTGGTGTGACGATCTTCCTCACCACCCAATACCTCGAGGAAGCCGATCAGCTGGCCGACCGGATCGCGGTGCTCGACCAGGGCCGGATAGTCGCCGAGGGCACTCCAGACGATCTCAAGCGCCGGGTACCCGGTAGCCACATCCGGCTCCGGTTCACCACTGTCACGGAACTGGATGCGGCGGCGGGCATCCTGCCCGGATCCACCCGGGACGACGAGGCTCTGACCTTGCGGGTGCCGGGCGACGGCGGCACGAAATCACTGCGCCACCTGCTGGATCGGCTCGCCGATATCGCGATCGAGGCCGATGAGGTCTCCGTCCACACTCCCGACCTCGATGATGTTTTCCTTTCCCTGACCGGTCACGCGACCACGGAGGCCAACGCACAATGAGCACCGCTTCTTCGAACGTTACAGTCGCACCGCTGGCCGATTCGACGATCATGCTGCGGCGCAACTTCAAACACATCGCCCGGACTCCGGTCACGGTATTCAACGCGGCTCTGATGCCGGTCGTGATGATGTTGATCTTCGTGTACGTGTTCGGCAGCGCCTTCGACGTCGGCGAGCACTACATCGATTACGCGACACCGGGCATGATCCTGCTGGCCATCAGCTACGGGTTGTCGGGCACCGCGGTATCGGTGAGCTCCGATATGGCGAAGGGCATCATCAACCGGTTCAAGGTCATGGATGTCTCCCGTAGCGCGGTACTGACCGGTCACGTCGTGGCCACCATACTGACCAATGCGGTAGCCATCGCGGCCGTTATCGGTGTGGCCTTCGCGCTGGGGTTCCGGCCGCCCGCGACCGCACTCGACTGGCTCGGCGCGATCGGCATCATGGCGGCGACATCCTTTGCGGCCTCCTGGCTCACGGTCGCGTTGGGTATGGCTGCGAAAACTCCGGAATCCGCGGGCATGGGGGTTGTGCCGCTGATCATGCTGCCCTTTGTGAGCAGCGCGGTCGTGCCTGCCGACAAGATGGGACAGGGCGTTCGGCAGTTCGCGCAGTATCAGCCCTTCACGCCGATCATCGAAGCGTTGCGTGGATTTCTGAACGGTCACCCGTCGGGCGGCTACACGGCCGCCGCGCTGGCCTGGTGCGCCGGGTTCGCCATCGTCGGATACCTGTGGTCGCGTGCCACGTTCAGCAAGCGAGCGTAGACGCGACCAGTTCACGCCAGTCCGTCTCCGCACCCTCACTCATCGCCTCGGTGAAGCGCGCTTCACCGAGGCGATGTCGTGCTGTCTGCTCGATGCGGGCCGCATCCGGTTGGGAACGATCGGGTAGTCCGCGTACTTCGGCACTCGCCGCGAGCAGCCGCGCGGCCTGCTCGATTCGGTCGGCGCGCAGCGCCAGATCCGCGATTCCGACGAGTACCTGGGCGATGAGGGGCGCGTATCCCGCCTCGGACGCCGCCCGGAAGGCCGCTGCGTATTCTTCGCGGGCTTCGTCGAGACCGTTTGCGAGGTAGCCGAGCAGGTTGTGTGTCACCGCCCTGATTTGCGCCTGCTGCGCATCACTGCCCAGCGCGGTTGTCGCGACGTCGATCTGCCGGTATGTCTGCTCGGTGTCGCCGCTCCACCGGGCCAGCTCCGCCTTCTCCAGGGCCAACACGGCAAGTGTGTTCGGCCAGGCGGACTGATCCGCGCACCGTTGCGCATCGGCCATGGCCGCCGCGCTCGCCTCCGCATCACCCAGCAGCCAGTACAGCTGCGCCTGCCGCGAGCGCATCCGGACGACATCGTCGATCGTGCCCACCTCGGTGACCACCGCGATCGCCTGATCGAAATACCCGCAGGCAGTGGCGAATTCGCCGCGCACGGCGATTCGATCCGCCAGCTCGGTCAGCGCGAACGAAATCCCCCAGCGCTCGCCGATGGCCCGGAACTCGGCGAGCGCGGTCTCGAGATACTCGTCCGCCTCCCGCCCGTCCTGGCCGAGCACGATCCGCATCCTGCCGAGGAGCAGCCGGGCCAGTGCACGAACCCAGGGGTCTTCGTCGGTGAGCAGCGGTTCGAACGCGGACAGATACTGGTCCGGCCCCTGCAACATGTGTTCCAGCGCGGCGGTGAACGACAGCAGCGGGTAGCGGGACCGGCTGCGCAGGCTGAACCGGTATGCCTTGTGGATCCATTCGTCCACCTGGCGCTCGTCATTGGGTCCGGAGGACATGAAGTGCACGATCAGCCCGTACACGATGGCCAGGGTCTCATCGTCCACCTCGCCGGGCAGGTCGGCGGCCGCGGTGATCAGCTCCATGCCTTCGGCCTTGTGCCCGCTGAGCCACCAATACCAGCCCGCTGCCGCCGCGAGCCGCATCGCCCCGGCCGCGTCCGCGGCCGCGAGCGCGCCGCGCATCGCGACGGCGATGTTGTCGTGCTCGGCCTCGAGCGTGGCGAGCCACTCCAGCTGGTCGGCGCGGCGCAGGTGCGGCTCCGCGGTCGCGGCGAGTTCGGTGACGTACGAAAGATGTTCTCGGCGTACAAGATCCGATTCCCCCGACGCCACGAGCCGTTCCCGGGCGTACTGCTTGATCGTGTCGAGCATCCGATAGCGCGGTCCACCGGGCGAGCCGACGGGTGGAGCACTGTCCGCCACGTAGAGCAGCAGCGATTTCTCGGTCAGGGCGGTCAGCAGCTCCAGCACCTCCCACCGCTCGACCGCTGTGTTCTTCCCACCCTGCCCCTCGGGCCCGCTCCCCGTGTTCTTCCCACCACCCTGCCCTTCGGGGCCGCCCGTGTCCGCGCAGACCTGCTCGGCCGCTTCCAAACTCGCGCCGCCGGAGAACACCGCGAGCCTGCGCAGCACCATCCGTTCGGCGTCGGTGAGCAGCTCCCAGCTCCAGTCGACCACCGCTCGCAACGTCCGGTGCTGCGGGATCGCGGTACGGCTGCCGCCGGTCAGCAGGCGGAACCGATCGTCGAGGCGGTTGGCGAGCTGATCGAGGGACATGGTGCGCAGTCTGGCCGCGGCCAGCTCGATCGCCAGCGGTATCCCGTCGAGCGCCCGGCAGACGCGCGCCATGGTCGACAGCGTGCGGGCATCGGCCGCGAGATCCTTGTGCACCGCACCGGCCCGGTCCCGCAACAGCTGAACGGCGGCGCAGGATTCGATCTCGCCGGGGTCCGCGTCCTCGGCGGGAAACGCCAGCGGCACGACCTGCCATAACGCCTCGCCCGTGATGCCGAGCGGTTCCCTGCTCGTCGCGAGGATCCGCAGTCGCTGACATTCCCCGAGCAGCCGGTGGGCGAATGCCGCCGCGGCGTCGATCACATGTTCACAGTTGTCCAGGATCAACAACGTCTCGCGCTCGCGCAGCGCCGCGATGAGCCGGTCCATCGGTTCCGCATTCGGTGCGGCGCCGAGCAGCGCATCCCGGAGCCCGAGTGCGGCGATCGCCGATTGCGCCACGTCACCACTCGTGCCGACCGACGCCAGTTCGACCAGCCAGGCCCCGTCCGGCAGGTCGTCGAGCAGGGTTCGTGCGGTTTCCAGGGCCAGCCTGGTTTTCCCCGAGCCACCGGGCCCGGTCACCGTGGTGAGCCGATGTGCCGCAATGAGTTCGCGCACCGCGGCAATGTCCCCGTTCTTGCCGATGAAGCTGGTCAACTCGGCACGCAGGTTCGTCTTGCGTTCGTCGTCCTGCGCTCCGATTTCGCCGCGCAGCAGCGCAACGTGCAGTGCGGAGAGTTCGGGAGCGGGATCCACGCCCAGCGTGTCGGCGAGTGCTTCCCTGGCACGTTGGTACACGACCAGTGCTTCGGCGCCACGACCCGCGGCGACCAAGGCCCGCATCAGCGCGGCGACGAGCCGTTCCCGCACCGGATGCCGGGCCACCAGCTCGGTCAGCTCGGCGACCAGCTCCGCACCCCGGCCGAGGCGGATCTCCGCTTCGTGCAGATCCTCCATGGCGGCCAGGCGCAGCCCCTCGAGCCGGGTGATCACCGCGTCGGCGGCCGCACTGTCCGGCACACCGATGTCCTGCATCAGCGCACCGCGCCACAGGTCGAGGGCCTCGCGCAGCAGCTCGGCCTGTTGCGCGTCGGCACCGCCGCGGGCCTGGTCGAGAAGCTGTTCGAACCGCACGGCGTCCACAGCGTCGGATCGCACCGTCAGCCGGTATCCACCCGCCTGCACGTCGAGCGACCCGTCCGGCAGCACCCTCCGCAGCCGGGAGACCAGTGCCTGCAAGGCGTTCGCCGCGTCGGAGGGCGGCTGTTCACCCCAAATCCAGTCGACCAGCGTCGCTTTCGGGACCGCGCGGCCGGGTTCGAGCGCGAGGGCGATCAACAGCGCCCGCAACCGGGTGCCAGGTATCTCGATCGATCCGCCGTCATCTAGTCGGATTTCGAGCGGTCCAAGCATTCCGATCTGCACCCGGACCATTCTGCCGTGGACGAGAGGTCAGTGCGGGCGGCCCCTCGGATGACGACGCTTCTATGGCGGAACATGCTGCGGGGCGGGCAATTCGATGCCGCCGACCGCGCGATATGCGGCATTGTCGCGCGTGGACCGGTGCCTGTCCGCCACTCCTTGTCGGCTGTGACCAGGCCGAACACCGTGTCAGTGCGCATGTCAGATCGGTGTCAGGTCGATATCAGCGCGGCTCGCGACAGTGTTCACGTCAACAACACGGCAACCACCGGCTGGGTCCGCTGACCCGGCCTCCCGATTCACACAAACTGAAGGAGTAACAGCCATGACTACGTTCCAGACCCCGGAACCGATCGCCGTCACCGTCGAGGTGCTCTCCGGCAACGTCACGGTCATCGCCTCCGATCGCACCGACACCATCGTCGAGGTCCGGCCGGCCGATGCGTCCAAGAAGGGTGACGTACGCGCCGCCGAGCAGACCGAGGTCGATTTCGTCGCGGGCACCCTGACCGTGAAAACGCCGAAGGACTGGCGGACCTACACACCGTTCGGCGGCAACCCGTCGATCGAGGTGACCATCGAGGTGCCCACCGGGTCCCGGCTCGAGGGCACCGCCGGTGTGGGCCGATTGCTTGGCACCGGCGAACTCGGCCAGTGCGACCTGGAGATCGCCGCCGGAGACATCATCGTCGAGCGCCCGCTCGGTTCGGTGACCGCGAAAGCCGCCAAGGGCAATATCCGCATCGGCGAAGCATCGCGCGGCGTGCTCCGGCTGGAAACCTCCATGGGCGAGCTGGAGGTAGGCATCCATCCGGGCAGCGCGGCCCGGCTGGAAACCAACGCCAAGCACGGCACCGTGCAGAACCAGATGCAACCGGTCGGCGGGGCGGAGCGCAACGAGGACACCGTGCAGGTGTATGCGCGAAACTCTTACGGCAACATCATCATTCGGCACGCCATCGCCGCCTAGTGCCCCGGCTCCACAGCCCCTGGCCTGCCCACGCATACCGCTCACCGGCTGCGCGACGCCACATCAGCGTCGTGCACCGGGACGCGTCGGCTGCCTATCGTCGCACTTCGAGCTGCGGAGTGGCTGCGGCCGTGTGACCAGGTCGAACGACGTGTCAGGTCGGTGTCAGGTCGATATCAGCCGGGCTGGCGACAGTGTTCATGTGAATAGTTCAGCAACTTCAGCTTCTGGACCGCGGAAGGCATACGGGGACAAGGCGATCCCCGATGGCACCGAGCTGCGCACCGACGCGCTGATCTACGGCGCGCGCTCCTTCCCGGTCACTTGGAACAAGGGATAACCGATGGAACTCAGAGTGGACCGGGAGCGCTGCATCGGCGCAGGCATGTGCGTATTGACCGCCCCCGGAGTGTTCGACCAGGACGCCGCGGACGGCCGGGTGGTGCCGCTGGACCTCACACCCGCGCCCGAGCGGAAAGCGGCCGTCCGCGAGGCCGCAGAGGTATGCCCGTCCGGCGCGATCACCATCGTCTCCGGCGATTAGCCCCCGCTTCCCGACTTATCTCTACTACCTGATCAGGAAAACCCAATGAGTGAAACGGTTCCCGTCCCCCACGGCCTCCCCATGGAACGCAATGCGGGCCCCTTCGACCCGCCCCGCGAAATCACCCGGCTGCGCGAGGCTCGCCCGGTCAGTCCCCTCGTCTTCCCGGACGGTCACGAGGGCTGGTTGGTCACCGGCTACGAGGAGGTCCGCCAGCTCATGGCCGACACCCGGTTCAGCTCCCGCCAGGACATCGGCATTGTCCACGTGCCGTACGAGACTCCCGGTATGCCGGTCGCTGCCGAACCTTCCCCGCAGATCCCGGGCTTGTTCGTCGCCATGGACCCGCCGGACCACACCCGGCTGCGGCGCAAGCTCACCGGCGCCTTCACCGTCAAGCGGATGAAGCAGCTCGAAGAGCACATCATCGACATCGTGGAGCGGCAACTGGACGAGATGGCACGCCTGACCCCGTCGGTCGACCTGGTCAAGGCGTTCGCACTGCCGGTGCCCTCGCTGGTGATCTGCGAACTGCTCGGCGTTCCCTACGAGGACCGGGACACCTTCCAGGTCAACTCCGCCAAGTTCCTGGTCAAGGACCAGGCGCTCGAGGAGAAGATGGCCGCGTACGGCGCGATGACCATGTACCTGGCCGGACTTGTCACGCGCAAACGCGCCGAACCCGGCGAGGACATCCTGTCCGACCTGGCCCGCGATGACGACCTCACCATCGAGGAACTGACCGGCATCGCCTTCCTGCTGCTGCTCGCGGGGCACGAAACCACCGCCAACATGCTGGGACTCGGCACCTTCGCGCTCTTGGAGCACCCCGAGCAGCTGGCCGAACTGCGCGCCGACCCGGAGTTGGTGCCCGATGCGGTCGAGGAGCTCATGCGCTACCTGTCCGTTGCCGACATCTTCTACCGCTACGCCACGGAAGACATCGAGCTCGGCGGCGAAACGATCGGCAAGGGATCGACCGTCGTCATCTCGCTGCTGGCCGCCAATCGCGACGCCCGGCGCTTCCACAACCCCGACACCCTGGACATTCACCGCAGGGCCCGCGGTCTGGTGGCCTTCGGCCACGGCATCCACCAATGCCTCGGCCAGCAGTTGGCCCGCATCGAAATGCGCGCCGGTTTCGATGGACTGCTGCGTCGTCTCCCGACCCTCGAACTCGCCATCCCCGCCGACGAGGTGAAACTCAGGACCGACATGAATATCTACGGCGTCCACGAACTGCCGGTCACCTGGTGACCTTGCCTCGGAAGTTGCTCGAGTCCGTCGGGGGTGTACAGACGTACAGCGCGAACCGCGGCGGCGACCGCTACGAGCGGGGGTATGCGACCGCCGTGTCCGCCATCCGCCGACCATGCGAGGCCGAGTCCCGAAACGGGGGGTAGGGGCCATACGGCGCGGCCGACGTGGAGCACCGCGCCGCAGTGTTGGAGGTAGTCGATGGCCCGGTCGGCTTTGCTGATGCCGGTGACGAGCCGGATATGGCGCCCGACCGGTCCACCGATCGCGATGGTGGGTCCCGACAGGCCGTTGTCCTGGAAGAACAACTCCACCCCGATTCGCAGTGGAGCGGGTAGCTCGATTCCGGCCCGTTCCACTCCGAACGTCACCACGAGCGTGTCGTCGGCGTGGCTGATCGACCAATCGAACCGGTTGGCCATGGCGGCGGCCGTGGACGTCATTGGATTCGTCGGTGTCGCAATCAGTGTGTACTCCCCTTTCCAGCATCGACAGGTTCGCGCAACGCACATATGCCCAGGCGTCGGTGGTGGGACGCCACATCGTTACGCTGACCGATCGATTGGGGGAGGGCATCGGGCATCCACCTTGCCCGAGGTCCGCTATCGGGGTCCAGGTTCTGTGCGAGCGGATGTCGTGGGCCGGAAGACCGTTTCCGCTGATGTCTTCGAAATCGAGCAAAAGGTAGCTACGAACCAGTCGCCCGAAGATCGCTAATATCTGGCTATCGACAAGCGGTCTTGGGAAGAAATTTAATTAAGATCGATCCGGTAAATCTGTGATCTGGATGTATCTGCTCGCTAGAGTCCGTGGCTATGACTGATTTACAAGTAGACGGCGGCGCGTATGCCTTTGCGCGCGATATGTGGGCAACTGAACGGTTATGGCTGTCGCGGTCCGTGCGGACCATCCTGGTCGGACTCGCCGGACAACTGAGCGGACTCGGACCACAGGCATGGACACGCTATGAAGACGGTGAGCTGGAATTCGCGCAGGCGCGTGAGTTCCAACTAGCCCTGCTGCGAGTGCACAGTGTGCTCGCGAACGAGATCGACGCCGGGATGTTGGAAGCTGCTGCCGCCGCCCTCGACCATACGGCGGGGCTGGGCGACGTCGCCTCAGTCACGGGCCTGGACCGGGCGCATACCTATCAGCGCTGGGGCACCCTCACCGCGGCCGGTGAACGTATTGCGCTCATCATCTCGCAGCCGTGGCCGGATGCCGGGCCGTCTGCCCTCCGGTCTCCCGAAGTGCTCTACGAGCGAGATCGGCGATGGTGGCGGGTGAGCAGCGCAGCGAGACGCAACGCCCATTACGCCATCGTTGTCGTCGACCGACTGGTCCAGCGGGTATACGCGATCGATCCGGACGGTTGGCAACCGGATTCCACCGGAACACGGTGGGAGTTCCGGGCACTCGATTCCGAACCGCTATCGCAGATCCACGTGGACCGCGCATACCGGAAGGGCCACCTACCGGTCCGATTGGGCGACCCCTATCCCGCCCGGCTGGATCGCGCGTGCGTCCCCAGTTACTTCTCGGATGGGCACGATGGCGACTGACACGCCTACACCGATGCCATCCCCCGTTTATAGCTGATCGACGCCTTTCCCCGACTTCTTCGGTGCCGAGCCCAACTGGCTCGGGACCGGAATGCCCTGCGGTGAAACGACGATCGGGATGCGCAGGTCCGTCTCGCATGCCTGATCCATGAAATAGAAAAGGACATTTCGTGATCGAAACCTCGCGCATCGCGGCGATCGGTATCGCATGCGTTGCAGCAATCGCGCCGGTAACCGCCCACGCGGAAGCCTCCGCCGAACATGACATCGAGTACAAGGTCACCTCGGTGGAACGTGTTGTGACAACTACACTATCGGGAGGGACCTTCGTACTCGACCACGATCACAGCTCGTTCACGATTCGCGATGAGAGCGGCGCACCCGTGCTGGTCGTGCCAACGCGATTCACCGTGGGCGACAAGGTGCTCACAGTCGACTCCGCACTCGGCAAAGATGCGAAGGAGCTGCGGTTGACGCCCGGTGAGCTGCGACCCGCCGCCACGCCGGTCGCGACGCCGGTCGCATCGCCCGTCGAGAACCAGGCTGCGATGGCGGAGTTCTCGACCCGATTGGGGCTCGCCGCCACGCTCGGCACATTCGTCGGCACCGTGATCGGTCTGGTCGTCGGGGGCGTTACCGGATGCATTGTGGGTTTGCCGCTGTTCGCGGTCGGCTGCATACCTGCCGCGATCGCCGGTGCGGGGATCGGCGGCGTTCTGGGGACAATTGTTGCCGGGGGACCGGTCCTGATGCTTTCGGCCGTGGAGCTGATCGACACGCTCAACGCGCCCGCCGGTACGACTAAATGGGCGCAGAACTCTTCTCTGAAACCTGCGAATTAGGTGATCAGCAATGCGGCGCGATACGGCGCGCCGCATCCCCGATGGCGGCGGCCGGCGGCGGAAACCAGCCACCAGCCAGCCGACTCCACACCGGCGTTACCGACAGCACAGCCTCATACATCTAGCTGAGCGCGTGGTCCAAATCGCTCAGCAGATCCTCGACATCCTCCAGCCCAACCGAGATGCGGACGACACCGTCGGACAGGCCGATGGTGGCGCGGCCTTCGGGGCCCATGGCGCGGTGGGTTGTGGTGGCGGGGTGGGTGATGAGGGTTTTGGAGTCGCCGAGGTTGTTGGAGATATCGATGATGCGCAGGCGGTTGAGGACCTCGAAGGCGCGCTTCTTGGCCTCGGCCTCCGGCGCGTTCAGTTCGAAGGTGACCACGGTGCCGCCGCCGCTCATCTGGCCGGTCGCCAGGTCGTACTGCGGATGCGACTCCAGGTACGGGTAGCGCACCCACGAGACGGATTTGTTGGCCTCGAGGAAGCGGGCGATGCGCAATGCGGATTCGGTCGAGTGACGCACGCGCAGTGGCATGGTCTCCAAACCCTTGAGCAGGGTCCATGCGTTGAACGGGCTCAGCGCCGGACCGGTATGGCGCATAAGGTTTTTCACCGGGCCGTCGATGTAGTCCTGGGTGCCGAGGATCGCACCACCGAGCACCCGGCCCTGACCATCGATGTGCTTGGTACCCGAATACACCAGCACGTCCGCACCGAGTTCGAAACCGCGCTGCAGCAGTGGCGTGGCGAAGACGTTGTCCAGCACCACTTTCGCGCCCGCCGCATGCGCGAGCTCGGTCACCCGGCGCACGTCGACCAGCGTCTGCATCGGATTGGCCGGTGTCTCGAAGAACACGGCCTGGGTCGGCACCGAAAGCGCCTGCTCCCACTGATCCAGATCATCGCCGTCGACGAAGACCGTCTCCACACCCCAGCGCGGCAGGATCTCGTTGCACACCACGAAGCACGAGCCGAACAGGCTGCGCGCGGCCACAAGTCGATCGCCCGCGCCCAAAAGCGCACCCAGCGCGGTGAATACGGCCGACATGCCGCTCGCGGTAGCGAAACATGCTTCGGCGCCGTCGATCAGACGTAGCCGCTCCTCGAACATGGCGACCGTCGGGTTGCCGTAGCGGGAGTAGACGAAATGCTCGATATCGCCGGTGAACGCGGCCTCGGCCGCCTCGGCGCTCTCGTAGACGAAACCGGAGGACAGGTACAGCGCCTCGGCGGTTTCCTCGAATCCCGAGCGGCGCAGGCCGCCTCGTACGCCGAGCGTCGCGGGACCGACACCTTCGGGCAGCGGCTTGTCGAACGAACCGCCGGTGATCATGACTGCCGCCAGGGCAGGCCGATGGCGCGCCAGCCGGAGCCGCCGCGATGTCCGAGCTCATCGATCGGGCCTTCGAAGCCCTCCAGCACATTGAACGACGGGGCGATGCCGGCCCCGGTCGCGGCGACCGCCGCACCGATGGAACGCTGTCCGGAGCGACAGAGGAAGACGACGGGCGCGGCCGGATCGCGACCCTCCAGCGCCTTGGTCAGCTGCTCGACGAACTCACCGTTGCGGGCGCCGTTGCTGTCGACCCATTCGATCAGCACCGTCGGCCGTTCGATCGAAGTCGTATCCGGCACACCGACGAAACGCCATTCGGCCTCGGTGCGCACGTCTACCAGGACAGCTTCGGGATTGTCCTGCAACAACTCCCACGCCTGCTGTGGGGTGATATCACCGGCATATGTCATGCGATCCTCCTGTGAATCCACGCTTGCCGCACCTGGGTTTCGGTACACGGCCAGGTCGTCACCCGGAGCACCCCACCGCGGAGGAGGGTTGCCGACCAGCCAGCCGGGGCTTGGCGCTGGTACTCATGACCTGAAAATGAGATTGCCTGGGCAGGGGCCGCCATGTCAAACCCCAGTTCGCGCCGCGCATAAGGAATCAACCGCAGACGATCCATCGGTCTTGGGAGCGGGTCAGATTCCAGGTTGCCGGGGTCTCCCGGCCCTCGACCGCGATGGTCACCGTCGCCTTGGCCTTATCGCCGTCGACCATCGCATTCTCAATCTTGGTGACCTTGATCGACTTTCCGGCCGCGGTCCCGCCGAACTGACCGGCGAGCGGCGTCTTGCTCTCGTCGAAGCCGGGACAGGCCACGCCCGGCGGCGGCGTGTTGTCGGTGGTGGCGCGGGCCTCCGCGTAGCGCTGCACCGCGGCCGCGATCTTGTCCGATTCTGTGACATTTTTCTCAGCGGGCGAAAGCACCGCACCGAGCACGATCGCGACCAGCACGACGGCGGCGAAGACGGCAGCCGCGATGAACGGCGCGATGGAGCGACGATCGGTCTGATCGACCTCGATTACGGGTTCTTCATCGGTGCCCTGCTGCTCTGTCATGGGTCGATCATCCCTGGTGGACGGCGGTATCCGGCATTCGGCCCCGAGACTTGCGCCGCGAGGATTTGATAGATGTGCGCAGAGCGGGTAGTCACGGTAGGTGGGCCGGGGCAGCAAACACCCGGTGTACGCACCGCCGCAGGGTGCGCGCTGTGCCACCGATAGAATCGCGAAACTGCGGCGTGGCTGTCATAGCCGAGATGGCCGCCTGTTCGCATCAGCAGATGCGACCGAGAGGGTGCGTCAAGTTAGCCTAAGCTAAGACTGACGCCGTAATTGTTTCGACCATAAGGGTGCGCGTAAAAGATGACCGAACAAAGTGCAGCGACTCGCCCGCTTCGCATCGCGATCGTGGGCGCGGGACCGGCCGGAATCTACGCCGCCGACGCGTTGATGAAGTCCGATGCCGAGGTGAGCATCGACCTGTACGAGCGCATGCCCGCGCCGTTCGGGTTGATCCGCTACGGCGTCGCGCCGGACCATCCGCGCATCAAGGGCATCATCACCGCCCTGCACAAGGTGCTGGACAAGCCGCAGGTCCGCCTGCTCGGCAATATCGACTACGGCACCGACATCACCCTCGACGATCTGCGCACGTTCTATGACGCGGTGATCTTCTCCACCGGCGCCAACGCCGACCGCGCGCTGCCCATCCCCGGCATCGACCTGGACGGCAGCTACGGCGCCGCGGACTTCGTCTCCTGGTACGACGGTCATCCGGACGTGCCGCGCACCTGGCCGCTGGACGCGGAGAAGGTCGCGGTCCTGGGTGTCGGCAATGTTGCGCTCGACGTGGCGCGTGTGCTGGCCAAGACTGGTGACGAACTGCTGCCGACCGAGATCCCGCCGAACGTCTACAACGGCCTGCAGGCCAATAAGGCGATCGAGGTGCACGTCTTCGGCCGCCGCGGCCCGGCGCAGGCCAAGTTCACCCCGCTCGAGCTGCGTGAACTCGACCATTCGCCGACCATCGAGGTCATCGTCGATCCCGAGGACATCGACTACGACGAGGGCTCCGAGGCCGCGCGCAGGCACTCCAAGCAGGTCGACATGATCGCCAACACTCTGGAGCAGTGGGCCATCCGCGATGTCGGTAACCGCCCGCACAAGCTGTTCCTGCACTTCTTCGAGTCCCCGGCCGAGATCCTCGGCGAGGACGGCAAGGTCGCCGGCCTGCGCACCGAGCGCACCCAGCTCGACGGCACCGGCAATGTCAAGGGCACCGGCGTGTTCAAGGACTGGGACATCCAGGCTGTCTACCGCGCCGTCGGCTACCTGTCGCAGAACCTGACCAACCTGCCGTTCGACGATCAGGCCGGTGTCGTTCCCAACGAGGCCGGACGCGTCCTCGCCGACGAAGACGCCGACGGTGCTGACCGCTACCTGCCCGCCACCTACGTCACCGGCTGGATCAAGCGCGGCCCGGTCGGCCTCATCGGCCACACCAAGGGCGACGCCAACGAGACCGTTGCCTGCCTGCTCGACGACAGCGTGAACTTCACTCCGGCCGCCAAGCCGGAACTGGACGCGGTCACCGAATTCCTGGAGAGCAAGGGCATCCCGTTCACCACCTGGCAGGGCTGGTACCGCCTGGACGCGCACGAGCGCGCCCTCGGCGAGCCGGAGGGCCGCGAGCGCGTCAAGGTCGTCGAGCGCGAGGACATGCTGCGCGCCAGCGAGCCGCACAAGGTCTAGTGCGCACCCCACGGGGGTGTGACCGTCACCTCCTGTGGTTCTCGACAATCCGACACGGCTGCGGCAGCGCAAAATCTGTCGGGTCTGCGGCAGCGGAAATTCCGTCTCTGAGGCATTCTGTACAAGTGTTCGATGCCCATCTCCACATCTTCGACCCGCGGTTCCCGCTGGCCGAGAACGAGGGCTACCTGCCCGACCCGTTCACCATCGCCGATTATCGAAAGCGTATGTCGCGCTTCGATGTCGGCGGCGGTGCCGTGGTCAGCGGATCGTTCCAAGGCACCGATCAGACCTACCTGAAAGCGGCGCTCGCGGAACTCGGCGAGGGTTGGGTCGGCGTAACGGCGCTGGACCCCGACGCCACCGACCAAGAGATCATCGAACTCGACCGGATCGGTGTGCGTGCGCTGCGGTTCAACGTCAAGCGCGCGGCCCCGGATATCACCGCGATGACGTTGCAGGCATTGCGCGCGCACGATCTCGTCGGCTGGCATGTCGAGGTGTATATCGACGGCAACATGCTCACCTCGATGCAGCCGGTGATCTCGAAGCTGCCGGTGTTCTCCATAGACCATCTCGGCATGTCCGAGGAGGGTTTGCCCTATCTGCTGGATCTGGTGGATCGCGGGGCGCGGGTGAAGGCGACCGGCTTCGGTCGGGTGCATATGAAAGTGGCCGATACGCTGCGCCGGATCCACGCGGTAAATCCCGAGGCGCTGATGTTCGGCACCGATCTCCCGGGCACCCGCGCGGGGCGACCGTTCCAGGATTCCGATGTCGATCTGATCTGCGATGTGGTGGGCACCGATATGTTCAAGGTGCTCGAGGACAACGCGCGGGCGTTCTATCGACTGCCCGCCCGCGAACGGGCGATCCAGGCCGATCCGACGCCTACCCTGCCGATCCACCGCACCGAGCAGCCGACGCTCCCGCTGCGGCGCGATGAACTACCGAAACTCGAACCGGCCGATACGATTCCGTTCCCCGCCATCGAGTGAGTGCGAGGCCGGTCGCCGCCGTGGGTTCCGCTCATTTGCCGAGTTCGTCCCGTCTTCGGGTGGTCGGACATACGCTTCTTGCATGACCGAAACTCCAGCGGGGGCCGGTTACCCAAGTTATCCACAACCGCCGAGGGATCATCCCCAGGCCGTGTTGATATTGATTCTCGGGATCGTGAGTCTGGTGCTGTGCATGCTGACCGGGCCGTTCGCCTGGTTCATGGGGCGGCGCGCACTGGCCGACATCGATCGCTCCGGCGGCACGATCGGTGGCCGCGCCATGGTGATGGCGGGTTACATCTGCGGAATCATCTCCTCCGCATTCATCATCCTGGCAGTAGTAGGAGCCATCATCGTGCTGATCGTCGGCGTTATCGCCGACACCACCTCGTAGCCCCGCGGCCCGGCCACCGGAAACGGCGATCGACACCCGGCCCCGGCTCAGGTCACGATGGCACCGATGACCCACACCCCGGTCGCCAGCAGCGCACCGAAGAGTTCGATGAGCATCGAAAGGCCCACACCCTTGAGGGCGTGAACCGTTGCCTGCCAAGCAGGTTGGTTTTCGCGGAGTCGCTGCAGCTCCGAAAGGTATACGCCCAGAACGAATCCCACGAACAACCCGACCACCGGGATGATGAAGAAGCCGACAATGCCGAAGATCGCGCCGATGAACAGCGCGCGATTGGATACGCCCGCATCCTTCATCTTCCGGCCCGGCCAGGTGTACTTGATGACGCCGGACAGCACCAAGAACGCTGTGCTGATGGCGAATACGATCCACGCCGTCGCGCCCCCGGTCATGAACGCCCACACGGCGACGGCGCCGAAGATCAAAATGACCCCCGGCAGAATCGGGACGATGATCCCGACCAGCCCGACCAGAATTACCAGGCCGACAAGTACTAAAAACCACCCCTGATGGGCGTACGTTTCCACAGGACAAGCCTATGTGTGCGGGTGGCCCACAGCGAGTTGGAGCGACCGGACCGATGAACGGTTGCAACGAGACGAGTGCCAGGGCCGGACGCCGATAGGCACCCTGGGATCGGGTTCGACCACCCCAAGGGTTTCGGTTGTGCACTGTTAATGAGCTAAGCCCTAGGTTGGGTATTCGCGTCGGTGGATCGGGCACAAGATGGTGACCAGCCCGACGGCGGGACTCGAGCCGCTCACCGGGTCTCCCGCAAGCACGAAGCCGAGAGGAGCGGAAACATGGCTGCCGACCAACGACCGTTGGGATCGTTACCACAGCAAACACTGCCGGGGGCATGGATCCGGTTCGCGGCGTTGTTGATCGATTTTGTCGCCTCGACTGTCCTGCTCCTGCCCGTCTTCTTCGCGATTGGAGTTACCGGACTGACCGTTGGATTGGGCGAGTTCACCCGAGGTCTTATCGTTGCGGCCCTGATGTTGCTCTACTTTGTGGGGTTCCAGGCTTGGGTGGGTTGGACTCCCGGCATGCGGGTGCTGGGTCTGCGGGTACGGGGGGCCGAGAACGCGAGCAAACCGAGCTTCGCGGCGGCCTTGATCCGCAACTGCTACCTGCTAGTGCTCATTGCTACCCCCGACACGGATTTGTTCGCGCAGATTTCCTTCGCCGTAGTACTGATTATCGGATACACGATCTCGAAAAGCCCTACGCGCCAGGGAATTCACGACCGATTGGCCGGAGGAACCCAAGTTGTCGCCTACCAGCGCTATCGCTGACCGTGAGTTGTTGGCACACAATCAGTTTCGACGTAGTGTGGGGTAGCTCTCGGGTGGGGGAATGCTCGATGGTGCTGTCTTGTTCATGAGGCCGACAACGACCCTCACCCCAAGCTGACACTGCCGGTCCCTCCGCTTTCCGCGTCTAGTCACGCTGCCAGGATTCTGGCCGACTCGCGGGGTCGGTGCACAGTGTCGATTCCCGGTGTTTGTGAGGCCGCTCACAGGTTGTCACAGCGCGAGCGGGCCGGTGCGTCTTAGTGGGCATGACGAACACAGAACAGACCACAGTGTTGATCACCGGAGCCAACAAGGGCCTCGGTCTCGAAGCGGCGCGGCGGCTCGGGGAACAGGGGTGGACGGTCTTCCTCGGCTCGCGCGACGCGGCTCGCGGACAGGCCGCCGCGGACAAACTCGCCGCAGAGGGGGTGAACGTCGTGATGGTGCCGCTGGATGTGACCTCGGAGGAGTCGGTGTCGGATGCGGTACGGCTCGTGCGCGAGCACACCGACCGGCTGGATGTGTTGATCAACAACGCCGGTGCGCCGGGGAATATTGTCGCGCCCGCGGACGCGACCGCCGACGAAATCCATTCCGTCTACGACACCAATGTGTACGGACCGATCAGGGTCACGCATGCGTTTCTGCCGTTGCTGCAGGCGGCGGACAATCCGCGGGTGGTGATGGTGTCGAGTGGTGGCGGTTCCTTCGCGGTCGTGACCGATCCGGAGCAGCCCGTCTCGAAGATGCACGAGCTCGCCTACAGTTCGTCGAAAGCGGCGCTGAACATGATCACTGTGCGGTACGCCCAGGCACTCCCGAAGATCAAGTTCAATGTCGCGACTCCCGGTGAGGTCGCGAATCGTAAATTCGCGGCCACCGATATGAACAACCACACCGGCCAGCTGACGGTCACCGAGGGCACCGACTCGATCCTCGAACTCGCGACGATCGACGCCGACGGGCCGACCGGGATCTTCATCGATCGCCTCGGCCCCGTCGGCTGGTGACCGGAGCGGTGGCCTGCCCTCGGGACCGAGGACAGGCCGCTCGCCGTTTTCGGGGCTGGACGGTGGGGGCGTTATTACGCTTGGGGTATGCGAATTTCGGTTGCGGCGGATGAGCGGGTGGGGGTGGCCGAGGAGCTGGTGGTGGAGCTCGGGCGGCGGGGGTTCGAGACGTTGGTGCATGGGGCGCTGTCGGATAGTGAGCGCAACGACTGGGCTTGGGCCAGTGAGGCGGCGGCGCGGGATGTGGCCGAGGGGCGGGCGGAGCAGGGGGTGGTGTGCTGTTGGACGGGGACGGGGGCTTCTATGGCCGCCAACAAGGTGGCGGGGATCCGGGCCGCGTTGTGTGGTGATGCGGTGACGGCGGCTGGCGCGCGGAAGTGGAATGACGCGAATGTGCTTGCGCTGAGCCTGCGTTCGACTTCCCGGGCCGAGCTGACGGAGATCCTGGACGCGTGGTTCGGCGGTGAACCGAGTGCTGATGTGGAGGATCGCGCCAATATCGCGCATCTGTCGAAGATCGAACGCGGACACTGAGACATTGACAGCATGCTGTCAAATATGACAGCATGCTGTCATGTCTACGAAAACAGTTCACACGGCCGTTTACGACACGCTCGCCGACTGGGAGGTCGGTGCGGCGACCGCGCATATCAATCGGCCCAGCTGGCAGAAGGCGCCGGGAACGTTCCGGGTGCAGACCGTTGGACTCACCGCCGATCCGATCATCACGACGGGTGGAATGCGGATCGTGCCGGATATGGTGCTCGCCGATCTCACGCCCGCCGCAAGCGCGATGCTGATCCTGCCCGGCGCCGACACCTGGGAGACCGGCGAACTCGTGCCCTTCGTGCACAAGGCGCGGGAGTTTCTGGATGCGGGGGTTCCGGTCGCGGCGATCTGCGGTGCCACCTTCGGTTTGGCCAAGGAAGGGCTCCTCGACAACCACGCCCATACCGGTGCGGCCGCGGAATACCTTGCCTACAGCGGATATTCGGGCGGTGATCGTTATCTGGACCAAGCGGCGGTACTGGACGGCGATCTCATCACGGCGGGCCCGACCGCGCCCTTCGAATTCGCCCGCGAGGTGTTGCGCAGGCTCGATGTCTATGAACCACATGTGCTGGACGCGTGGTACCGCTTGTACGGCCACAGCGATCCGGCGGGCTTTGCCGCACTTTCCGAGTACGAGGCGCAGCGGGTCGCCACGGTATGAGTGACACGCCCGAGCAGGAACTCTTCGCAACGGTCGCGATCACCTCGTTCCAGCTGAACGGCCAATTCCTCGCCATCGCAGAGGAATTGGCCGCTCCCGGGGGAATCACGGCGGCGTGGTGGCAGGTGCTCGGCGCGGTGCTGCGCGAACCGCTGCCGGTGGCCGGTATCGCCCGAGCCATGGGGATCACCAGGCAGAGTGTGCAACGCATCGCGGATCTGTTGGTGGACAAGGGACTTGCCGAGTTCCAGCCGAATCCGGCGCACCGCCGGGCCAAACTCGTTGCGGTCACCGACGCGGGTCGCGAGGCGATCAAGCGCATCAATCCGCAGCACAGGGTCATGGCGAAACAGCTCGCCGATGAACTCGGTGCCGAGCAATTCGCGCTGACCGCCCAGGTCATGACGCGACTCTCCGCTGCGCTCGACGCCATTACCGACCAGACCTGATTACCGGCTGACCGATTCCGCGCGCGTCAGGCGAAGGGCTTGTCGGTTCGACCGACCAGATCGGCCACCGAATCGACGACCAGGGTCGGGCGGTATGGGAATTGCTCGACGGACTCGCGAGTGGAGATGCCGGTGGTGACCAGCACTGTCCGCATGCCCGCCTCCAGCCCCGAGACGATATCGGTGTCCATGCGGTCGCCGATCATCACCGTCGACTGTGAATGTGCGCCGATCCGGCGCAGTGCCGAGCGCATCATCAGCGGGTTCGGCTTGCCGACGTAGTACGGCTCCTTGCCGGTCGCGCGGGTGATCAGCGCGGCCACCGAGCCGGTCGCGGGGAGCAGACCCTCGCGGGACGGTCCGGTCGCGTCCGGGTTGGTGGCGATGAAGCGCGCACCCCGGTCGACCAGGCGGATCGCGGTGGTGATCGCCTCGAAGGAGTAGGTGCGGGTTTCGCCGAGCACCACGTAGTCCGGATCGCTATCGGTCAGTACGTACCCGATTTCGTGCAGCGCGGTGGTGAGTCCGGACTCGCCGACCACGTAGGCGGTTCCGTTGGGGCGCTGGTCGTTGAGGAAGGTCGCGGTGGCCAGCGCCGAGGTCCAGATCGCCTCCTCGGGAATATCGAGTCCGGTGTGGCGCAGCCGGGCCTGCAGATCGCGCGGCGTGCGGATCGAGTTATTGGTGAGCACCAGGAACGGGATCTCATTGCCGCGCAGCTCGGCCAGGAACTTGTCGGCACCGGGCACCAGATGGTCTTCGTGCACCAGCACCCCATCCATATCAGTCAGGTAGGACAGGATCGGTTCATCTGGTGTACTCACAAGCCAATTGTCGGCTATCCGCCGATCCACCGCGCGAATACCAGTCCCGATGCGACCATCCCCACATCCAGTGGGCATCCCCGCGGACGGTATGAGTTGTACGCGATGCCCACCGGCTATGCGATAGCCCAGGTGCGACCCGGCACACCTCGCCGGATGGCGCTGACTATGGTCGAGGGGAGGCCGTGTGAGAACCGATCGCGCAGCGCTCAGGTAGGCCGATGGGCTCGGGAACTCCCGTGTCGCCGTTGCGGTTGTACCGGGATGCGGTCGCGGGATTCAGGCGGCCGACGGTGTGCGGAACCTCCCGCACGGACCGCTGAGCGAAGCGACAGGAGTGGCGCATATGGGTGATCTCAAGCTCGGATACAAGGCGTCGGCGGAACAGTTCGGACCGCGGGAATTGGTGGAAATCGCGGTGGCGGCCGAGGAACACGGCCTCGACAGCGCAACGGTGAGCGACCATTTCCAGCCGTGGCGGCACAAGGGCGGGCATGCGCCGTTCTCGCTGGCCTGGATGGCCGCGGTCGGCGAGCGCACCAAACGCATCCAACTCGGCACCTCGGTGCTCACCCCGACCTTCCGCTACAACCCCGCCGTGATCGCGCAGGCCTTCGCGACCATGGGTTGTCTGTACCCGGACCGCATCATGCTCGGCGTCGGCAGCGGTGAGGCGCTCAATGAGATCGCCACCGGCTACACCGGCGAATGGCCGGAATTCAAGGAGCGTTTCGCTCGGCTGCGCGAATCCGTCGACCTCATGCGCGCGCTGTGGACCGGCGAGCGCACCGACTTCGACGGCGAGTACTACAAGACGGTCGGCGCCTCGATCTACGACGTGCCCAAGGGCGGCATCCCGATCTACATCGCCGCGGGCGGACCGCTGGTCGCGCGCTACGCGGGCCGCGCCGGTGACGGTTTCATCTGCACCTCCGGCAAGGGCATGGACCTCTACACCGAGAAGCTGATGCCCGCCGTCGCGGAGGGCGCCGCCAAGGCCGGACGCGCCGTCGAGCAGATCGACCGGATGATCGAGATCAAGATCTCCTACGACACCGATCCCGAACTGGCACTGGAGAATACACGCTTCTGGGCCCCGCTCTCGCTGACCGCCGAACAGAAGCACTCGATTACCGACCCGATCGAAATGGAGGCCGCCGCCGACGCCCTCCCGATCGAGCAGATCGCCAAGCGCTGGATCGTCGCCAACGATCCGGACCAGGCCGTCGAACAGATCAAGCCCTACCTCGACGCCGGCCTCAACCACCTGGTCTTCCACGCTCCCGGCCACGACCAGTCCCGCTTCCTCGACCTCTTCCAGCGCGACCTGGCCCCCCGCCTCCGCGCCCTGGGCTGAGCCGCAAACTGGTCGCACCGGCCGAGCAACGTCGGGCCCACCCGCCGATGCTCGGCCGGACATGGCAATGCGGCTGGTTCGATTTCCTCGAGCTCTTCCGCCCTGGCTCGAGCCTCCGTGCTCTCGGCCGAGCCGCGACTGGTCTGCGATGCTCGGCCAGCTCAGGCGAAATGCTCAATCGAGGCGAGTCGGATGATGGCCGCGATGAGTCCCGCAGCGACCATTCGAGAATCGCCTCGGTGCGCTGAGCCGATGCCCGCAATCGCAGGGGTGCGGTTGATCAGGCGCGTGTGAGGGCGAAGATGCGGAGGTCTCGGGCGGTGCGGGTGCGGTAGACGCTATAGGCGCTGGTGATTTCGGCGAAGCGGGCGAACAGGGCGTCCTTGTCGGATTCGACCAGCGTGGCGCGCACGGGGATGCGTTGGCCTGCGATGGCGACGGTGGCATTCGGGTTCGCCAGCAGGTTGGTGGTCCAGGCCGGATGATGCTGCTGGCCGAAATTGCTGCCGATCACGTAGATGGTGTCGCCGTCGTGCAGACAGAGCAATGGCTGGGTGCGCGGCTCACCGGATTTGCGGCCGATGGTGGTCAGCAGCATGACCGGGGCACCGATCGGGCCGAGGAGGGTGTACTTGGCGTCGGTGCGTTCGAGGATGGCCCGATCCAGCGGGGTGACCTTCCGAATCATCCATGACCCGGGTTTGGTAGATGCGAGCTTGGTCGCTAGGCGGGCAAGAAAATTGGTGTTCGTACCCCACTGCCGCTTCGGGAATTGCTCAGCCATGCCCGGACTATATCCGTCGGGGCAAACACGCGAACGTGTGATCGCGGTCTCGGTCGGACGGACGGCGAGAACCGCGTGTTGACCGGTTGACGGTCTCTCCGTTCAACGTGGTTAACGCCGCGCCGAACTTGTCACACACCTCTGTCATGATCTGCTCGCGGTACGTCCGGGCGAGATGCTCGTTCGGCGACATAAACCAAATGGCCTTCATCGAGGAAGGGGTGGGTTGTGAAGCGGGTCATCGTCGTTAAGCTCGCTCCCACCCAAGAACAGTATTTGGCGCTGAAAGCGACACTGAAGTTGTGCAATGCGGGGGCGAACATGGTCGCGCGGCTCGCGCACACCGCTACTGATCGTCGCCCGTTCGCGCTGCAGAAGCAGGTGTACGCCCACCTCAAAGCGGGTGGGTTGTCTGCGCAACCGGCGATCCGGGTCATCAAGAAGGTCGCGGACGCGTATGCGACCCGACAAGCGAACCTAACCAGGGGGAATTACGGCACGCCTGGATCGAAACGATATGCGAAAGTCGTCGGTAAGCCGATCGCGTTCCGCGAGGACGCGGGTCAACCATTCGACGACCGATGCCTGTCTTGGCAGGTCGATCAATCGACAGTGTCGATCTGGAGCAGCGCAGGGCGACTGCGGGGTGTCGGATTCGTATGCGCGCCATGGCAGTTGAACCTGCTCACTGCCCGTAAGGGTGAGTCGGATTTGATCTTCCGCGATGGCGACTTCTATCTCCACGCCACCATCGAGACCGACACCCCGCGCGAGCTGGTCCCGGTGGATGACCCCGCCGGGTGGCTTGGCGTGGATCTGGGGATTGTGAACCTGGCAGTTACCAGTGCGGATAACCCCACCGACCTTGACGATCGGTGGTCCGGTGGCGCGGTCACTGCACGGAGGAAGAGGAACAAGTCATTGCGGAGCGCCCTGCAGAAAGTGGGGACCAAGTCCGCGAAACGCAAACTGAAGACCCGCCGCAGGAAGGAAACGCGCTACGCCACCGATATCAACCATCAACTCTCCAAAACCATTGTCGCCCAAGCACAACGCACCGGCCAGGGAATCGCGATAGAAGATCTGTCGGGAATTCGAGACCGGGTACGGCTCGCTAGGGAGCAGCGGTATCAGTTACATTCCTGGGCGTTCGCGCAGCTGCGTGACCAGATCACCTACAAAGCGCGAGCTGCAGGATTGCCTGTGCAGGTGATCAACCCGCGTAACACCAGCAAAACCTGTCACCGCTGCGGACGCTGCGATCCCGCGAACAGACCCAGTCAAGAATTGTTCCGGTGCCGTAATTGTGGGTGGAGCGGCCACGCCGACCATAACGCCGCAATCAACATCGCCGCACTCGGACACCAAAACTATCGGGCCGCCCAATCAACCGTGCCTAAAGCAGCCACCCCTCTAGCAGCCAGTTGGAACGTGAGCAGCAAACCCTCGTCTTTCAGAACCGGGTAGTTGATTAAGCTCACGGACATGGCCGATACCGCTCCATCCGCTGTGTACATCGCATCTCCGGAGGGTGACACCGGAAAATCGACGGTGGCCCTCGGCATGCTCCAGATGCTGTGCGCGACCACCGCCCGGGTCGGCGTGTTCCGGCCGATCACCCGCTCGACCACCGAGCCGGATTACATCCTGGAACTGCTGCTCGAGCACAGCACCGCCGATATCGACTACGCGCAGGCCATCGGCGTCACCTACGAGCAGGTGCACGCGGATCCGGATGCCGCGATCAGCGACATCGTCATGCGGTTCCACGAGGTCGCGAAGCTGTGTGACGCGGTGGTGATCGTCGGCAGCGACTACACCGATGTGGCCAGCCCGAGCGAACTGCGCTTCAATGCCCGCATCGCGGTGAACCTCGGCGCACCTGTACTGCTGGTCGTGCGCGGTTCCGGCCGCACTCCGGACGAGGTCGAGCAGCTGGCCGAGCTATGTGCACACGAGCTGTCCCTCGAACACGCGCACTTGGTGGCCATCATCGCGAACCGTTGCGATCCAGCGCAATTGGACGAAGTCGGCATTGCGTTGAAGGGCTTCGATGTGCCCTCGTGGACGTTACCCGAAGTGCCGCTGCTGATTTCGCCGACCATGGCCGAACTGTGTACCGCGATCGGCGGTGAAATATACAGCGGCGATGTGGAATTGCTGCAGCGTGAGGCATTGAAGGTCATGGTCGGCGGCATGACGGCTGAACATATTCTGGAGCGGTTGGTCGACGGTGTCGTGGTCATCGCGCCGGGCGATCGCTCCGACGTGCTGCTCAGTGTCGTGAATGCGCATGAGGCGGAAGGCTTTCCATCGCTGTCGGGCATCATCATGAACGGCGGCATGCTGCCGCATCCGGCAATCGCCAGGCTGATGAACGGCCTCAAACCCAAACTGCCGATCCTCACCACCGAACTGGGCACCTACGACGCCGCGAGCGCCGCCTACCGCACCCGCGGCCGCATGTCGGCGGGCAGCCCGCGCAAGGTCGACACCGCGCTGGCCCTGATGGAACAGCATGTCGACGCGTCGGAGTTGTTGCAGCGAATCGAAATTCCGGATACCTCCGTGGTGACGCCGCAGATGTTCGAATACCAGCTGATCGAACGCGCCAGGGCGGACCGCAAGACCATTGTGCTGCCCGAGGGTGACGACGACCGCATCCTGCGCGCGGCGGGGCGGGTGCTGCAGCGCAAGATCGCGGATCTGGTCATTCTCGGCGACGAGGCTGCGGTGCGCGCCCGTGCCGCCGAACTCGGCGTCGATATCTCGGCCGCGCGGGTACTCGACCCGCGCACCTCCGGTTACCTCGACGAATTCGCCACGGAATACACCGAACTGCGCAAGCACAAGGGCATGACACTCGAGCGCGCCCGCGAAACCATGGCCGATATCTCGTATTTCGGCACCATGATGGTGCACAAGGGCATCGCCGACGGCATGGTCTCCGGCGCCGCGCACACCACGGCGCACACCATCCGGCCGTCCTTCGAGATCATCAAGACCGTGCCGGGCGTCTCCACCGTCTCCAGTGTGTTCCTCATGTGCCTGGCCGATCGGGTGCTCGCCTACGGTGACTGTGCCGTCGTGCCCGATCCGAGCTCGGAGCAGCTGGCCGATATCGCGATCTCCTCGGCGCATACCGCGGCCCGCTTCGGCATCGACCCGCGCGTCGCGATGCTGTCGTATTCGACCGGTGAATCCGGCAGCGGCGCCGATGTGGACAAGGTGCGCGTCGCCACCAAACTGGTTCGCGAGCGCGAGCCGGAACTGCCGGTGGAGGGCCCGATCCAGTACGACGCCGCGATCGAACCCACGGTGGCGACCACCAAACTCCCGGATTCCGAAGTGGCCGGGCGCGCAACGGTCTTCGTGTTTCCCGACCTCAACACCGGTAACAACACCTACAAGGCGGTCCAGCGCAGTGCCGGTGCGATCGCGATCGGCCCGGTGCTGCAGGGGCTGCGCAAACCGGTCAACGACCTCTCCCGCGGTGCGCTCGTCGCCGACATCGTCAATACGGTTGCTATCACCGCGATCCAAGCGCAGGAAGGCTGATGTGCGGTGTGGCACACGTCGGAACAATGCGGCCGGGCTCGCGGTTGCTGACCGAGTGCGGGGGATGCGCGTGATGCAGGAGGTGCTGGTATGACAAATGACCTGGTGCTGGTGATCAATTCCGGCTCGTCGTCGATCAAATACCAACTGCTGGACCCGGAGTCGGGTGTGGTCGCCGCGTCCGGCATGGTCGATCGGATCGGCGAGGAGCAGGCCGGGATCGAGCACAAGGTCGATGGCCGAACCATCGAACGTCGTGAGCCGATCGCCGATCACACGGCGGGGCTGCGGCTGGTTTTCGATGTGTTCGCCGAATCTGGCCACGATCTGGCCACCGCGGGGGTGCGCGCGGTCGGGCACCGCGTGGTGCACGGGGGCGAAGTGTTCTACCGGCCGACGCTCATCGATGACGACGTGGTCGCGGCCATATCCGACTTGTCTTCGCTTGCGCCGCTGCACAATCCGGCGAATGTCGCGGGCATCGAGAGTGCGCGTGAACTGCTGCCCGGCGTACCGCAGGTGGCGGTCTTCGATACCGCGTTCTTCCACGGCCTGCCCGATGCCGCCAAGAGCTACGCCATCGACGCGAAACTCGCTGCCGCGCATGGCATCCGGAAGTACGGCTTCCATGGCACGTCGCACGAGTACGTTTCGGGCCGGGTCGCCGCGCTACTCGATCGAGATCCCGCGGACCTGAATCAGATCATCTTCCACCTCGGCAACGGCGCATCGGCATCGGCCATACGTGGCGGACACCCGATCGACACCACCATGGGCCTCACCCCGCTGGAAGGCCTGGTCATGGGCACCAGGGGCGGCGACCTCGATCCTGGGATCTTCGCGCATCTGGTCCGTGCGGCCCACATGGATGTCGACCAGATCGACGAAATGCTGAACCGCAACGCGGGACTCAAGGGACTGTCCGGCGTCAACGACTTTCGCGAGTTGCAGCGGCTCATCGACGCGGGCGACCCCGCCGCCCGCCTGGCCTACGACGTGTACATCCACCGCCTGCGCCGCTACCTCGGCGCGTATCTGATCGAGCTCGGCGGCGTCGATGCCATCACCTTCACCGCGGGCGTCGGCGAGAACAGCCCGCAGGTGCGCGCCGACGCACTTGCCGGGCTGTCCCGCTTCGGCATCCAAGTCGATCCCGACCGCAATATCGCCAAGGACCGCGCGGCCCGGCACATCTCCGCACCGGACGCGAAGGTCGCGGTGCTCGTCGTGCCGACCAATGAGGAATTGGCGATCGCGCAGGCCGCACTCCGCGTTGTCGCAGATCAGCGTGCTGATTGAGCGGCTCAAGAAAACCTCACGGAATCCTCACACTCGCTGCGGCAGTATTGGTATCGGATCAGGTTCGCGCCGGACGCCGTGACCGGGGCTGGACCTCCGCCGCTATCGGGTCCGCGATGCCCTCGCCGCTCCCGATGTGCCCGCTCCGGCTGCCCCCGGGGCGGGCAGGAAGCGCGGAACCCGGGGGTCATCGGTGTGCCGACTGCTCCGCGAATCGAGATCCGAGCCCGGCCGGCGTTCCCTCCCGGCCGGGTTTTGCTTTGCAGCGATCAGATCCAGGTCTTGGCTCGGATGGAATTCGCCAGGTCGACCAGCGCATAGCGGTGATTGCGGCCGGGGGCGCTGCGGGCCAGGGCGCGCAGCCCGGCCTCGGTGCCCGCGCGCAGCTCGCGCTCGGTGAACGGCGCGCCGAAGAGGGTCGTCCCGTCGCTCCTCGGCGTATTGCCCGATTGCAGCCAGGCCAGCGCGGCACCGAGGACGAGCACGCGCATCTGAGTCGCGCGGCTCTCCCCGCTGGGCAGACCGACGACCCGCGAGGCCGAAAGGTGCAGGGTGGATTCGGGGAGTTCGGCGATCGGGGCGGCGGTGAGCAATAGCCATACCGCGGTCATTCGGGCCGTTGTGTAGTGGCGGGAGGCAGCGGGCACCTCATCGAGCGCGCGTACGGCCTCGTCGACCTCACCCGCCTCGGCCGACTGCCTGGCCAGGCCGAATGCGGCACTCACCACGGCGCGATCGGTGCGCCAGACAGTGGCGTAGAACTTCTGCGCATAAGCCCGCCACTGTTCGTGGTCGTCCGAATCCCAATGCTGCAGAACGAGTTCCGCGGTCGCCGCGAGTGCGAGCTTGGGCGCGATCTCGCCGGGCAGCACTCGCAGCACCGCATCGAAGCTGTTGTAGGCCTGCTCGTAATCCAACTCGAGCAGCTGGGCCTGGCCCAGGTACCAGTCGATGCGCCAATCGTGATCGCCGGGCACCCGTGACAGCATCTGCAGCACCGCCGCCGGCTCGCCCAGTTCGAGCCGGAGCTTGGCCTCGGCCAGCGTCAGCTCCAGATCCCATGTCTCCTGCGTTTTTTCGGGATCGGCCACGGCGCGCTCATGTGCCTCCTGCAGCGCCGCAAGCGCATCGTTCGGTTCCGGATGAGCCACGGCCGCGAGCACCGGCACCGATGCGTCCGTCGGATCGATGAGCGGAACCGGAAGTGCCGCAGCCACTTCGGCGGCGCGCAGCAGATTGCTTCTGGCGACGCCGTCGGCATAGGCGTCGGTTTGGCTGATCAACTCCTCGGTGCCGAAGCTGCCACGCTGTGGACTGAAAACTGTGGACAGCTGTGGATGTTCGGCGCCGGTCTCCATGGACAGGATCTCGCGCAGTACCCCGGCCAACTGCGCCGACATGACGCGCGCGGAGGGGAAGCGGCGCTCGGGATCGGGATCGGTCGCGCACAGCAGCAGGCGATGGAAGAACTCGTAGCGTTCGAGCACCGGATGGTCGGCGGGGTCGGGAATGCCGTCGAGATAGCGTCCCTGTTCCATCGGCATGCTCAGCGTCAGCACGGCCAGCGTCCGACCGACCGTGTAGATGTCCGAGGCGACCGTCGGTCCGGTCCTGGCGATCTCGGGTGCCTGAAAACCCCTGGTGCCGTACAGGTTTCCGTAGGCATCGATGGTGGTGACGGCACCGAGGTCGATGAGCTTGACCTGATCCTCGGTGACCATGATGTTGTCGGGTTTGAGGTCGTTGTATGCCAACCCGATCGAATGCAGATACTCCAGCGCGGGCAGGATCTCCAGCAGATATGCGATCGCCTCGGGGACCGGCATCCGCTCCGGCCGCGGATAGGTGTCGAGGATATCGCGCAGCGAGCGGCCGCCGACGTACTCCATGACGATGTAGCCGATCGACTCGCCGTCCGGGCCGGTGTGCTCGACGAAGTTGTGGATCTTGACGATGCTGGGATGTGCCACCTCGGCGAGGAATTGGCGTTCGGCGACGGCCACCGCCTGCGCCTCGGTATCGCCCGCGTGCAGCAAACCCTTCAGGACGACCCAGCGGTCGCTGACATTGCGGTCGATCGCGAGGTAGATCCAGCCGAGTCCACCGTGCGCGATACAGCCCTGGATCTCGTACTGGCTCGACACCATATCGTCGTCGTGCAGTGACGGGCGGAAATCATATGGCGCACCGCAGGTTTCGCAGGTGCCCGCGGTTGTCGCGGGGCGTGTCGCGCTGGCGCGGCCGACCGGGTTGCCGCAGCGCCAACAGAAGCGCCTGCCCTCGGAGACAACGGGATCGGCGAGCACCGCGGTGCGTGGATCGGCGGGCGGGATATTCGGAATCGTGACCAATCCGGCGCCGAGTTTGCGCGTCGTCGGTCGCGAGCGCGCGGTGCGGACGCTGCGGCCGGAGGTGCGCATGGTCGCGGCGGAGGTCGGCTCCGGGGCATTCCATGCGCCGACGGTGAATTCGGCGGCCATATTGTCGCGGCGAACGGTTTCGCCGGACGCGGGTTGGTGGCGGATCGTTTCCGCGGAGGCGGGGTGGTCACGGGTCGTCTCGGCGGAGGCGGAGTGGTGACGAGCGGATTTCTCGTTTTCGGCCTCCGGGCCGGTGCCCGGTGACCACCTGATCGTTTCGATGGCCGCAGAGCCCGGTTCGGCCATATCCGGTTCGACGAACGTGGTTGCCCTGGTGCTTTCTCCGGATTCCTCGGCGGGTTCCTTCAGCTCGCCCTCGGTCGAATCGGGGGAATCGTGCGGTGATGATGTCATCGCCGTCAGTCCTGATAGGTCGCGACGGGCGGCGCTGGGACCGGCCCTAGAGCGATGAGGTATTGCTGGTACAGCCGGGCCCATGTGCCGTCATTGCGGATGCGCTCCAGCGTGCCGTTGACGAAGCGGACGAGATCGTCGTTGCCCTTGGGGATTCCGATGCCGTAGGGCTCGACGCTGATGCTGGGCCCGACGAGCTCGGTGTACGACGAGTCCTGCGTGGCCAGACCCGCGAGTACGGCGTCGTCGGTGCTGATCGCGTCGACTTGACGCTGCTGCAGCACGACCAAACAGTCGGCCCAGGTGGGCACGGTGAGGATGGTCGCGCCGGGCTGCTCGCGGCGCATGTGGTCCAGCGAGGTGGTGCCGGATACGATGCACACCCGCTTACCGGCCAAATCGGCCAGACTTCGGATACCGGAGTTCTTCACCGCGAGCACGCGCTGATTCGCGTGCAGATAGACGGTCGAGAAGGTGACCCTCTGCCGCCGCTCGCAGTTGATCGTCATCGTCTTGGCGACAATATCGACGAGATGATTCTGTAGCGCGGACTCGCGCTCAGCGGACCCGAGACTGCGGTACTCGATCTGCTCCGGATTGCCGAACAGATCGCGCGCGACCTCCCTGGCGATATCGGCATCGAACCCGACGATCGTGCCGCTCACCGGATCCCGGAAGCTGAAAAGGTTACTGCCGGTATCCAATCCGACCACCAGCCGGCCGCGGGCCCGAATCGCATCGATGGTCGGTCCACGGGCGGCCGCACCCGCCCCGGTGGGCCGCAGACTCGCGGTCGGATCACCGCACTGCTCGTCGCGTTCCGCTGGAATCGGTGAGTCCGTCGGTATCGAAACGGCTTTGGCGGGCAGCGGCGGTTCGGTGTATTCGGTGGTCTTCGTATCGATCGTGTCCGAGCCCGCTGCGCACCCGGCGAGCAGGGCGATTGCGGCGAGCGGGGCGAGTAGCCCGCGCACGCGGTTCACCGGTACTCCCGAAGTCGCGGCCAGATACCGAGGCCGACATAACCTGCGGCGAGTATCCCCAGCACCATCGCGCCCGGTGCCAGGAAGTCCAGTGATCGGGCCGCACCGGAGATGTTGTCGCGCAACGTATCGCGCGTTGCGTCCAGGCCTAGCCCTAATGCTCGGTCCAGTGATTCCACCTGTGCTTCGGCATCCGCCGAGCCCGGTCCGGTCGCCACCGTCGCGGCTCCGACGAAATCGCCGCGGGCGAGAGTGTCGTTCATGCGCTGATGGGCCGCTCGCCAACGGGTAAGCGCCTCACGAGCCTTCGCGATCTCATCGGCCGCGGGCGCATCGGACGGATAGCCGCTGAGCAGTTCGTTGAGCCGGGTGACGCTGGACTCGTAGGTCCGGTCGTAGTCACCGGTGGCGTCGCGGCGCACCAGCTTCAGCGTCTCCGCCGAACGCGCCTGCTGGGTCAGGATGCGGCTCTCGGTCAAACGGGAGCTCGGCACCGCGCCGTGGTCGCGGCCACCGATCATCTCCGCGGCCGAGACCGATCCGGCGACCAGCGTCCACGCCAGCAGGATCAGCATCCCGGTGGAAGCGAGCAGCAGTCCCGGATTGAGCACGCGATGCCAGCGCTTCGACAGATCGAACTGCGCCCAGATCAGCGCTCCCAGCGCAAGTATCAGCACACCGATAGCGGGCCACGGCGGCTGCACGTGATGCCGCTGGGCCGCGCTCACGGCATCGGAGCGATGGCTCTGCAGTTGTGCGGCCATCGGCAGCAGGACGGTCTGCATCTGATTCGATGCCTCGCTCAAATACGCGGCGCCGACCGGGTACCCGTTGCGATTGTTCGCACGGGCGGTTTCGACCAGACCAGAGTAGACCGGCAGGCCGGTGGCGATGCCGGTACGCAGTCGGGTATCCGGGTCGTCGTCGGTGGCCTGTCCGGCCGCGTGACCTGATTGCGTCACCAATTCCGCGGACGCCTCACCCAGCGCCTGGCTGTAGCGATCGCGCACGGTCTCCGGTTCCAGGCCGCCCGCGATGAATGCGGTACTCGCCGCGGCGTCCGCGATGGACAGCGACGTGTAGAGGTGGTGCGAGGAGTTCGCGTCCGGCTCGGTGTCGTCGAGCAGGATGTCCAGTGCCTGCTGGCGATCGCTCACCGTCGACGCGGTCATCGTGCCCGCGGCCAAGCACAGGCCGATGAGCAGCAGACCGATGGCGATGAGCCGGCCCGGTGTCGATAGCGCGAAGGATCGTAGGTTCGCCGGGTCCAGATGGGCACGTAGCCCAGCCTCGCGCGGCACGTCCAGCCGCTCGGGCCCGACATCGGCCGTGACCGACGGCGGCCGCGGGGCCGTCGTCGAGTCGAGTGCTGCCATCTCCACCTCCCCGGTTGGTGCGCACATGTGCTCCTGCTGGGAGCTTATTGTGGTCTTACCGGCGCCGTGGCGTGTGAAACAACCGCGCGACGGCTAGATGAGGATGGTAACCAGATGCGTGGTGACGGTGACGGTTGGTCACGCGACCCGGACGGATTGCGGCATTGGGGCCGCTTCGGCGCCGCCGGACTTCTGCTGCGCGCCCCGCTCGCAGGCGGCGGTTCTGCGGTGTTGTTGCAGCACCGCGCGCCGTGGAGTCATCAGGGCGGCACCTGGGCGCTGCCCGGCGGCGCCCGAGACAGCCACGAGACCCCGGTGCACGCGGCGGTCCGCGAGGCATGGGAGGAAGCGGGCATCGATCCCGCCGATGTTCGGGTGCGCGGCGAGCGAATCACCGCGACGGCGTTGAGCGGCTGGACGTACACCACCGTTGTTGCCGATGCCGCGATGACTCTGCCGACCAGTCGCAACCGGGAGAGCAGTGCGTTGGCCTGGGTCCCCGAGGGCGAGGTCGACAGCCATCCGCTGCACCCCGGCTTCGCGGCCTCCTGGCCTGCATTGCGGGCGGCTCCGGCGCGCGTCCGCCTCGACGACATCGATGTGGACGACGCCGGTACGGTCGCGGCAGCGCTGCCTCGTACTGTCGACCTCGCCGATCAGGGCTTCGTCTGGTTGCACGCGGATCCCGAAGGCCCCGGTGCATACGCCCGCATCGTCGACGCGGATATTGATGCGACGGATGCCGGGCGGGCGGACGCGAATTCGGAGCTCACCCCGCCCGATTCGGTCTTTTCGCTCACCCGAGTCCAGGTGCTGTCCTGAAAGTGCGTGTTCCGACATCGGTTAGCAGCCCGCAGCCGATTGAGTGGGCAGCGGGCTGAGCTTCAGGCTTGGTTGCCCCGTTCGGGTTGAGTGGGCTGTGGGGGGTCTTGTCGTCCTGCACCGACTCCTCGGAGGCTGCTGCCCCAAGGTCGTTTGCCGTCTCGTGGTTTTCCTGGCCGTGCTGGGTGCGTCGTGTGCCGTACCCGGCTTACCTCCCGCAGCCAGGTGGTCAGCCCGTGGCTGCCAGCTCAGTCCACTGGCTGTGGTTGCGTTCTCGAGAGTTCGTCGAGGGTAGTCGAATGGCGGTTGCGGGTGGGGTGTGGAGCGACCAATTGACTACCCTCGATGAGCCGAGTTGTGGAGCAGCGCGGTTTTGAGATGCCGTGCGGCTGCTTCGGGGTCCCGCGCCTCGGTGATAGCGCGGACTACGACGACGCGCTCGGCTCCTGCGGCCAGCACCTCGGGTAGTCGTTCGGCATCGATGCCGCCGATCGCGAACCACGGCCGGGTCGGGTGGGCGTCGGAGGTGGAACGCACCAGGTCCAGGCCCGCCGCCTGACGTCCCGGCTTCGTCGGCGTCGCCCACACCGGTCCGGTGCAGAAATAGTCGACGTTCTCGTCGACCGCCGCGAGCCCGGCCTGCGCGCGGTTGGTGGTGGAGCGCCCGATCACCACATCGGGTCCGAGAATGCGTCGCGCGTACCACGGTGGCAGATCGTTCTGTCCGAGGTGCAGCACATCGGCCCCTGCGGCGAGCGCGATATCGGCACGATCGTTCACCCCGACCAGTCCGCCGTGCCTGCGGGCCGCGGCCTTCAATTCGGCGAGTGCGCCGATCTCGGCCTTGGCCTCGAGCGGGCCGAACTTCGCCTCGCCGGGCGAACCCTTATCCCTGAGCTGAATGATGTCGACACCGCCCGCGAACGCGGCCTCGGCGAACCTGGCCAGGTCGCCCTTCTCCCTGCGTGCGTCCGTACAGAGATACAGCCGGGCGGTAGCCAAACGCTCCCTGGGCGGTAGGGACCGGAACTGGTGGGAGGGTTGCACGTGCTCGACCGTAGTCGCGCTACCGTGGGGATGCGAATAGTGAGGCAGGTGGATCAAATGCGGACTCTGGCCGTCGTCGGTGGCGGCGCCATCGGACTCGCCGCCGCCTGGCGGGCGGCCGAGGCGGGATGGTCGGTCACCGTATTCGATCCCGCCGTCGGCTCCGGCGCCTCCTGGGTTGCCGGGGGAATGCTCGCACCACTGTCCGAGGGCTGGCCGGGGGAGGACCTGGTCTTGGAATTCGGCGCCGCCTCGTTGGCGCGCTGGCCCGACTTCGCCGCCCGACTGGAATCGACTACCGGTGTAGCGGTATTCGTCGCCGATGAAACCCTGACCGTCGCGCTGGATGGCGCGGATGCCGCCGATCTGCGCACCGTGGCCGAATGGGTCGGCGGCCGAGGCCATGAGCTCGAGGTGCTCGACCGAGCCGGTGTGCGCGCGCTGGAACCCGCGCTGGCACGCACCGTGCGCGCCGGTTTGCGCGCTGCCGCCGAACCCGCAATCGACAACCGGCTGCTGCTGGCAGCGCTCCAAAATGCTTGCGGCACAGTAGGAGTCGAGGTGCGTGCCGAGACGGTCGACTCGGTGGACGCCCTTCCGTACGACCAAATCGTGCTCGCCGTGGGCGCGGCATCGTCGCTGCTGTGGCCAGGACTCCCGGTCCGCCCGGTGAAGGGAGAGATCCTGCGCCTGCGCCATCGTCCGGGCGCGACACCCCCGCCGCAGCGCGTGATTCGCGCGCGCGTGCACGGCAGGCAGGTCTACCTGGTGCCGCGCACGGACGGAATCGTCGTCGGCGCAACACAATACGAGGCGGGCTACGACACGACGGTGACCGTCGCCGGAGTCCGCGACCTGATCGCCGACGCCGAAGCGGTGCTGCCGGGTATCGGCGAATACGAATTGGCCGAGGCCAGCGCCGGATCCAGGCCGGGCACCCCCGACAACCTGCCCTTGATCGGACGGCTCACCGACCGGATCGTGACGGCCACCGGCCACGGCCGCAACGGCATGCTCGCGGTGCCGCTCACCGTCGACGCGGTGCTGAGCCTGCTCGATGGCAAATCGCTCGATGACGCGAAAGCCGCCGACCCCCAACGTTTTTCGACGGCGCACCCGCCGTCACTCGCTACATCTGCAGGAGGAGTTCGATGACCTCGGTCCCCATCGGTGTCACCGTGAACGGGCAGGACCACGAATTCGACGAATCCCTCACGGTGCGTGAACTGCTCGATCGTCTCGGGTTGCCGTCGCAGGGCGTCGCGCTCGCGGTGGACGGTGCGGTTTTCCCGAAGTCCCGCTGGGACGAGCCGGTCGGCCGCGGCTGGGAGATCGAAGTGCTTACGGCGGTTCAGGGTGGCTGACGCACTGGAAACCCCTGACGCACTGGAGATTGCGGGCAAGCGGTTCGGCTCCCGCCTCATCATGGGCACCGGGGGCGCCGAGAACCTCGCCGTGCTGGAGGAGGCGCTCATCGCCTCGGGCACCGAGCTCACCACGGTCGCCATGCGCCGGGTCGACGCCGTCGGCGGCACCGGCGTCCTCGACTTGCTCAAACGCCTCGAGATCATGCCGCTGCCCAATACCGCGGGCTGTCGCACCGCCGCCGAGGCAGTGCTCACCGCGCAACTGGCCGCCGAGGCGCTCGACACCAACTGGGTCAAACTCGAGGTGATCGCCGACGAGCGCACCCTGCTCCCGGACCCAATCGAATTGCTAACCGCCGCAGAACAATTGGTCGACGCCGGATTCGTCGTGCTGCCCTACACCACCGACGACCCGATCCTGGCCCGCCGACTGGAGGACGCGGGCTGCGCCGCCGTCATGCCCCTCGGCGCCCCGATCGGCACCGGACTCGGCATCGGCAATCCGCACAATATCGAGATGATCGTGGCGGCTGCGGGCGTCCCGGTCATCCTCGACGCGGGCATCGGCACCGCGAGCGACGCCGCACTGGCCATGGAACTCGGCTGCTCGGCGGTCCTGCTCGCCACCGCCGTCACCCGCGCCCAGAACCCCGCCCTCATGGCGGCCGCGATGAAGGACGCGGTCAACGCAGGTCACCTGGCCCGTCGCGCAGGCCGCATTCCCAAACGCTTTTGGGCCCAAGCCTCCTCACCGGCCCGCTGAGTCAGGGGAGACCCTGTCGCGCGTGGTTCGGCGCGCGTCGATATGCGCAAGTCAGGCGCGTGAAGCGAGCACTGGTGGCCGCGCATGGAGGCCGCGCAGGTTCGGCGGCTGGCCCGGCGGCTCGGGTATGCGCTGATCTGGCCGCTGGAATCATCGCCGCTACCGCCGGGAGACCTGCCGCGCACAGCCCGTTAACGGGGAGACCGGTCAGGGTGATTCCCCTGATGCGGCCCCAGGGCCTTCGTCATCCTCGAGGATGATTGAACTCGGCACCATTTAATGACGCGCGTGGCCGCGCAATGAGGAAAGCTGGTCATCATGATCGAGCTGAGGGGCCTGACCAAGCATTACGGGCAGACCGTCGCGGTTCAAGATCTCTCCTTCACCGTTCGACCCGGACAGGTGACGGGCTTTCTTGGGCCGAACGGCGCCGGTAAATCCACCACCATGCGAATGATCCTCGGCCTGGACAAGCCCACCGCGGGCACCGCATTGATCCAGGGCAAGCCGTACCACGAGCTGGACCATCCGCTGCGCGCCGTCGGTGCGCTGCTGGACGCCAAGTGGGTGCATCCCAACCGTTCGGCCCGCGCGCATCTGCAGTGGATGGCTGCCTCCAACGAGATCGCCATGTCCCGCGTGGACGAGGTGCTGCGGCTGGTCGGCCTGTCCGAGGTGGCGAGTAAGAATGCCGGTGGCTTCTCCCTCGGCATGTCGCAGCGGCTGGGCCTGGCCGGGGCGCTGCTCGGCGATCCGCCGGTACTGCTGTTCGACGAGCCCGTGAACGGCCTGGACCCCGAGGGCATCCTCTGGATCCGCCGCTTCATGCAGCGGCTCGCGGCCGAGGGGCGGACGGTGCTGGTCTCCAGCCATCTGCTCTCCGAAATGGCCCAGACCGCAGAGCATTTGGTCGTGATCGGACGCGGTCAGCTGATTTCCGATTCGACCACCCAGGAATTCATCGAGCGCGCCTCGGAACAGTCGGTGCGCGTGCGTAGTCCGCAGCTCGAGCAGTTGCGCAGCCTGCTCACCTCCAATGGCATGACCGTCCGCGAGGACGGCACGGGCCAGGACGGCGCCGCATTGGTCGTCGCCGGGGTGACCAGTGACGCGGTCGGCAAGCTGGCCGGTTCGAACGACATCACCCTGTACGAACTGGCACCGCAGCGGGCCTCGCTGGAAGAGGCATTCATGCGGATGACCGGCGGCGCGGTGCAGTACCACGGCGAAGGCTTCGACCCGGCGGGAGCGTCAGGCCCGGAGGCGGCAGCTCGCGTAACCACGCAGGGCCCCGCGGACGCCGCGTCCTACACAGCGATGGGAGGTGCGCTCTGATGGGCGTGCTGGCAGCGGAACGTATCAAGCTCACCTCGACCCGGTCGCCGTGGTGGTGCTCGGCGATCGTGGTGGTGCTCGCCCTCGGCCTGGCCGCGCTGTTCGCGGCGGTGGCCCGCTCGTCGTCGGGCAAGGAGAATGCGCTCGACCTGACCGTCGGCACCGCGGTCGGCGGGATCAGCGGATTCGGCGTGATGGTCCTGATGATCATGGCCACCTTGACTGTGACCAGCGAATACCGCTTCGGCATCATCCGGACCACCTTCCAGGCGACACCGCATCGCGCCAAGGTGATCGCCACCAAGGCGGGTCTGGTCGGCGTGTACGGCGCGGTGCTCACCGTCGTGCTGGCCTTCGCCGCCTTCGCGATCGCCAAGGCGATCGGCGGCGAGGCGAGCAAAAACCTCACGCTCTCTGGCGGCGATGCCTGGCGCGAGATCTACGGCATTCCGGTCTATGCCCTGCTCAGCGTGATCCTGGCGGTCGGCGTCGGGGTGCTGGTCCGGCAGTCGGCGGCGGCGATTTCGCTGATTGTGCTCTGGCCTCTGCTGATCGAGCCGCTGCTCGGCGCTTTCGGCAGCTTTGGGCGCAACGTGCAGCCGTTCCTGCCGTTCGCGAATGCGAGCCACTTCTACAGCGCCTCGGAATCCACGGCGAACTGGCACTGGGGACCGTGGGGTGGCCTGCTGTACTTCACGGCTTTCGTCGCAATTGTCTTCGGCGCTGCACTGGTTATGGTCAACCAACGCGATGCATGATTGAACTACCCGAGTTGCCCTCCCTCGCCGCTCGGGTGACGGGTGCCGACCTTGTCGGGAGGTCCGAGCGCCCCGCGCACTGTTCGCCACTGCCCGGCGGACTATGCGAACATCGGCCCGGTGTGTGAATCCCCTTCCACACCGGGTCGGTGTATGTATTCGGGCAATCCAGGCAGTATGTGAACATCCCGGAAACTAAGCCCGGCACCGCTTCCATCCAGAATCGATGCTGGCTACTGTCGGAGTCGGCAACCAGTGAGTTACCCATTGGCGGACCCGGCGTAGTGCCCGCTCAGTCTGATCGAGGGGGCACAGGTGGCGACAATAAGTAACCCGCCGACGGTTGGTCGGCTGAGATACGCTCGGGGCGTGACCGAAACACCTTCCGGCGGTGCTGAGCCGGGGATGGAACCGGAAGACAACGGGGGCGTTCCGTCCGAGGTGACCATACCGTTGGTACCCGCCGATGAGGACCGATCCGCTCGTCGTCCCGGCTCGGGGATTCGACGCGGACAGTTTTCCGCACTGGTGAATGCCGCGAACCAGCGGCCCGACATCATCGGCGTACTGCGCAAGGCGCGCGAACAACTGCCCGGTGACCCGTCTTTCGGTGACCCACTGTCGGTTTCAGGTCCGGGCGGTGCCCGCGCGGTTGCGCGCGCGGCGGATAAGTTGGTCGGCGATACGCCGAGCGCGGCCCGGGAAATCGGGTTCGGCGCGCTGCAGGTCTGGCAGGCCATGTTGGAGCGTGTAGGCGGCGGTCGAGGTAGCGAAGAAATAACTGTGATGTTCACCGACCTGGTGGCGTTCTCCAGTTGGTCGCTCTCGGCGGGCGATGAGGCGACCCTCGAACTGTTGCGCGGGGTTGCCAAGGCCATCGAGCCGCCGATCGCCGATCGTGGCGGTCATGTGGTCAAGCGCATGGGTGACGGCGTGATGGCGGTGTTCACCTCGGCCGATCGTGCGGTGCGCGCCGCTGTGCAGGCAAAACGGAATCTGGCCGACGTCAGTGTGCGCGGTTATCGCCCGCAGATGCGGATCGGTCTGCACACCGGCTCGCCGCGCGAGATCGGCGGGGACTGGCTCGGCGTGGATGTGACGATCGCCGCTCGTGTGATGGAGGCCGGCGGCAACGGCAACACCATGCTTTCCCACGCGACATTGCAGTCCGTCGAACCGGAGACGCTCGAGGAGCTCGGGTTCTCGGTCAAGCCGTATAGGCGCAGTTTATTCGCCGCACCACTGAGCGGCGTGCCGGAGGATCTACGGATCTTCCGCCTGTCGAAGAACTGAGCTGTGTCTGATTTGCAGCGCCTGCGGCGCTGCGTGTTCGCGGCCCCCTGGTGTCTCGCGTCCGAGCCGTCGAGACTCGCGACTTCGTCGCATGCGCTTCGACGGCTCGGACGCGAGACGGGCGGCGAACAGGTCGCTCGTAAGACTCGCTCCGTGGTGGTCGAGTGGGTTGTGAGGTGCCTACATCAACCAGGCGACCGCGCCTGCGGTCGCTAGGACGGCGAGCACCACCAGTGCGATTGCGAGTGGGCGGGCGGTTTTCCAGGTGGAGTAGGCCCCGCCCAGCAGGAAGCCGGCCAGCGCGAAAAGGATGACGGACGACATCTGGTCATTCTGCCTCGCGCGCCCTGCTCGATTAACAAGCACGCGTGCTTGCTTTTTTCTGGACCGGGTGTGATGCTGGACTCCGGAACGCGGACTCCACCGGCGGCGCAACGCGGCGCGCCGGGACGGTTCGCCGCACAGGAGGGCCTTCCAGCTGATGAGTATGCTGGCCGCCGATCCGGAGCTGATCCGAATCGGCAACTGTTCCGGGTTCTACGGTGATCGGCTCAGCGCCATGCGGGAGATGCTCGATGGCGGGCAGCTCGATGTGCTCACCGGGGACTATCTCGCCGAGTTGACCATGCTGATCCTCGGCCGCGACCGGATGAAAGATCCCAGCCTCGGCTATGCCAAGACCTTCGTCCGGCAGATCGAGGACTGCCTCGGGCTGGCGCTGGAACGCAATGTTCAGATCGTCACCAATGCGGGCGGTCTCAACCCGGCCGGGCTCGCGGAGAAGCTGCGCAAGGTTGCGGCGGATCTCGGACTGGATGCCAAAGTCGCGCACGTCGAGGGTGACGACCTGCTCGGCCGGGCGGGCGAGCTCGGCCTCGGATCACCGCTGACCGCGAATGCCTATCTCGGCGCCTGGGGCATCGTCGAATGTTTGAATGCGGGCGCGGATATCGTGGTCACCGGCCGGGTCACCGACGCCTCGGTGATCGTCGGCCCGGCCGCCGCTCATTTCGGTTGGGGGCGAACCGATTATGACCAGCTGGCCGGTGCGGTCGTGGCCGGACATGTCATCGAGTGCGGTACCCAGGCCACCGGCGGTAACTTCGCATTCTTTACCGAGCTGGCCGATCTCGGACGGCCCGGTTTCCCGATCGCCGAAGTGCGCGGGGACGGCAGCGGCGTCATCACGAAGCATCAGGGCACGGGCGGCGCGGTCACGGTGGATACCGTTGCGGCACAGCTGATGTACGAGATCCAGGGTGCTCGTTATGCGGGGCCGGATGTCACAGCGCGGCTGGATACGATCGAGCTGAGTCAAGAAGGTCCGGATCGCGTGTTGATCAGCGGTGTGAGCGGCGAAGCGCCGCCGCCGCAGCTCAAGGTGTCGCTCAACACTCTCGGTGGTTTCCGCAATGAGATGGAGTTCGTGCTCACCGGACTCGATATCGAAGCGAAAGCCGAACTGGCGCAACGACAGCTGGAGTCCTGGCTGCCGGTGCGGCCTGCGGAATTGACCTGGACGCTAGCGCGTCTCGACCGGCCGGATGCCGAAACCGAGGAGCAGGCAAGCGCTTTGCTGCGCTGCGTGGTTCGCGATCCGGATCCGAACAAGGTCGGCCGCTCGTTCTCCAATGTCGCGGTCGAGCTGGCGTTGGCCAGTTATCCGGGTACCAACTTCACCAGCCTGCCTGGCAATGGTTCGCCGTACGGCGTGTACACACCGGGATTCGTCGATGCCGCCGAGGTGCCGCATGCGGCGGTGCTGCCGCAGGGCACTCGCGTTGATATCGCACCCGCCGCGGACACGCTGGAGTTGGCGGAGGTGGCGGAGCCGGAACTTCCGGAGCCGTTGCCTGCCAGCGAAACTCGAAGGGCACCGTTGGGCGCGATCGCGTTGGCCCGCAGCGGCGATAAGGGCGGCAATGCCAATATCGGCGTGTGGGTTCGCACCGATGAGCAGTGGCGCTGGCTGGCGCATACGCTGACGGTGGAGCGGATCAAGGAACTGCTGCCCGAGGCCGCGCCGCTGACCGTCACCCGGCACGTACTGCCGAATCTGCGTGCCGTGAACTTCATCATCGAGGGTCTGCTCGGACAGGGTGTGGCCTATCAGGCCCGCTTCGATCCGCAGGCAAAGGGGCTCGGCGAATGGCTGCGCTCGCGTCATGTTGATATCCCATTGGAGTTGCTATGAGTCCGTGGAATACGCCGGAACGGCGCGAATTGCGCGCCACTGTACGGGGTTTCGCCGAGCGCGAAGTTCTTCCGTACCTCGACGCCTGGGAGCGCGACGGCGAGATCCCGCGCGAACTGCACAAGAAGGCCGGAGCGCTCGGCCTGCTCGGCATCCAATTCCCGGAATCCGCAGGCGGTTCCGGCGGTGACGGTATCGACGCCATGATCGTCTGCGAGGAAATGCATCAGGCCGGCTGCTCGGGCGGCCTGTTCGCCTCGCTGTTCACCTGCGGTATCGCGGTGCCGCACATCATCGCCTCCGGCAATGAAGACCTGATCGAACGCTTCGCACGACCGACACTGGCCGGGGAGAAGATCGGCTCGCTCGCCATTACCGAACCCGGCGGCGGCTCCGACGTCGGCCACCTCGCCACCACCGCGCGCCGCGATGGCGACCACTACATCGTCAATGGGGCCAAGACCTACATCACCTCGGGTGTGCGCGCCGATTTCGTGGTGACCGCCGTGCGCACGGGCGGCCCCGGCTCTGGCGGGATTTCGCTGCTGGTGGTGGAGAAGGGCACGCCGGGCTTCACGGTCAGCCGCAAGCTCGACAAGATGGGCTGGCTGGCCTCCGACACCGCCGAACTGTCCTACGTGGATGTTCGGGTGCCGGTGGAGAATCTGGTCGGACCGGAGAATTCCGGCTTCTATCAGATCGCCGGTGCATTCGTCAGCGAGCGGGTCGGGCTCGCGGTGCAGGCGTATTCGCAGGCCCAGCGCTGCCTGGACCTGACCCTGGACTGGGTGCGCAACCGCGAGACCTTCGGTCGCCCGCTGATCAGCAGGCAGGCCGTGCAGAACACTGTGACCGAAATGGCCCGCCGCACCGACGTGGCCCGCGTCTACACCCGAGATGTGGTGCAGCACTGGGGGACGGTAGCCGACGGAGTCGGCGGGGTGGGTGGATACAGCGCGGATGGCGAAACGGATCTGATCGCCGAGGTGTGCTTCGCCAAGAACACCGCCGTTGAGGCGGGCGAATGGGTGGCCAATCAGGCCGTGCAGTTGTTCGGCGGCCTCGGCTATATGCGCGAATCCGAGGTCGAGCGGCAGTACCGCGATATCCGCATTCTCGGCATCGGCGGTGGCACCACCGAAATCCTGACCGGACTGGCGGCGAAACGATTGGGGTACCAGTCTTGACGACACTACGCACCACGCTCGATACCGCATCGCCGGAGTACACGGCCGCGGCCGAGGCCATGACCACCAAACTTACCGAGGTAGAGGCCGAATTCGCCAAGGCTATCGCGGGCGGTGGCCCGGATAAGCTGGCCAGGCATCGCAAGCGCGGCAAGCTCACCGCGCGCGAGCGCATCGAACTGCTCATCGACGAGGATTCGCCATTCCTGGAACTGTGCCCACTTGCCGCGTGGGGCAGCGACTTCCACGTCGGTGCGAGCGTGGTGTGCGGTATCGGCATTGTCGAGGGCGTCGAATGCATGATCGTCGCGCCGGATCCGACGGTGCGCGGCGGCACCTCGAATCCGTGGACGTTGCGCAAGAACCTGCGCATGAACGACATCGTCATGCAGAACCGGCTACCGGTGATCGGACTCGTCGAATCCGGCGGTGCGGATCTGCCGACGCAGAAGGAAGTCTTCGTACCCGGCGGGCGGATGTTTCGCGACCTCACCAGGGCATCGGCGGCCGGAATCCCCACCATTGCTTTGGTTTTCGGTAATTCGACCGCAGGCGGTGCCTACGTCCCTGGCATGTCCGACTACACGGTGATGATCAAGGAGCGCTCCAAGGTATTCCTCGGCGGACCGCCACTGGTCAAGATGGCCACCGGTGAGGAATCCGATGACGAATCGCTCGGTGGCGCGGATATGCACGCGCGCGTCTCGGGTCTGGCCGATTATCTGGCGGTCGACGAGCAGGACGCCATCCGCATCGGCCGCTCGATTATCAAGCGCCTGAACTGGAAGAAGCAGGGCCCGGCACCGCGCGCCGAGGTGATCGAGCCGCTGTACGACCCGGAGGATCTGCTCGGCATCGTCCCGTCCGATCTGAAGATTCCGTTCGATCCGCGCGAGGTGATCGCCCGCGTCGTCGACGGCTCCGATTTCGACGAATTCAAACCGCTCTACGGCAGCAGCCTGGTCACCGGATGGGCGGAACTGCACGGCTATCCGGTCGGCATTCTCGCCAATGCGCGCGGCGTGCTGTTCTCGGAGGAGTCGCAGAAGGCGACCCAGTTCATTCAGCTGGCCAACCAGTCGAATACGCCACTGCTGTTCCTGCACAACACCACCGGCTACATGGTTGGCAAGGAGTTCGAACAGAAGGGCATCATCAAACACGGCGCGATGATGATCAACGCGGTCTCGAATTCGAAGGTGCCGCATATTTCGCTCCTGATGGGCGCGTCCTACGGTGCGGGCCATTACGGTATGTGCGGCCGCGCCTACGACCCGCGGTTCGTCTTCGCTTGGCCCAGTGCGAAATCCGCTGTCATGGGCGGTGCGCAGCTGGCCGGTGTGATCTCGATCGTGGGCCGGGCTGCCGCCGAGTCCAAGGGCATTCCGTTCGACGAGGAGGCCGATGCCGGGATGCGGGCGATGGTGGAGGCGCAGATCGAGGCCGAATCGCTGCCGATGTTCATGTCGGGGCGGCTGTACGACGACGGTGTGATCGATCCCCGTGATACCCGCACGGTATTGGGAATGGCGTTGTCGGCCATTCACAATGCCCCAGTCAAGGGCGCCGATGGCTTCGGCGTCTTCCGGATGTGAGGGTCATGTCTTTCACCACTGTTCTGGTAGCCAATCGCGGTGAGATCGCCCGCCGGGTATTCGCCACCTGTCGTCGCATGGGGATCGGCACGGTCGCGGTCTACTCCGATGCGGATGCCGCGGCACCGCATGTCGTAGAAGCCGATGCGGCGGTGCGTCTTCCGGGCAACACCCCGGCCGAGACCTACCTGCGCGGCGAGCTGATCATCGAGGCCGCCCTGGCCACCGGTGCCGACGCCATCCATCCCGGTTACGGATTCCTTTCCGAGAATGCGGAATTCGCACGGGCTGTACTGGCGGCCGGACTGGTGTGGATCGGCCCGCCGGTCGAGGCCATCGAGCAGATGGGTTCGAAGGTCGCATCCAAGAAGATGATGGACGCGGCCGGAGTACCGGTACTCGCCGAACTCGATCCCGACGAGGTCACCGCGGCGCAGCTGCCGGTGCTGATCAAGGCCTCCGCCGGTGGTGGCGGGCGCGGCATGCGTGTGGTGCGCGAACTCGCCGATCTGGAACCGCAGATCGCCGCCGCGCGCCGGGAAGCCGAATCGGCATTCGGCGATCCGACGGTGTTCTGCGAGCGGTACCTGGAGACCGGCAGACATATCGAGGTCCAGGTCATGGCCGATACCCACGGCACCATCTGGGCCGTCGGCGAGCGGGAATGCTCCATTCAGCGCCGCCACCAGAAGGTGGTCGAGGAGGCGCCGTCGCCGCTGGTCGAGCGGATCGACGCCATGCGCGCGTCAGGCCCGGAGGCGGTAGCGGAGCGTGACCACGCAGGGCCCGCGCGCATGGCCGATGGACAGAGCATGCGTGAGCGGCTGTTCGAGGCGGCCAAGCTGGCGGCTGGTGCGATCGGCTACACCGGTGCCGGGACCGTGGAATTCCTCGCCGACGAGGCGGGCGACTTCTTCTTCTTGGAGATGAACACCCGGCTGCAGGTGGAACATCCGGTCACCGAATGCACCACCGGACTGGATCTGGTTCGGACTCAGCTGGAGGTCGCGGCGGGCGGCGAGTTGGCTGCCGCGCCGCCGCCGCTGCGTGGGCACTCGATCGAGGTGCGGCTGTATGCCGAGGATCCCGCGAACGAGTGGCAGCCGCAGAGCGGGACGGTGCATCGGCTCGATATCCCTTCGGTGGTAACCGAATTCGATGTGCTCGATCGACCGGGCGTGCGTCTGGATACCGGTGTGGTGGACGGTTCGGTTGTCGGTGTGCACTACGACCCGATGCTCGCGAAGGTCATCTCCTACGCCGAGACCCGCGGCGACGCGGCACGGCTGTTGGCAACGGCATTGCAGCGGGCCAAGATTCACGGTCTGGTGACCAACCGCGATCTACTGGTGCGGGTGCTGCGGCATTCGGCATTCCTGGCCGGGGACACCGATACCGCATTCTTCGAAACGCACGGATTGGATTCGCTCTCCGCGCCTTTGGTGTCCGAGGCCGATGAGGCACTGTCCATCGTCGCCGCCGCACTCGCGGATGCCGCGGCGAACCGGAAGGCGGCCAGGGTCGGCGGCGGGCTACCCGTGGGCTGGCGGAATCTGCCGTCCCGGTCACAACACAAGTCGTACGAAAGCCGCACCAGCGGAACACATGACATCGGTTACCGCTTCACCCGAACCGGTGTCGCGGTGGACGGTCACGATGGACTCGAATCGGTGCAGGCAGGCCCCGAGTGCGTGGTCCTCGCGGTTCCGGGCGAACGTGGCCTGGTGCGTAGGCAATTCGATATCGCTCGCTACGGCGATCTGGTCTGCGTGGATTCCCCGCTCGGACCCGTGTCGGTGCGCAGACTGCCGCGCTTCAGCGATCCGGCCGATCAGGTCGCGCACGGTTCACTGCTCGCGCCCATGCCTGGCAGCGTGATTCGCATCGGCGCGGAGGTCGGCGGTGCCGTCGAACAGGGCCAGCCGATTCTGTGGCTGGAGGCCATGAAGATGGAGCACACCATCTCCGCGCCCGCCGCCGGCGTGCTCAGCGCCCTCAACGTCACCGTCGGGCAGCAGGTCGATGTCGGCGCCGTGCTCGCCGTCGTCGAGCCCACCGAATCCCAGGAGAACTCATGAGCTTTATCGAAACCGAAGAGCAGAAGGCACTGCGGGCCGCGGTCGCCGGGCTGGCCGCGAAGTACGGCTTCCGCGATTACGTGCTGCCGAAGGCGCGCAGGAACGAACCGCTCACCGAATTGTGGGATGAGGCAGGCAAACTCGGGTTCCTCGGCGTGAATCTGCCGGAGGAGTTCGGCGGCGGTGGCGCGGGCATGTACGAGCTCGCGCTGGTCATGGAGGAGCTGTCCGCGCAGGGCGCGGGCCTGCTGCTGATGGTGGTCTCACCGGCCATCTGCGGCACCATCATCACCAAATACGGCACCGATGAGCAGAAGCAGCAGTGGCTGCCCAAACTCGCCGACGGCACGGCCAAGATGGTCTTCGGCATCACCGAACCCGACGCGGGTTCGAACTCGCACCAGATCACCACCACCGCGCGTCGCGATGGTGACGACTGGATCCTCAACGGCCGCAAGATCTTCATTTCCGGCGTGGACCAGGCCGAGGCAGTGCTCATCGTGTCGCGCACCGAGGACCACAAGACCGGCAAGCTCAAGCCCGCGCTGTTCATCGTGCCCACCGATGCCCCCGGCTTCGTCAAGACGCCGCAGGAAATGGACATCATCGAGCCGGACCACCAGTTCACGCTGTTCCTCGATGACGTGCGCCTGCCGTCGGATGCCCTGGTAGGCAAGGAGGATGCCGCACTCATGCAGCTGTTCGCGGGCCTCAACCCGGAGCGCATCATGGGCGCGGCCATGGCAGTCGGGATGGGGCGCTACGCCATCGACCGTGCTGTCGAATACGCCAAGGAACGCACGGTGTGGAAGACGCCGATCGGTGCGCACCAAGGCATTTCGCATCCGCTCGCCGCGGTGAAGGTCGAGGTGGAGCTGGCCAGGCTGATGATGCAGAAGGCCGCGACGCTCTACGACGCGGGCGATGAGATGGGTGCGGCCGAGGCCGCGAATATGGCGAAATACGCTGCGGCGGAAGCCAGTATCAAGGCGCTCGATCAGGCCATCCAGACCCACGGCGGCGCGGGCCTCACCAAGGAATACGGCCTCGCCGCTATGCTCGCCGCGGCCCGCATCGGCCGCATCGCGCCGGTCAGCCGGGAAATGGTGCTGAACTTTGTCGCCCAGTACTCCCTCGGCCTGCCCAAGTCGTACTAGAGGAGGCTCGATGACCGAAACGTCTACCGCTCCGTATGTGCGGTATGAGGTGCGCAGCGGGTTCGCCACGCTGACCCTGGATTCGCCGCACAACCGCAACGCGCTGTCGTCGCGATTGGTCGCCGAGTTGCTTCAGGGCCTCGACGATGCCGCGGCGGATCCCGCCGTCCGCGGCATCGTGCTCGCGCACACCGGCAATACCTTCTGCGCGGGCGCGGACCTCACCGAGGCCAGCAATGCCGATCCGGCGGTGGCCGCCGATGAGCGCACCCGGGTGATGATCGGCGTACTGCGCAGACTCGTCGAAACGCCGAAGCCGATCATCGCGCAGATCGACGGCAATGTGCGCGCGGGCGGCATGGGCATCGTCGCGGCCTGTGACCTCGTCGTCGCCGGTCCCGGCAGCAGTTTCGCACTCACCGAGGTGCGAATCGGGTTGGCGCCGTTCATGATTTCGCTGACCCTGTTGCCGCGGCTCAGCCCGCGCGCGGCCAGTCGCTACTACCTCACCGGCGAGAAGTTCGGCGCGGATATCGCCGAGCAGATCGGCCTGGTCACCATCACCGCCGACGATCCCGCGGCCGAGGTGGCCCGGCTGTGCGCGGAGCTGCGCAAGGGCTCCCCGCAGGGTCTCGCCGAGGCCAAGCGACTGGTCAACGCGGGCATCCTGGCCGAATTCGACAGCTCCGCCGGGGAACTCGCCGCCCGCTCGGCGAGCTTCTTCGGCACACCCGAGGTGCACGAGGGCATGCTGGCCTTTTTGCAGCGCCGTCCACCGAGCTGGGCAGAATAGCGCCATGGCAGCGATCTCGAGGCCCCCAGTGGCGCCGCACGAACCCAAGCAGGACCGCAGCCGGGCCACCCGGCAGCGCCTGCTCGAGGCGACCATCGATTGCCTGGCCGAAATGGGCTGGGCGGCGGCCACGGTCTCGGTCGTCGCGGAACGCGCCGGGGTGTCACGGGGCGCGGCCCAGCATCACTTCCCGACCAGGGAAGATCTGATCACCGCCGCACTCGAGTACATGTTCGACACCCGCACCCAGCAGGCCAAGGACGAGGCGAAGTCGGTGGCCGCGCTGGCCGAGGGGGTCGAGCGCACCGAGGCGGTGGTGGCCGGGCTGGTCGAATCCTTCACCAGCCCGCTGTTCAAGGCGGCGCTGCAGGTGTGGACGCATGCGGCCGCCGATCCCGCGCTGCGGGAGCGAATTGTGCCGCTGGAAGCCAAATTCGGGCGCAGATCGCATCGGCGGGCGGTGGAGGCGCTCGGCGTGGACGACGCCGATCCGGTCGCCCATCACCTCGTTCAGGCAACGCTGGATATGGCGCGCGGCCTCGGGCTGGCCGATGTCCTGACCGATGACTCGGCGCGCCGCAAGCAGATCGTCTCCCAATGGGCGGCGACGCTGCACGCCGCACTGCACGCCCCGCGGTCCTGACTCCCGGCGCTCTGCTGAGTTGCCGGGCGGACTAGGCGTGAGCCGCTAGTCCTCGTTCGAATCCTTGGCCGGTGCCACATGCCGGAACCACGGGATCCGCACCACCCTCGACGCACGCGCCGATGAGGACCGCGATATTCGCTCGCGGTCCTGTCGGCACATCGGGCAGCAGCTCGGCGAGCCGCTTCCCGCCCTGCGCAACACGCTAACAGCTTGCCACTAAAGGGAATTCGCTGTCAGCAGAGCCCAGCCTGCTGCATGTGGCCCTCGTCGACCGCGTAGGAGGTGGAACCGATGAGGACGCCGAGGAGTCCACCGATGACCAGTCCCGGAATAGCGCCGACGAAGAAGAGGGGCAGGCCCGCGATGCCGCCGATGGTGGCGCCGACCAGACCACCGACCAGCGTCCTGACCTCGATGGTGTCGCCGGGCGCCAGGCACTGCCCGATGAGGTCGGCCTGCGGGGTCGGTTCGGCGGCCGCGGCGATCGGTGCGGTCGCGACCGGTGCGGTCGGCTGGGGCGCTTCACCCGGTGCGGCCGATGCGGTCGAGGCGAAGCCGACGGTGAGCGCGATGGCGACGAGTGCGCCGATGACGGTTAGGACGAATCTCGAAATGCTTCTCACGTTTTTCCTGATGGTCGGAGTTGGCGCAACTGGATCATCATTCCCGGAGTTCGCGGCGTGCGAAAGGGTTTCGAATGAATGCCGCATTAAGAGGATTTCGAGGAACCAGGTAAAGGGATCTCGAGGATCGGTCCGAAGCGGCATGTCACACTCGTGCGTCCTGCGTCGTCCTCTCTGTGAAAGCGGAACAGCGCAGCGAAAAACAGGAGCGGGAATCATGTCGAATACCAAGAAGATCGCTGATCCTTTCGAGCGACCTGCAAGCAGTCGCTACGGAGTGGCCGGAGCGACCGGACGGCTGGGCCGCCACGTCGTGGACGTGCTGAACGAGCAGGGACACGAGGTCGTCGCATTCTCCCGGGCCAACGGTGTGGATATCGAGACCGGCATCGGGCTCGTGGAAGCGCTCGACGGTGTGGATGTCGTCATCGACGCGTCCAGCACGCCGTCCGCGGACCAGACCATCGCGACCGAATTCTTCCGGGCCGCGGCGCGCAACCTGCACGAGGCGGGCCAGAAGGCCGGTGTCGAGCGGTTGGTCGTGGTGTCCATCATCGGCATCGACGGATCGCTCGCCGGATACAACGCCGCGAAGCTGGCGCATGAGGCCGCGCTGCTGGAAGGGCCGCTGCCGGTGCAGATTCTGCGGGCCGCGCAGTTCCACGAGTTGGTCGAGGTGATGGTGCAGTGGGGGACCCAGGGCGAGGTCGCCTACCTGCCTAAGATGCGCACCCAGTTGGTCGCCGCACGCGCGGTGGCCGAGGCGCTGGTGGAATTGGCGGTGCATCCCGCGCCGGAGTCGCTCGACGGGCCGTTCCCAGAGATCGCGGGTCCGCAGCCGGAGACCATGGCGGGTGCGGCCGGTCTGCTCGCGGCAAAGCTCGGTGCTCCTGCCCAGGTGATCGAGTCGAGTGATCCGGCGAATCTGGATCGTGAGCAGTTCGAGAACGGTGCGCTGCTGCCGGGTTCGCACGCGAAGCTGGCGGGTCCGACGTTCGCCGAGTGGCTCGAGGCCACATACGCCTGACCCACAACGCGATTCGCCCGGTGCACACGCACCGGGCGAATTAGTTTGCGTGCCAACCCGCACCGGTTGTCGGGATCCGCACCCGATGCGGGTTCCCCGAAGGGGTGCGGATCCCGCCAGTGTGGATCAGCGGGCGGCGGTCAGGTCGTACAGGGTGATGCCGTCGACTTCGGTCGCGGTGAAGTGTTCTTCCACCCACTTGCTGATCTCACTGCTGGTGCCGGAGCGGCCGAAACCGAAACCGCCATCCTCGCCGCCGCGACTGCCGCTGCCGATGAAGTAGTGGATCTTTCCGTCGGCGACATACTGCTTGAACTGATCCAAGGTCGGCGAGGGATCGCTGCCGTTGAAGCCGCCGACCGGCATGACCGGCAGTTCAGTGGCCAGCTGGAATCCGGCGGCACTGTTGGAGCCGGTGGCCGCGGCGACCCAGGTGTAGTCGGAGCCATTGCTTTCCAGCAGCGCGATGACCTTCTCACTCGGCCTGCTCGCGCCGAGCAGACCGCCGGCGGGGCCGCCCATCATCGGATTGCCCGCGGACTCGTTGGTGCCGTGCAGGTTGGTTTCGCCGGGGCGTTTACCTTGCGCGCCACCATCGGCAAAGGGGGGAGGTCCGAACGTCGCGAACATCTCGGCGTTCGGTCCCGCCGCCATCCCGGCCTCGGCCCACGGGGGAGGACCGAACATCCCGAACCTCCCGACATTCGGTCCCGCCGACGGGATCCCGCCCTCGTGTCCGGTCGAAATTGTCTGGGCGGAATACGCGACGGGCCCGGCGAATCCGGTGAATGCGGCGGCCAATGCCGCGACCAGCGCCACCTTCCGTGGTGCGGGCAGCAGTACCGCGATGGTCGCGAGCACGCCGACCACCAGCACCGCCCAGCGCAACCACGGCACGAAGCTCGAACTGCGCGACAACAACATCCACGACGTCGCGGTGGTCAGGCCGACCGCGAGCCCCGCGAACAACCGGACCCACAGCCGGTGCCGATCCCGCCACAGCTGAACCGCGCCGATACCGACCAATGCGGCGACCGCCGGAGCCAGTGCCACCGTGTAGTACTGGTGGAAGATGCCCGCCATGAAGCTGAAGGTCAGCCCGGTCACCAGCAGCCATCCGCCCCACAGGATCAGCGCCGCGCGCCTTCCATCGGTGCGAGCTGCCTTGCCGCGCAACAGAATTCCCGCGACCAGCGCGACCAATGCGGCAGGGATGAGCCACGCGATCTGACCGCCCTGCGCCGGTTCGAACATCCGGGTGATGCCGGTGCTGCCCCACATGCCGCCGGCGCCGCCGCCACCGCGCGGCATATCGCCACCGCCGGGAGTGACGCTGCCGTGTTCATTGCCGTTCAAGCGACCGAGACCGTTGTAGCCGAGAGTGAGTTCGACAATCGAATTGTTTTGCGACCCACCGATCCACGGTCGCGAAGATGCGGGCCACAGTTCGACCGCGAGCAGCCACCAGCCGGCCGCGACGATCATCGACAAACCCGCCGCGAGCAGCTGCAGGATCCGCTTGCCGAGTTTGGGCGGGCCGGCGAACAGATAGGTCAGCGCCAGTGTCGGCACCACCAGCAGCACCTGCAATTGCTTGGTGAGGAATCCGAATCCGATGAAGACGCCGGTGAGTACCAGCCAGCGGGTGCGTCCGTCCTCGACGGCCCTGGTCATTGCCCAGGCTGCCGCGATCATCAGGAATACCAGCAGCGCATCCGGGTTGTTGAAACGGAACATCAGTGCGGCGACGGGCGTCACCGCGAGCGCCAGTCCGGCGATGAGTCCGGCCGCCGGGCCGAAGGGCCTGCGCACCGTCGCCCACACCAGTGCCACCGAGGCGACGCCGAGCAGCACCTCCGGAACCAGGATGCTCCAGGAATTCAGTCCGAACGCCCGCACCGACAGTTCCATCAACCACAGCGAGGCCGGTGGTTTGTCGACGGTGATCGAGTTCGCGGCATCCGAGGAGCCGAAGAAGAAGGCCTTCCAGGACTCCGAACCCGCCTGTGCCGCAGCGGAATAGAAGGAATTCGCCCACCCGCTGGCACTGAGGTTGCACAGGTAGGCGATTCCGGTGCCGAGCAGCAGTACCGCCAATGCCGGGTATTCCCAGCCGATCTCGCGCTCGGGGCGCGATCGCGGCGGTACCGCTGTCGACTCTGGCGTGAGCGTAGCCGTCACTGCTGTCCGCCCTCGGTGACCAGCGCCGTGCGGGTGGCAGTCGGGTTACGGAAGACCCAGCGCAGGCCGACGAATCGGATCAGCGTGGCAATGAGATTGGCGACCACGAGTACGAACAATTCCAGATGAACGGCGGCGTCGGGTGCCCAACGGTGCAGGGCGAACAACGATCCGCTGGTGACCAACAAGCCGAAGCCGAAGATCAGCAGACCCTGGAATTGGTGTGACACAACGCCATTCGACCCACGCACCCCGAAGGTGAAGGCGCGGTTGGCGGCAGTGTTGCCGACCGCGGTGATCAGCAGCGCGACAAAGTTCGCGACCTGCGCGCCGGTCATGGGCTGCAACACCAGGTACAGCAGCATATAAGCGAGCGTGGAGATGACGCCGACTATCGCGAACCGCACCACCTGCCCGACCATCCCCAACGGCACACCGGGTACCAATGGTTCACGGCCGACCGAGCGGCGCAGCTCGTCCAACGGCAGCGCACCGGTGGTCAGTCCGCGCAGCAGTCGCCACACGCCGAGCAGATCCTTGCGCGCGGTGTCGATGATGTCGACCCGGCTGTCCGGATCGTCGATCCAGTCGACCGGTACCTCGTGGATGCGCAGCCCGGCCCGCTCGGCGAGCACCAGGAGCTCGGTGTCGAAGAACCATTCACCGTCCTCCACCAGCGGCAGCAGTCGCCGCGCGACATCGGTGCGCATTGCCTTGAAACCGCATTGCGCATCCGAAAAGCGCGCCTGCAGTGAGGCTTTCAGGATCAGGTTGTAGCAGCGCGAGATGATCTCGCGCTTGGGCCCGCGCACGACTCGCGATGCCGCGTCGAGCCGGGTGCCGATGGCCAGATCGGAGTGGCCCGAGATCAGCGGAGCGACCAGGGGCAGCAGCGCATTGAGGTCGGTGGACAGATCCACGTCCATGTAGGCGACCACCTGGGCGTCGGAGTGTTCCCACACCGCGCGCAGTGCGCGGCCGCGGCCCTTGGCGTCGAGGTGCACGACCCGCACGTCATCGAGTTCATCGGCGAGCAGCTGCGCGACCTGCATGGTGTCATCGGTGCTCGCATTGTCGGCTACGGTGATCCGCGCCGGGAACGGGAACCCGTCGCGCAAGTAGGCGTGCAGCCGCCGTACGCAGACACCCAGGTCGGCCTCTTCGTTGTAGACGGGGATCACGACGTCCAGCACGGGCGTGATCACCGTTTCGGTCATTTCCGCCCGGTGCGCGGCGGTCGTCGATTCGGTCATGGTGACTACCCTCGCGAACCGCGCTGGACCCTAGCTGGGCTCTACCTGTGAGGTTCCTGGGGACCGTGGCTACCGCACTCGCCGAATCCGCAACACGGTGTCGGTACGCAGCCCCACCTGCCCCTCCGGCCACGTGACTTCCCGCTCGACCGCATCCTTGGTCTCCACGTTCCAGTCCGGCCCGAGAGCCAGCCCGTCGAGCACCTCATCCATCGTCGGGAAGTGCACGTCATGCCGATCCTCGACAAACGTCGGCCACCCCGCATGCCCCGCAATCAACAAGACCCCGCCGACACCCACCGCCTCCGCAGCACGCCGCAGAACCTTCGTCCGCTCCTGCTCCTGCGCCACCGGCGAATGAAAGAACTGCGCCGAAACCAGATCGAACTCTCCGTCCGGAAACGATTGCGCCAGATCATGTTCCGCGAACGTGATGTGTTCCCCGACGCCCGCCTCGTCGGCATGGACAGCCGCACGCCGCAGCGCTGTCGGGGACACATCGACCGCGGTAACGCGCCACCCGCGCCCCGCGAGCCAAACAGCGTCCGCACCCTCACCACATCCGAGGTCCAACGCGGTCCCCGGCTCGAGCTCCACGGCCTCTCGCACCAACAACGGATTGGGATTCCCGGTCCACACCTGATCCCGATCCTGATAGAACCCCTCCCAGAACTCCTGGGTATTGCCAGAAGTGGTGCTCTCGGTCATGCGTCGTTCTCCCATCGAAGTCGCGTATCTCGGTCCATCGACCCTGTTCGCATGATGTACGCAGGGTCCGCGACAGCGCCAACTTTGTTGCCGTTTCGGCAACCGCGTCTACCGAGGTCGGGTGCAGGTATTGGTACGGTCGGATTTGTGATGCGCAGTGGGCGGGGAGTGGATGCGGGGACGCCCAGGCGGGTCGACGCTCGGACCGAGCGGTGGCGGGAGCATCGGGTGAAGGTCCGGGCGGAATTCGTCGATGCGGCGTTTCGGGCGCTGGACAAGTTCGGGCCCGAGGTGAGCATGGGCGATATCGCGAAGGAGGCCGGGGCGGCCAAGCCCAAACTCTATCGGCACTTCGAGGATAAGACCGATCTGTACAACGCGATTGTCGACCGGGTTCGCGACATGCTGTGGGAGCGGATCGTTTCCAGCGCCGATCTGACGAATGATTCTGCGCGCGAGTTGATTCGGCGGGGCGCAGCCGAATATGTGCTCGTGGTTTCCGAGCACCCCAATGTCTTCCGGTTCATGCTGCACAGCCACTTCACGCAGCGAGTCGATGAATCCGAGCGGGCGCTACAGTCGGCTCGGCAATCGGCCAAGCGGGCCGCGGATCTGTTCACCGGACTGCTCGCCGACAAATCCGTCGAGGTGTCCAGCGTGGAACTCGTCAACTATTCGGTATTCGGTGCGGTGGCCTCGGCCACCGACTGGTGGCTCGGTGCGAACCGGCTACAGGAACACACCATGCCGATCGAGAAGTTCGTTGCCTATCTGGCCGAGATCATCTCGGCACTGGCCGAGGCCAATGCGCGACTGAACGGCATCCGCATGGACGCGGACCAACCGCTGCACCTCGCGTTCTCCAGCGACTGACTTGTACGCACCGACCGCGAGCGCGCCATTAGCGGTCGGCTCCCGCATCCACTTCGAACCCCATCGTTCTCGTCAACCGCATCATCGAGGCCAACGGTGTCTGCGATGCCCACAGTATGACCCCACCCACCGACAAGTTTCGGAACCCACTGGACCGCCGAAGTCCGCATGACTGGTGACGGCGGCATCCCTGGTACAGCGGCAAGCCGGGGGTCAGGAGGCGGACAGCCGCCACAACGGGGAAACGGGGCCGTGACCTGCGCCGAGGTCGTAGGAGGCGGCCAGGCAGCGGTAGGTCCAGTCCTTTGCGAATTCGACGGCATCCGGGACCGAGTAGCCATTGGCGAGTGCGCATGCGATGGCCGCGGCCAAGGTGTCGCCGCCGCCGTGGTCGTTGCCGGTGGTAATCCGCGGCGCGGTGAACTCGAGGAAGCGATCGCCGTCGAAGAGCAGGTCGGTGCTCACCGCCGAGGATCGCAGATGGCCGCCCTTGACGATTGCCCACTGCGCCCCGAGCTGGTGCAGCGCCTCCGCCGCCTTGCGCGCCGAGGCGTCGTCGATGACCTCGATCCCGGTGATCAGCCGCACCTCGTCGAGATTCGGCGTAACCACCGTGGCCAGCGGAATCAGCGTGTGCCGCACGGCGTCCAGCGCCTCCTCGTGCAGCAGTGGATCGCCGTGCATGGATGCCGCGACCGGATCGACCACCAGTGGCGTCCGATCCCGCCCGATCCCGACTTCCTGACACACCGCCGCGACCGACTCGATGATCGCGGTCGAAGCCAACATCCCGGTCTTGGCGGCTCCGACCCCGATATCCCCGACGACCGCGCGCACCTGATCGGCCACGACCTGCGGCGGAATCTCGTGGAACCCGCTCACCCCGACCGAGTTCTGCACCGTCACTGCGGCCACCGCCACGCATGCGTGCACCCCGCACAGGGCCATGGTCCGCGAATCTGCCTGAATACCCGCGCCGCCGCCGGAATCGGTCCCGGCGATAGTGAGTACGCGAACCGGGGTCTGCCCGTCGGGCACGAGCGGCAGGAATTTCACATCCCAGACCCTACTCAGCGTCGGCCCGACCATCCCGATCTGCCCGATCGCATACCTATGCAGTGCGGCGGCCCCCGCGTTGGATCGCACGAATGTCCCTCACCTTCCAGCGGTTTCTGCCAACCAATGGCGACAGCCGCAATGTCGTCGGCGGTGGTGAAATCCGCAGCCGCGTGAACGCAACTAAATGAAAACCATTATCGTTAAGGTGTGACCTCTTCATCGACCCCTGATCTGCTGCCCGTCACCGTGCTCTCCGGCTTCCTCGGCGCGGGCAAGACGACCCTGCTCAACCACATCCTGGCCAATCGCGACGGTCGCCGGGTCGCGGTCATCGTCAACGACATGAGCGAGGTCAATATCGATGCCGCGCTCGTTGCCGGGCAGGGACACCTGGACCGCACCGAGGAGAAGCTGGTCGAACTGACCAATGGCTGCATCTGCTGCACGCTGCGCGAGGATCTGATCGAGGCGGTCGGCAGGCTCGCCCGCGCGGGCCGCTTCGATCAGCTGGTCATCGAATCCACCGGCATCTCCGAGCCGATGCCGGTCGCCGCGACCTTCGACTGGGAATTCGAGGACGGCTTCAAACTCGGCGATATCGCCCGCCTGGACACCATGGTCACCGTGGTGGACGCATCCACCTTCCTCGCCGAAATCGCCCGCGGGCAGGCCCTCGTCGAGCGCAATCTCGAAGCGGGCTACGGCGATACGCGCACCATCGCCGACTTGCTGGTCGATCAGGTCGAATTCGCCGATGTCCTGCTGATCAACAAGACCGACCTGGTCAGCGCCAATGCCGCCGGAACCGTGGAAGCCACTGTGCGACGGCTCAATCCACGCGCCCATGTGCTGCGCACCGAGAAGGGAGCGGTAGATCTCGCGGAGGTCCTCGCGACCGGCCGCTACAACCCGGTGGTGGCCGCCGAATCCGATGGCTGGGCCGAGGAACTGGCGGGCGGCCACACCCCGGAAACCGAGGAATACGGCATCCGCAGCCTCACCTACACCGCCGACCGCCCATTCCACCCCGAGCGCCTCGCCGATGCCCTCACTCAACTCCGAGGCATGTTGCGCAGCAAGGGTTTCTGCTGGCTGGCCAGCCGCCCCGACCTCGCCGCGATCTGGTCCCAAGCCGGTCCCAACCTCACCTTCGAGCCCGCCGCCTGGTGGTCCGCCCTCGAAGTCCCCGCCGGCCAGGAAATCGTCTTCATCGGCATAAAACTCGACACCACCCACATCCGCGCCCTCCTCGACGCCGCCCTCCTCACCGACGACGAACTCAGCGCAGGCCCCACCACCTGGACCACCTACCCCGACCCCTTCCCCGCCTGGGGCACTCTCCACCAGCACTGACCTGGACAACCGTTCACCATGCATCCACGCAGGCAACCGTCGAGAGTGCCCCGCCACCACCGCATTCTCGGCCACTAGTTGGAGATGGCGGGGGCCTGGTGGGTGTAGGTGGGGTCGGTGAGTTGGGTGAGCATGAAGGCGGCGATGTCGGCGCGGGCGATTTTGAGGGAGAGGCCCTTGGCGTCGGCGGGGAAGCCCTGACGGAAGGCGTTGGTGCGGGGGCCGTCGGTGAAGGCGCTCGGGCGCACGATGGTCCAGTCGAGGTTGCTGGCGCGGACGTATTCTTCCTGCTTGACGTGGTCGGCGTAGGCCTCGCGCAGCAGCATCCCGAACATCACGTACTTCCAGAGGAAGTTCAGGTTGCCGCGGCTGTCGCCGACACCCAGGGTGGTCTGGCAGATCAGGCGCTCGACGCCGGTCCGGTTCATCGCCTCGAGTACCGCGCGGGTGCCTTCGGCCCGGATGACACCCTTACGGCCCGCACCCAGCGAGATCAGCACCGCGTCCTGCCCGGCAACGGCCCGCTCCACCGAATTCGTATCCAGCACATCGCCCTCGACGATGTGCAACCGCTCGTGCCGCTGCCCGACACTCGCCGCATTGCGAGTGAAGGCGGTGACCTCGTGCCCCTGCTCGAGCGCCTGGTCGACGACCAGCCGACCGACGGTGCTGGTGGCTCCGAAGATTGCGATACGCATGATGTTCTCCTGTGTTGTATTTGCGGTGCTCCCGGGCCCTACGTGGTTACGCAGGCTGCCGCCTCCGGGCCTGACGCTCGCACCGCGGGTGTTGAAAGCTGTTGAGCTGTTGGTGAATCCAGTACATCAACGGAGAGCGAGACGAACCATGGCCGTGCGTCTCGAAGACATAAGAGAGGGTCTCTGCTGGGGAACGCGCAACGGCCCGCGTCCGGAAAACGGATGCGGGCCGTTGCGCTGCGTGCGCTCAGCTGAGCTTGGCGAAGAACTGCCGGATATCGGCGACGATCACCTGCGGTGCCTCATGCGCGGCGTAGTGTCCGGCCGCGTCGTTCGGGCCGCCTTGGACGGAGCCGACGTCGTAAGAATTCCAGCTGACGATGTTGCTGTGATCGCGCTCGGCGAACCGGCGAATCGACTGGAAATCACCCTTGAACATCGCCAATCCGGTCGGCACCGTGGTCGGTCCGCTCGGCTGCTGCGCGCTGTGCGCATTCTCGTAGTAGAACCGCAGCGACGACCCGGCCGTTCCGGTCAGCCAGTAGATGGCCACATTGCCGATCACGAACTCCTCGTCGAGGCTCTCGCCGAACAGTTGCGCATTCCAGCCGAGCAATCCGACCGGCGAATCGGCCAGCGCGAACGCCAGCGTCTGCGGCTGCTGGCTGTGCAAGGCGTTGAAGGCCATCTTGTTCTCATGGAACCACTGCAGGTGCTGCAGCGCCGCCATGTCCTCCTCGGACAGCCCGTCGAACTCCGATGGATCACCGGACGGGAACGAAAACAGCTGCGTCACATGCACTCCGACGACGTGATCGGAATCCAGCCGTCCGATCTCCGGTGAGACCATCGAGCCACCGTCGTTGCCGATGGCGCCGTAGCGCGCGTAGCCCAGTCGGCCCATCAGCTCCGCCCAGGCCGCGGCAGTGCGGACGGTGCCCCATCCGGTGCTGCGGGTCGGCCCGGAGAACCCGAATCCCGGCAGCGACGGGATGACCAGGTGGAAGGCGGGCTCATCGGCCGATTCCGGCTCGGTCAGCGGCGCGATGACATCGAGGTATTCGAGCACCGAACCCGGCCAGCCGTGGGTCAGGACCACCGGCAGCGCATCCGGCCGGGAGGACCTGATGTGCAGGAAGTGGATATCTTCGCCGTCGATCTCGGTGGTGAACTGCGGGTAGGAGTTCAGCTTCGCCTCCAGCGCGCGCCAGTCGAAGCGTTCCAGCCAGTACTCGGCGAGATCCCGCACCCGCTCGTTCGGTACGCCGTAGGCGTCGCCGACGCCGGGCAATTCGTTCGGGTAGAGGGCTCGGGACAGCCGGTCGGCCAAGTCGTCGAGCTGAGCCTGCGGGACGGCGATGCGGAAGGGGGTGATGTCGGTCATCTCTACTCCTTGTGAAACGGAATGCTTCGTTCTGTTTGAACAGTAGCAGAACGGATCATTCCGTTTCAAGTGCTAATCTGAACTCATGCCGAAGACATCCGATGCCCCAGCTCAGAAGGGTCTGCCCGGCCGTAAGGCGCAGGCCGCCCGCAACGACGGGCTCATCCTCGAGGCGGCCCGCGCGGTCTTCCTCGCCGACGCCAACGCCCCCATCGCCGCCGTCGCCGAGCGAGCCGGAGTGGGCATCAGCGCCCTCTACCGCCGCTATCCGAGCAAGGAGGTGCTGCTACGCACCCTCTGTCACGAGGGCCTACGCCGCTATAACGCCGAAGCCGATGCCGCACTGGAGGATTCGGACGGCTGGCACGGTCTGATCGGATTCCTGCAACGGGTCGTCGACGCGGATGTGCACTCGTTGACCGTGCATTTGGCGGGCACCTTCACCCCGGACGAGTCGATGCTGCCGGACATCATGCATTCGGGGGAGGTCACCGAGGAACTGGTCCGGCGGGCGCACGCCTCCGGCCGGCTGCGCGCGGATGCCAATGCCAACGACCTCGGTCTCGTCCTGGAATCATGCGCAGCCATCGCCATGCCGGACCAGGCCCGAACCGCGGAACTGCGCAGACGCGTGCTCGCCATGCTGATCGCCGGTCTGTCGGGAAAAGGTGAACTGCCCGGTCCGCCGCCGGAGGCGGGTGAATTCGCGTGGCGCTGGAAACCGCGCAACGAGCGATGATTTCGGCTGCGGCTGCGGCTGCGGCTGCGGCTGCGGCTGCGGCTTCTACTTCTTCTCCGATCCGGACGGCAATGGCTGGGCGGTCCAGCAGATTTCGACACGCACCTAGGGAGTGTTTAAGAAGTGAGTTGATGCCGGTGTCGCTGCCACGAAATCGCTTGTAGGCGTTAGGTGTTGGCGTGTCGCTGCCGGGAGATG
>NZ_JBVJLS010000033.1:0-93056 GCF_055584605.1 Nocardia sp. NPDC102475 | reverse complement strand
CGCGGCGGATGTCTGAAAGCCACACCCGACACCCCTGGGCACCAGGACCCTACGACTGGCCCGAGTCACCCGAGAAAGAAGGTAGGGATGTCTGACGGGTTGTTCGACGCTGTGCTCGCGGCCGGTCCGGTCGCGGCGCAGGTCGGCGACCGGGCATGGGTGCAGGCCATGCTCGACTTCGAAGGCGCGCTGGCGGCCGCCTCGGCCGCAGCCGGGGCCGTTCCACCCGAGGCCGCCGTGGCAATCCAAAGCTGTTGCAATGCAGATGATTACGACATCGCTGAGCTCGGCGCGCAGGCGGTCGGCATCGGCAATCCGGCCGGGCCGCTGGTGCGGGCACTCACCGCACGCGTCGCGGGCGATGCGGCCGGATATGTGCACCTCGGCGCGACCAGCCAGGACGTGGGCGATACCGCCGCCATGCTGGTGACGCACCGGGCGCTGACCGTGCTCGATGAGGACTTGGGCGCATGCGCGGCCCAGCTGGCGCACCTCGCCGAAATCCACGCCGACACCGTGCTGGCCGGGCGCAGCCTGCTCCAGCAGGGGCCGCCGGTCACCTTCGGCCTCACCGCGGCGGGCTGGCTCGGCGGTATCGCCGCGGCGCGGGACCGGCTCGACGACATCCGGCGGCACCGCTTGGCGGTGCAGTTCGGCGGGGCGGTCGGCACACTGGCTTCGTTGGGCGACAACGGGATTGCCGTCATGAGCGGACTCGCGCGGCAGCTCGGATTGGCCGAACCGGCCCTGCCGTGGCATACCGAGCGCGGACGCATCGCCGAGATCGCCGGTGCGCTCGGTCAGACCTGTGCGGCGGTGGCCAAGATCGCCCGCGATATCACGCTGCTGGCGCAGACCGAGGTCGCGGAAGTCCACGAGGAGGGCCCGGCGGGTACGGGCGGCTCCTCGACCATGCCGCACAAACGCAATCCGGTTGCCGCCGTGCTTGCCGCCGGATCCGCCGGGCAGGCACCGGGTTTGGTTGCCGCACTGCTCGGCTCGGCCGCGCACGAACATCAGCGCGCGGCAGGCTCGTGGCATGCGGAATGGCGACCGTATGTCGAATTGCTGCGGACCTGCGGTTCCGCGGTGCATTGGCTGCGTATCAGCCTGGAGCGACTTCGAGTCGATCCACAGCGCATGCATGCCAACCTCGAACTCACCGGCGGCCTCGCACTCGCGGAAAATGTGGTGGCCGAGTTGGTTTCGACATCCAATGGGGAGGTCGGCAGGCATACCGCGGGCGATGCCGTCGCGCAGTGCTGCCAAGCCGCCCTCGCCGGTGCGGGCCCACTCGCCGATCTGCTCGCCGCCGATCCGGTGGTCGGAAAGTATCTGGAACGCGAACAGATCGAAAGACTGCTCGATCCAGCGCGGTACCTCGGGTCGGCACGCAAGTTCATCGAACGGGCACTCGACGATTGGCGGGACAGATTATGAGCAAACGATCATTCGTCGTCCAGGCCCTTAAGGAGCCAAGCGCCAACGAGACGGAGGCGTGGCATGACCGTGGTCGAGATGAACTGCCTCGTGGACGGTCCCGACGACGGCGAACCCGTCGTACTGAGCGGATCACAGGATGGCAGGAAACTGATTCGGCAGGCGCGGTCGTGAGCGCCGTCGAGATGAACTGCGCCGTGGATGATCCCGACGACCACGAACCCGTCGTACTGAGCGGATCACTCGATGACAGGAAACTGATTCGGCAGGCGGAGTCGTGTGCGCCGTCGAAGTGAACTGCGCCGTGGACGGTCCCGATGACGGCGAACCCGTCGTACTGAGCGGGTCACTGGGCAGCGACCTGCGGATGTGGGATCCGCAGGTCGCCGCGCTGACCGCCGCTGGGTATCGGGTATTGCGCTACGACCACCGCGGACATGGCGCATCGCCCGTACCCCCTGGCCCGTACACGCTGACGGACCTGGGCTCCGATGTGATCAGGCTGCTCGACCGATTCGGGGTCGGGCGAGCGCATTTCGTCGGACTCTCCCTCGGCGGCATGGTCGGCATGTGGCTCGGCGAACACGCACCGGACCGGCTGCGCACGCTCACCCTGTGCTGCACCTCCGCCGAACTGGGCCCGCCCAGCGGTTGGGCCGATCGCGCCGCGCTGGTCAGAGCCGAAGGGACACAGGCAGTTTCAGATGCCGTGGTGCAACGCTGGTTCACCCCGCAATGGCGCGCCGACCATCCGGAGCGCACCCATTACTACGAGGACATGGTCGCGGCCACCGACGCCGACGGCTACGCATCCTGTTGCCAGGCAATCGAAACGATGAGTATCGCGGACCGGCTGTCATCGATCACCGCACCCACACTCGTAATCGCTGGTGCCCAGGATCCGGCCATTCCACCGGAGCACGGACAGCGCATTGCGCGCACGATCCCGCACGCGCGCCTCGAAATCGTCGGCCCCGGCGCACATCTGGCCAGCGCCGAGGCGTCGGAGGCGGTCAACAATCTGATTCTCGCTCACCTGAAGGAGGACTCGTGAACGAACGAGCCGATAGCGGCATGGCGGTCCGGCGTGAAGTGCTCGGCGACGATCACGTCGATCGCGCCGTCGCCAGGACCACCGAATTCACCAGGCCGTTCCAGGAGTACATCACCGAGTCGGTCTGGGGCTCGATCTGGACCCGCGAGGGCCTGGACCGGCGCACCCGCAGCTGCGTTACCCTTGCGGTGCTCACCGCCCTCGGGCGGCACGAGGAGATCGCGATGCATGTCCGCGCCGCGATCACCAACGGTCTCACCGCCGCCGAGATCGCCGAAGTACTGCTGCACACCGGCGCCTACGCGGGCGTGCCCGCGGCCAACGCCGCCTTCGCGATCGGGCAGCAGGTATTGGCCGAACTCGGGGACGATACCGCCCTGTAGCACCCTGTCGAGGAGGACGACGATGACGACCGGCGGTAACGACGACGACGGACAGCGCGGCACCCACTATGTGCAGTCGCTCGAACGCGGCCTCGCAGTCATCAAGGCATTCGATGCCGAGAACCCGCAGCTGACGCTCTCCGATGTCGCGCGCCTGACCGGACTCACCCGCGCGGCGGCGCGCCGGTTCCTGTTGACCCTCGCCGATCTCGGCTACGTCCGCACCGACGGCAAACGCTTCTCGCTCACCGCGAAGGTGCTGGAACTGGGTTATTCGTATCTGTCCAGCATGAGTCTGTCCGAGGTGGCGCAGCCGCACCTCGAACAGCTCTCCGCCGACGTGCACGAATCCAGCTCGGTATCGGTGCTCGACGGTCCGGATGTCGTGTACGTCGCCCGGGTCGCCGCATCCCGGATCATGACCGTCAGCATCAATATCGGCACCCGTTTCCCTGCCTACGCCACCTCCATGGGCCATGTCCTGCTGGCCGGACTCCCGGCCGCTGAACTCGACGCCTATCTGGCGCGCACGCCACTGGCCCGGTTGACCGCCAATACCATCACCGATCAGGATGCCTTGCGGGCCGCCTTGGAAATGGTTCGCGCACAGGGCTTTTCCATCGTCGACCAGGAATTGGAGGAAGGTCTGCGGTCGGTCGCGGCCCCCATCCGCGATCGATCGGGCGTGATCGCCGCGATCAATATTTCGACGCACGCCTCCCGCCGCAGCATCGAATCCATTCGGGCCGAACTGATTCCGCGCCTGCAGACGGCCGCCCACCGCATCGAAGCGGATCTCACCGCCGCGAAGCCGATTACGCGGCTGGGCTGACCGACGGCAGATTCTCCAGCGCCGCCCGAACAACCTCCAGAAACCAACCCTGAGCCGCCACCCGGCCAGGTGCGCGCCGGGTATAGGCCGCCACTTCCACCGGCTCGATCGGCCACGGGAGGGTGAATACGCGCACGGGATGGGTGCGCGCCAAAGCGTGTGCCACCCGATCGGGCACGATGGCGACCAGCTCACTGTCCTGCACCACATAGGGCAGGGTGGCGAATCGGGTGACCCGCACCGCGACCCGATCTTCGAGATGGTGCTCGCGCAGCGCCTTGCGCGGGCCGGGGTGGCCTGTCACGCCCTCGACGACGATATGCCGCTCACGATCCAGTTCGGCTTGGGTGGGCTTTTCACCGTGCAGCCGAGGGTGGCGCGCCGCGACCAGCCCGGCATAGCCCTCGCTGAACAGCGGCGTCCGAGTCAGCCGAGGTGAATCGAGTATCGGACTGGCCACCATCGCGTCGACCTCGCCGCGGGCCAGCCGATCGGTCGCGGTATCGACATCGAACGCCTCGACGTGCAGGGTCACCTGCGGTGCCCGTACCGCGAGTTCCGCGAGCACCAGCGGCAGCACCGTCACCTCACCGAGATCGGAGAGCCCGAGCGTAAACCGCGCCGGTCGACTCGGATCGAATTCAGTTGCGGCGCCGAGTGTTTCATCGACACCAGCGATAGCCGCGCGCAGCGGCGGATACAGCCGCTCGGCCTCCGCACTCGGTACCAGACCACCCGGGCCGCGCACGAACAGTTCGTCACGCAGCCGCCGCCGCAACTTGCCGAGCCCGTAGCTGACCGTCGGCTGGGTGACCCCGAGCAGGTCCGCGGCGGCCGTGACACTCCTGGTCTCGTAGAGCAGCACAAAGGTGCGCACCAGGTTCAGATCGAACTCGGCTGCCATAGATCTCCTCTATGTGGATCGAGAAAAATATCAATTGGATTTCTGATTGGCGGTCATTCTAGCGTGAGAGCCATCACAATCAGGGCCCGCTATGACCGGTCCGAATCTGCAGAAACGAATCATCATGAACAAGCTGTCGTCGTGGCCGGCCGTGCTGTGCTGGCTCATCGTCCTGCTCGAGGGCTACGACCTGGTAGTGCTCGGCGCCGTCATTCCCACCCTCATCGAGCACCACCACATCGGATTCACCGCGGCGCGTGCGACATTCGCCGCGACGATCTCGCTGGTCGGCGTCGCCATCGGCGCCGCGTTGGTCGGGCCGATCGCCGACCGCTACGGCCGCCGCAAGGTACTACTCGCCTCGATCGCATTGTTCTCGGCATTCACCGCGGCCGTCCCGGCGGCCGGATCCGTCACCGTTTTCGGCGTATTCCGCCTGCTGGCCGGGATCGGGCTCGGCGCCTGTCTGCCGACAGCGTTGACCTTCATGGCCGAGCAGGTACCCGCCACCCGCCGCGCCTTCATCGGCACGATCACGATGACCGGCTATCACGTCGGCGCGGTGCTCACCTCGCTCCTCGCGCTACAGCTCGTTCCGCACTGGCAGCCGCTGTTCTATCTCGGCGGCATCGCGGGATTCCTACTGCTGCCGCTGATCTGGGCCGAACTTCCCGAATCCGAGGCGTATCTGACCGCCAAGGCCGCTCCTGAACGGGTAAAGCCGACCGTGCTGCTCGCGCCGCGTTATCTGCGCACCACACTCGGGGTGTGGGTCGGTTCGTTCATGGGCCTGCTGCTGGTCTACGGACTCAACACCTGGTTGCCGAAGCTGATGCGTGACGCCGGATACAACATGTCGACCTCGTTGACGCTGCTGCTGGTGCTGAATGTCGGTGCGATCGTCGGGCTGCTGATCGCCGGTCCGCTCGCGGACCGGCGCGGCACGAAACCGATTGTCCTCATTTGGTTTGCGGCCGCCGCCGTATTGCTGGCCATGTTGAGCGTCAAAGTCTCCAGCACCGTGCTCCTCAATGCGCTGGTACTGGTCACCGGCATCTTCGTGTTCTCGGCCCAGGCGCTGATTTACGCCTACGTCACGCAGGTATATCCCGCCGAGGTGCGGGCTACCGCGCTCGGCCTCACCTCGAGTGTCGGTCGACTCGGCGCGATCTTCGGTCCGAGCATTACCGGCTGGCTCATCGTCGCCGGATCCGCATACCCGTGGGGCTTCTACTTTTTCGCCGCGGTGGCGGGCGTCGGCATGCTCGCGATGACGGCGGTGTCCCGGTTCAGCACTCGGTCGGTGGAACCGGCCGCCACCCTCGACACTTCGAAGGGGTTCGCCCTATGAGGAATACGCGCACACAGGTCGCCATTGTCGGCGCGGGTCCGGCGGGTCTGCTGCTGTCACATCTGTTGCACCGCTCCGGAATCGATTCGGTCGTCATCGATATCCGCACGCACGAGGAGATCGCGACCACCATTCGCGCGGGCATTCTGGAGGCGGGTTCGGTGCGCATGCTGGTGGATTCCGGCGTCTCCGATCGCGTACTCACCGAAGGCGACCGGCACGACGGTGTGGTGCTGCGTTTCGACGGTGACAACCATCGGATCGATTTCCGGGAACTGGTCGGCGAATCCGTGTGGCTGTATCCGCAGACCGATGTGTTCATCGACCTCGCCGACCGCCGCAAGACCGATGGCGGTGATGTCCGCTACGGCGTCCGGGATACCGCGGTCTGCATCGATCCTCCGGTGGTGACGTTCACCGAGGCGGACGGCCGCCCGGCCCGGCTGGCGGCCGATCTGATCGTCGGGGCCGACGGCTCACGTTCGATCTGCCGTCACGCCTTTCCCGATGGCCTGCGCACCGAATGGTTCCGCGAATACCCCTTCGCTTGGTTCGGCTTCCTCGCCGAGGCGCCGCAGTCGCATCCGGAACTGATCTACGCACGTTCCGAACACGGCTTCGCCCTGGTCAGCCAGCGCACGTCGACGATGCAGCGCATGTATTTCCAATGCGCACCCAACGAACGCCCCGAAGACTGGGATGACGAACGAATCTGGGCCGAAATGCGCCGCCGTGTCAACGGCAATGGTTTCGCACTGCAAGAGGGGCCGATCAGTGGGAAGACGGTGCTGCCGTTCCGCTCGTTCGTCACCGCGCCGATGCGTCACGGCAGACTCCTGCTGGCAGGCGATGCCGCCCACACCGTCCCGCCGACCGGCGCGAAGGGGTTGAATCTCGCGCTCGCGGATGTGCGCGTGCTGCACGAGGTCATCGACGAATACTTCGCCCGGGGGTCCGACGAATCACTGCGTCGCTATACCGACCGCGCACTCGATCGAGTGTGGAAGGCTCAGCATTTCTCCTACTGGGCGACGACCCTGCTGCACTCGATCGACGGCGCGTCCCCCTTCGATCTCGAACGCCAACGTGGTGAACTCGCGATGCTCACCGAATCCCGGCGCGGCGCGGCGTACTTCGCCGAGGGGTACACCGGAAGCTGGGGCCCGTCGTAGACACACCTGGAGGCATCGCATGACCCGTCAACCCACCACCGACGACAAGTTCTCCTTCGGCCTGTGGACGGTCGGTTGGACGGGTACCGACCCGTTCGGCCTGCCGACCCGACCGGCACTCGCACCGTGGGAGTACGCCGAACGCCTGGCCGAACTCGGCGTCTGGGGAATCACCTTCCACGACAACGATGTATTCCCCTTCGATGCCGACGACGCCACCAAGGAGCGCAACCTCGCGCGACTCAAAGCAGCGACCGATCGCTGCGGTCTCACCATCGAGATGGTCACGACCAACACCTTCACCCATCCGGTCTTCAAGGACGGCGGGCTGACCGCCAACGACCGCTCGATCCGCCGCTTCGGTCTGCGCAAAATCCTGCGCGCGGTGGATCTGGCCGCGCAGGTCGGCGCCACCACCTTCGTGATGTGGGGCGGCCGCGAGGGCAGCGAGTACGACGGATCCAAGGACATCTTCGCCGCGTTCGAACGCTACAAAGAGGGTTTGGATACGGTCGCCGGATACATCAAGTCGCAGGGATACGACCTGCGAATCGCGTTGGAGCCCAAGCCCAATGAGCCACGCGGCGATATCTTCCTGCCCACCGTCGGGCACGCACTTGCCCTGATCGCAGAATTGGAGCACGGCGATATCGTCGGCCTCAATCCGGAAACCGGCCACGAACAGATGTCCAACCTCAACTACACGCACGCCCTGGGCCAGGCATTGTGGAGCGGCAAGCTGTTCCACATCGACCTCAATGGCCAGCGCGGTCTCAAATACGACCAGGACCTCGTCTTCGGACACGGCGATCTGGTCTCCGCATTCTTCACCGTCGACCTGCTCGAAAACGGTTTCCCCGGCTACCCGGACGGCCCGCGCTACACCGGACCCCGGCACTTCGACTACAAGCCCTCACGCACCGAACACCTCACCGGCGTATGGGAATCGGCCAAGGCATGTATGGCGACCTACCTGATGCTGGCGGACAAGGCACGTGCCTTCCGCGCCGATTCCCGCGTGCAGGAGGCGATGGCCTCCTCCGGCGTCCTCGACCTGGCGCACCCCACCCTCGACGACGGCGAATCGATCGAGTCATTCCTGCGCGACGACGAAGGTTTCGATCCGGACAAGGCAGCCGAACGAGACTTCGGTTTCGTCCGACTGCAACAACTCGCACTCGAGCACCTGATCGGCTGAGACGCACACCGCACCATCCCGATGCACCCACACCCGCTCGAATTGCTGCCCGAACCAAGGATCCCCTCAAAAGAGATAGCGCAGCAGCCGAGAATGTATCGGTGGCGGCAAACAGCGAGAGCACCCCTCCACCAGAACATTCTCGCGCGATGCTCCCACACGCCCCCTATTTGGTCGCTCAGGTCACGGGCCAAGGTAGAGGCGCTCGCACGGAAGGCGAGGATAGCGGCTGGTGTCGCCGAGATCGATGGTGACGGCATCGACGTAATGCTGCGCTTGGTGCTCGCGCACGAAGATCAATGCGGCGGTCAGGCAGGCGGTGAAGTCGAATCGGGCGCCGTGCAGGAAGACACTCAGATGCACGTCCGGCTCTGTCGGGCGCGGAGATATATTCGCGCTCATGGGTTCTCGGTATCGATGACATTGATAGGCAGGACTTCGATTGCATCCTCTCCGTGGCTATCGTCGTACTCGGCGCACCAGCCGTCCTCATCGATCTTGGCGATCCCTTCGGCGGTGTGGCGGAGCACAACGCTGTCGATTGGGGCGAGTGCCAACTTTTCCAACGTGTGCTCATGGAAGACCGCGAGCAACGCCACCACCGACGGCGCTATCTCAGACTTACGTTGCCGTTCAACCTCACTCATGGCGCACAACTCCGATGCAGCGGGTCTCGAAATCGGCGCGGTCGTCGGCGACCCGCACACCAACCCACGGGCACGGCTGTGGGTTCGGCATGATCGGCGTGTGATCGGCGATGCGGTCATCGACAATCGCGACCATGCCCGCGCACAGTCTCGACGGGCATGCCACCGACACCAACTTCCCGGTGTTGGCGCTGAATATCGCCGCGCCGCAAAGGGATACCTTGATCCATGGCCCACACGTGCACTCAGGCATTCGCGGCCCTTCGTCGCTTCGGCTGACCTGTGCACGCGCGGATCGAGTCGACGATGACGAGGCCGGAGGGGCGGAATGTGCATCGTGGTGGTTCTACCCAGCGCCGGAACTCGGCACATTGATTTGTGGGTGATGGAAGGGCGATAGTGCCGCCGGTGCGCACGACGGAGACGTCGAGGCGGAACATCTCCGCGAAAAGGCGCACGTCATCAGGGATGTCCGGGCGCACGATGTATGTCCACCGACCCGAGCGTGGGTGCGACAGAATCGGTCCGATATCCGAACCCTGTTGTTCTATAAGCGATTTGACCGCCCGGCCGAGACGTCCGGGCATGATGAGCGCCCAAACATGCTCGGCTTTCATGATGATTCGCCCAAGATTGGGTGGGTCGATCGTGGCAGGTAGATCGCACACCCGCCGGTAGAAGTGGCAGCGGGACAGTGGCGTATCGCCAAAAGCTATGTGGTCCATCGTTGAGACCTCTGCTCGCATCGAAGTGCCTTGGGTGCGCCCGATCCCCGACAACCCCTGAATGTCCCCGAGGACGGGAGGACCGCAGCAAAGCTTCGCGATCCGTCATCCCTTCCGGGCGCACATCAAGTTCAGCACCGTGTGCGGCCGAAACTGTAGGCGTGGCAGATATTCATGAGAGATATCCCGAATCGGCAGAGAGTTATCTACCATAGATCCAGCGATTATCTACAGTCGCGAACGGCGAGGTCAGAAGGGGAAAACATGGCTGGCTCAACGGTTCCGCGTAGGCAGCTGGGGCGGGAACTGCGGGAGCTACGGACTGCGGCTGGTCTCACGCTCACTTCAGCGGCCGGGCTGATGCAGTGGAGCTTCAACATGTTGCAGCGAACGGAGAAGGGCCAGATAGACAAGATCCGTGACGCCGACATCAAGGAATTGTGCCGAATCTACGATGCCCGCCCGGATCAGGAAGAGGCGCTTGTTGGACTCGCCCGCCAGGCAAACGCCCCCGAATGGTGGCATGCCTATGGCGATCTCATTCCGGAGAACTTCGATGTTTACGTCGGTTTGGAGAACTCGGCCACAAGGCTGACGATCTTTCAGTCCGAGTTGGTGCCAGGTTTGTTTCAGACACGGGCATACGCCCAGACATTGATCACCACACGCCGACCCGACGACCGTGCGGCTGAGATCGACAGACGAGTTCAGCTCAGGATGAAACGGCAATCACTCATCACCCGAAGTGTCGAGCCGATCCAGATCAACGCGGTCTTCCACGAATCGATCCTGCGCCGGGTCATAGGCAGCAGGCGAACGATGGCGGATCAGATGCGGGCGCTGGCCGATGCTTCCGGACTGCCGAACGTAACCCTCCAGATCCTGCCATTCGAGGCGGGCTATCCAACAGGAGACCAGATCGGACCATTCACGATCCTGGAGTTCGCCAAGGACAGCAAGGGACAACCCATTGAACCGCCGGTCGTCTACATGGAAGGCTTCACTGGCGCACTGTACGTCGACAAGCCCAGTACGGTGCAGCAGTATGGTGGGGCTTATGGGGCGATCCGGAGCAGTGCCCTGAACCCCCAGGAGAGCCGGAGAAAGTTCCGGCAGCTAGCGAAGGAGTATGGACGTGAGCAGTGACCTGTCCGGAGCGCGGTGGTTCAAGAGCAGCCGCAGCGGCGCAAGCCAGGATTGCGTTGAGGTCGCATTCCTCGACGGCGGCAAGGTCGGCGTCCGCGACTCCAAGAACCCGACCGGCCCGGCGCTGGTCTTCACCCCTGGCGAGTGGGATGCCTTCACCGCTGGAGTGAACGACGGTGAGTTCAATCGTCAGTAGGTCTAGACAGACCGAAGGCCCTGGGCTCGCCGCCCGGGGCCTTCTTCATATCGGTTGCCCGAGAGTCGTTGGCAGAGTCGGCCATTGAGTACCCGAACACCCGGACGGGCCAGCCATCAACCGACGTCGCGGCGCAGCCACATCACCTCCGCACCGGATTCGGTGCCGTAGCGATAGATCTCGAGATCTTCGTCCCACGGGGTGCCGAGGGCGCGGTCGAGTTCGGTTGCCAAGTCATAGCCGGTGTAGTTGCCGAGTTCATTGTTGGCCTGCAGCATGGCGCGCAGACGCATTTCGCCGATGGTGACATCGCCGTTGGCGGAGGTGGAACCGTGCCAGAGGCCGAGGGTGGGCACGAAGCTGTAGCGCTCACCGTCGACGCCGTCGCTGGGGTCCTCGGTGACCTCGAAGCGCAGAACCGGCCAGGACCGCAAGGATTGGGCAATTCGGGATGCGGTGCCGACCGGACCGATCCAGTCGGTGGTCGCACGCAGCTGTCCGTCAGCGGGTTGTGCGGTCCAGCGCAATTTCGCGGGTGAGCCGAGGGCCGAGGTGAGTGCCCATTCGATATGTGGGCACAGCGCGGCCGGCGATGAGTGGATATAGACCACACCCGCCGTCGCGTCGGCGAACTGACTCGATGCGCGCACCACTGACACCTCCAGCTTCGACGAGAAACGTCTTCCCCAACGATCCGTCGCACTGGCGTTGCCCGAGTGTACTGGAGTGCCCCGAGTTACACATGTTACTTCGGAGGCGTGTCCGACCTGTTACTTCGCAACCGAGTTCCGAGCGAGGATCACCTCGGCGATCACCGCATCGGAAAAGACGGGCCATGCCTCCCGTGCCCAGTCGCCGAAATTCTCGTCGCTCAAAGCGATACTCGCCACTCCTAATTCGGGATCGACCCACAGAAATGTGCCGGACTGCCCGAAATGGCCATAGGTACCTGCGGAATTCGATCCGCCGGTCCAGTGCGGTGATTTACCGTCGCGAATCTCGAATCCGAGTCCCCAGTCGTTGGGACGCTGCGATCCGTAACCCGGCAGCACACCGTTGAGTCCGGCAAACGCGACTGTGGTCGCCTCGGCGTGGGTCTGCGCCGAAATCAGCTGGGGATCCAGCAGTTCCGCACCGAAGCGCACCAGATCCGCCGCGGTGGACCGGCCCGCATGTCCGGCCGGACCGGCCAGCACCGAGGCCGCCATGCCGAGTGGCTCGAATACGGCCTCGCGCAAGTACTCCGGGAACGCGATCCCGGTCTGCTCCACGACGAAAGCCGCGAGGATTTCGAATCCGGCGCTGGAGTAGATGCGCCGCGTACCGGGCGCGGCGATCACCTCGGTGGTATCGAAGGCGATGCCGGAAGTGTGCGCGAGTAGATGCCGGACGGTAGCTCCCGGCGGACCGGCGGGTTGATCGAGTTCGATCGCACCCTCCTCCACCGCGACGAGCACCGCGTAGGCGACCAGCGGCTTGGTCACCGAGGCGAGCGGGAATACGCGCTCGGTATCACCCGCCGTCTGCGCACCGTCGCGGGTGACGACGCCCGCCGCCGCATGCCGAACCGGCCAGTCCTTGATCTGCTCGAATGCACGCACGAAATCAGCGTACGAGACGCCCGTTCCCGGCGTGTCCGCACCGTCTGCATGGGAAAGTCGGTACCGCCGGTACCATCAACCGATCATGAGCGAACCCACCATCCACGGCGATGTGGCGGCCGGTTTCGGCCCCGTTGCCGACGCCTTCCGCCGCAACTTCGCCCGGCACGGCGAAGTCGGCGCTGCCGTGGCCGTTTACGCGGGCGATCGCCCAGTGGTCGACCTGTGGGCGGGTCATCGTGACCGCCGCCGGACCCTGCCGTGGGAGCGCGACACGATCGTCCCGGTCTTCTCCTCGACCAAGGGTATGGCCGCGTTCGTGGTCGCCACCCTGGTGTCGAAGGGACTGCTCGACTACGAAGAGCCGGTCGCCAAGTACTGGCCGGAGTTCGCCGCGCAGGGCAAGGGCACGGTCACGGTGCGTCAGCTGATCGACCATCAGGCCGGACTTTCCGGACTCGATACCGTGGTGCGGCTGCGGCAGATCGCCGATCTCGACGGTCTCGCAACAATTCTCGCCGCACAGCGGCCCGCGTGGCGGCCGGGCACGCGGCACGGCTATCACGCCATCACCCTCGGCCTTTATCAAGGCGAACTCGTGCGCCGCGCCGATCCGGAACACCGCACACTCGGCCGGATCTTCGCCGAGGAAATCGCGAAACCGCTCGACCTGGACTTCTTCATCGGCCTGCCCGCCGAACAGAGCATGGACCGGATCGCCACCCTGGCCGCTACCGAGGGCGTGGACATCCTGCGCTACGAGCGCGATATTCCGGTGCGCATCGGTGCGGAGATCTTCGCCAAGCGCGGACTTTCCCATGCGGCACTGACCAATCCGCGCATCGGCGCGCCGGTGCGGGCGAGCCGACGCGAACTGCTCGAGTTGGAGATGCCGGGTTCCAATGGCGTCGGCAATGCCAGATCGCTGGCCAAGACATACGGCGCGGCGGCGGGGCGCACCGGTGCGCTCCCGATCGAGGACGCAGTGCTCGATCGGCTCGCCGCCGCGGCCGCCGACGATGTGCCCGCCGACGATCTGGTATTGCACACCAAGTCTCGCTATCACCTGGGCTTCCGCAAATCCCGCGGCTCGTTCAGCTTCGGCTCGGATAAACGCGCCTACGGCACCACGGGCCTCGGTGGCTCCTTCGGATTCGCCGATCCGGCAACCGGTCTCGGCTTCGGCTACTCGATGAACCGCCTCGGCCTCGCCGTCCTCGACGACGTCCGCAGCCGCAACCTGCGCAATGCCCTGCTCCGCTGCCCCGTCTGACCGAGTCTCCGCTCGGCGAGCTGGTTCCGTAGCTCGCCGAGCCGTGACGCGGCGGTTTACCAGTCGGCCTCGGTGTACTTGATGATGCCGCGAATGTTCTTGCCGTCCAACATGTCCTGGTAGCCCTCGTTGATCTGCTCCAGGGAGTACTGACGGGTCACCATATCGTCGAGGTTCAGCTGGCCCGACTTGTACAGCGACAGCAGGTGCGGCGCGTCCTGGCGGGCATTGCCACCGCCGAAGATGCAGCCCTTGACGGTCTTCTGCAGCATGGACAGCAGGAAGCTGTTCAGCTTCACGTCGTTCTCGTCCATGCGGCCCATGGAGGTGACGACCAGGGTGCCGGCCTTGGCGGTGAGGATGAGGCCCTCTTCGATGTATTCGCCGTGCATCTCCCCCATGGTCAGGATGACCTTCTGCGCCATCCGGCCCTCGGTGGCCTCCATCAGCGGCATGATCGCGGCGGCCATGCTCTCGTAGGTGTGCGTCGCGCCGAACTTCTGCGCCTGCTCGCGCTTCCACGGGTTCGGGTCGATGGCAACGACTTTGGATGCGCCGGAGAGCACCGCGCCCTGCAGCGCGCTCATGCCGACGCCACCGATGCCCGCGATCACCACGGTCTCACCGGGCGCGACCTGGGCGACGTGGGTGGAAGAACCGAAACCAGTGGGGACGCCGCAGCCGACGAGGCAGGCGACCTCGAATGGAATGCTCGGGTCGATCTTGACCACCGAGGTGTGGTGCACCGTCATATACGGCGCGAAGGTGCCCAGCAGGCACATCGGGATGACATTCTCACCGCGCGCCTGGATGCGGTAGGTGCCGTCGCTGATGGCCTGACCCATCAGCAGGCCCGCGCCCAGATCACACAGCGCCATATTGCCGCTCACACACGCCGGACAGCGACCGCAGGCCGGGATGAACGACAGGATCACGTGGTCGCCGACCTGAAGATCGGCGGGGCAGTTCGGCCCGAGCTTGGTGATCACGCCGGCGCCCTCGTGGCCGCCCATGACCGGGAATGCGGGCATCGGCGTTGCGCCGGTCACGATGTGGTGGTCCGAGTGGCACATACCGGCGGTTTCCATCCGGATCTGGACCTCACCGGATACCGGGTCGCCGACCTCGATCTCCTCGACCGACCACTGCTGGTCGGTCCCCCACAGGATCGCGCCTTTCGTCTTCATTCGTGTCGACCTCTCGCATGCACGGGCTTCTATGTGACTGCACCCACAGTACGAGAAAACTGTAACGCGTTCTAGTACTCGATCGAAAATTCGTCGACACGGATTGACGGAACTCCCGAACGAGTTCCAGTTCCATCCGACCGCGAACCCGTCCCGGACCGATACTGCCCGACTTCAGCCGCGCACGTCGTGCACATGGTGGATTACGTCGTGCAGGAAATAAGCGGCCAGGGATTCGACCGTGAAGACCGAGCCGTCGCTGCGTCGAGCCTGGTTGCCGAGGGCGGCTGCGGGGACCGATGCGAAGGCGCGCGCGACCGCCTCGGCCGCGTCGGTCAGCTCCGCGGCGACCTTTCGTGGATCCTGCTTGTCGTATTGATCGGCGATGGCGGTGACGTCCTGATCCCAGTTCGAGAAGACCGGGATACCGTCCTCGGACTCGAGGCCTTCGGCGTCGAACCCGGGAACCCTCGGATCCACTGCCTCGGTGCGGGCCGCGACGGCCGTGCGGTAGGTGAAGATTCGGCAGACATCGCGAACGTGAGCGGCATATTCGAGCGCCGACCAGGTGGAGTCGTCCGAGCGGGCGGTGGCGTCATGTCGCGTGAGCGTTGCCGACAGGCGGCCCGCATATTCGCGAGTCAGATCGGGCACCGCCGCGTACGTGATCGACTCCGGGTCGAATCCACATTCGGGACAGGAGCGTTCGAGGACCCAGGTCCAGTTCTTGACGTCGGGAACGATCGGCATGCGCCTACCCTAGATTGGCTGAATATCTTCAGCGATATATATTCAGCCAGCTAGCGACAAGATCCCGACAGGGGCAGTTCACTCCGTCAGACGAAGCGCGCGTTCGAAGAGCTCGAGCGTGATGGCATGCAAGAAGTCACCAACCTGCTTGGGCGCCTTGCCCGCGAATGCGCGAGCATGCGTGCCCTCCAGCACGATTCCCAGCTTGAAGCAGGCGAGCACCGTGTACCAGGTGACATTGCTCAGGTCGCGATCGGAGAACCTGCCGTAGTGCTCGACCATCTGCTCCGGCGTCGGCAGACCGCCGACCGCACCGAGCTTGCCGATCAGCGCCGCACCCGTGGTACCCGGCTCCGGACGCGTCGCGATCTGCCAGCCGAGGTCGAGCAGCGGGTCGCCGATGGTCGACATCTCCCAGTCCACCATCGCGGCCACCTCCGGGCCGTCGTAGGAGAACATCATGTTGGCCAGGTGACAGTCGCCGTGCAGGATGCCAGGAGCCCACTGCGCGGGTCGATTCCGATCCAGCCATTCCCCGACCTGCCGCACGCCGGGAATCTCCGGGCCCGGATACCCCGCATTGGCCGAATAGGACTCGAGTTCGCCGAGCCAGCGCGGCACCTGACGCTCCAGGAAGCCGTCCGGTTTGCCGTAGTCCTGCAGGCCGAGCGCCCGATAGTCGAGCGAACCGAGGCGGGCGATGGCCTCCACCGCGGACAGGCCCATCTGCCGCCGGATCTCCGGATCGCTCGCGTGCGGCTCCGGCAGTTCGTTCTGCGGATTGAATCCGGTAATGGGCTCCATCAGGTAGAACACCGCACCGAGAACGGATTCGTCCGGGCAGGCGGCGATCACCTTCGGCGCGCGCACGCCGGTTCCGTCGAGCGCGCCGAGCAGGCGGGCCTCGCGACGGATGACGTCATTGCTCTTGGCGCGCAAGTGTTTCGGACCGCGGCGCAGCACGTAGTCCTGACCGCCGCGCGCGAAGCGCAGCATGATGTTCTGGGTTCCGCCGCCGAGGGCGGTCACATCCTCGAACTCACCGGCAGGCAGGCCCTGCTCGTCCATCCATTTACCGACGACGGCAAAGTCGACGATATCGCGATCCACCTCTGACATGTCCCACATTGTGCACCACGCGCCGAACCTAACTGAAGGCACATGACAACAGTTTGCTGCGACCGGTGCGGCGTAGGGTTCGGAGCACGATGCGCACGCTTCTGATCGACAATTACGACTCGTTCACCTACAACCTCTATCAGCTGATCAGCGAGGTGAACGGGGAAGAACCCACGGTCGTGCGCAATGACGAGGTGGACGATATCGCGCGGCTGCGACTGGAGCGCTTCGACAATGTCGTCATCTCCCCCGGGCCGGGTCGCCCGGATGTCGGCCGGGATATCGGCATCTCGGCCGCGGTGATCCGCGAGACCGAACTGCCGCTGCTCGGCGTCTGTCTCGGACATCAGGCCATCGTCGTCGCGGCGGGCGGCATCGTCACGACTTCGCCCACCGCGCTGCACGGCTATCTCGATCACATCGAGCACGACGGCGACGAACTGTTCGCCGGGCTGCCCGAGGGGTTCACCGCGGTGCGCTACCACTCGCTATGCGCACAGCGGCCGTTGCCGGACAGCCTCGAGATCACCGCCGTCGCGGCCGATGGGGTGATCATGGGTGTGCGGCACCGGAGCAGACCGCAGTGGGGGGTGCAGTTCCATCCCGAATCGATAGCCAGCGAGTACGGTGCGGCGTTGCTCGGCAATTTCGCGAAACTTACTGCGGGCCAGCGGATTCGGTCGAGCATCATCGCACCGTTCGAGAATGCCGAGCCGCTGATGGGTAGACACGAGTTCCGCGAATCCCGGCGCTCCTGGCAGCTGCGGCATGCGGTGATCGAGCGGGCGATCGATACCGAGGCCGCGTTCCTCCGGCTATACGGCAACTCCCCCACCGCATTCTGGCTCGACAGCGAACATGTCGAACCCGGACTGGATCGGTTCTCCTTCCTCGGCGATGCGAGCGGACCACTGGCCGAAGTGATCCGCTACCGGGTCGGCGAGAACAAGGTGACGGTCGAATCCTCGGACGGGAATCGGCGGACCGTACCCGGCGGAATTCTCGACTATCTCGCCGGGCAGCTACACCTCAGACATACCGAACTACCCGATCTGCCTTTCGATTTCGCGTGTGGTTACGTCGGATACCTGGGCTATGAGGTGAAGGCCGATTGCGGCGCGAATGCCGCGCATCGCGCCTCGACACCGGACGCGCAGTGGATTTTCGCCGATCGAATCGTGGTCGTGGACCATGTCGGCGGGCGCACCCATCTGCTCGCGCTCACCGATCCCACGCCGGAAGCCCTTCGGGCGGGCGCGGATTGGTTGCGCGACACCCGCGAGATCCTGGAATCCCTACCGACGTGGGCGAATCCGCCGACACTCGAGGTGCGCTCCGATACCGCCGCCGTCGCACCGCTGTTCACCCGCGGACGCGAGCGGTATCTCGCCGATATCGCCGTCTGCCAGGAGCGGCTGCATGCGGGCGAGTCCTACGAAATCTGCCTGACCGACACCGCATCCATGGCGGCCGCCGAAGCGGATGGACTCGACTTCTACCGCACGCTGCGCCGCTGCAATCCCGCACCATACGCGGCGTATCTGCGCTTCGACGATCTCGAAATCGCCTGCTCCTCCCCGGAACGCTTCCTCAAGGTGGACCGCGCCCGCACCGTGGAGAGCAAGCCGATCAAGGGCACCGCGGCGCGCGGGACCACGGCCGCCGAGGACGAGCGGCTGCGGCGCGACCTGGCCGACAGTCCGAAGACCAGGGCCGAAAACCTGATGATCGTCGACCTGTTGCGCAATGACCTGGGCCGGGTCTGCCAGGTCGGCAGTGTGCACGTGCCGAAATTGATGGCCACCGAGACATATACGACCGTGCACCAGCTGGTTTCCACCGTGCGCGGCACGCTGCGACCGAATGTCGACGTGATCGATTGTCTGCGTGCGTGTTTCCCGGGCGGCTCGATGACCGGGGCGCCCAAGTTGCGGACCATGGAGATCATCGACGAGCTGGAAACCGAAGCGCGCGGCATCTATTCGGGCACCATCGGTTTCCTCGGTCTTGGGGGCACCGCCGACCTCAATATCGTCATCCGCACCGCGGTCCGGCACGACGGTCACTGGCGCATCGGCGCGGGCGGCGCCATCGTCCTCGACTCGGACCCCGAGGACGAGTACCACGAAACCCTGCTCAAGGCCGCCGCCACCCTCCGCGCCGCCCCCCACTGAGCCCGGTTATTTGCGGCGGCGGGTGCGCTTCGGCGGTTCGGGAGGCGCGGGAGGTTCGGCGGGTTTGCCGGTGAAGCGACCGAGGAGGGAGACGCCCGGGAGTTTGGCGATGGCGGTGAAGAGGTCTTCGCCGAGGCCGATCATCGCCTCCAGACGGGGCAGCAAGCGGTCGTAGGCGGCAAAGGCCGGATCCGCCAGCGCCAGGGTGCGGTCCAGGCGATCGATGGTGGAGTTGAGCCGGTCGATGGCGATCGAGAGGCTCGCGATCAGATCGGGGAGCTGCGCCGCCAGCTGCGCCGAGGCCGGTGGCAGGCGCACCGCCGCATCGAAGGCCTGACCAGCGGTAAGTTGTGCGGCATCCAATACTTGACTCGCCGCCGACTGTGCCGCCTCCACCGCCGACTGCGCGGCCGCCAGCACATCGCCGGGACTCGGCACCCGCCCACCCGGCGCCTTCGGAGTCGCGCCCTTCCGGCCCGCACCCTTCGGGGTAGTCATCCCTCCACTCTGCCGCACCCATAGCACTCGAGGCCGAATATCCCCGACCGACCGGTTTGTGTCGCGTCGGCGCGCAGTCGCTCGCATCGCCGAAGGTATGGACCGCCGAAGTCGGCGTGTCGGTGGTTCGTGGCATAGTTCGAGCACGATGAAACTCAGTAAAGGGGCCAATGCGGCGGTGCCGACTTCCCTTCTTGCCGTGGTTGTTTCATGGCGGTCGGGGCATGCGGTGGATGCGCACGCGCTGTTGCTGGCGGAGGCGGGGACGGTGCGCACCGATCGGGATCTGGTGTTCTTCAATGCACCCCGACATATGTCGCAGGCGGTGACGCTCGATCAGGAACCCGCACCGGGGACGGCGCGCCTGAGCGTGTCGCTACCGCGCACCGAATCGGATGTGGCGCGGATCGTGGTCGCCGGATCGATCGACGACGGCACCTTCGGCGATATCGCGGATCTGACCCTCACCATCGAGGCCGCCCACGGGCCGGTCGCCCGGTTCGAGATCACCGATCCCGATGCGGTCTCCGCGATGATGTTCGGCGAGTTCTACCGCCGCGAGGGCCAGTGGCGCTTCCGCGCGATCGGCCAGGGTTGGGCCAGTGGGCTCCCCGGTCTCGTCACCGAATTCGGCATCACCATCGATGACCCCGGCGAACCGACACCCGACCGCTCGCGCGCGGCGCACACGAATCGGATACCCACTTTTCCAGTGCAGCAACGTGTCTCGACTGGCACCGCGCTGGCCGGATCACCCGGTCCGCAGCAGCTCGACACCGCGTCCTGGGAGCAAGACGGCACACACGCAGACCCGACTGGACAGCAAGATCGGCCCGATGATGCACCGGCCCGACCACGGACGCTCGGCGCACACCGTGGAGATCAGGCTGGCCACCACGCCGCCGCGACCGGCCCCCCGGACCGAGCCGACCATCGCACCGACTCGGCCGACCGGCCTGCCCGGCCGCGACCGGGCAGGCCGGTCGACCTTCAGCGCCAGCGGCACGAGGTCGAGCCGCCGATACCAGCACCTCCGAATCCCGAACGTGCGGACTGGCATTCGGATCCCGAGAATCCTGCGCGGCTGCGTTGGTGGGATGGGGCCGAATGGACCACTGCCACATACGAACGGCGCCAGCCTGGCCCACGCAGCTGTGAGCGGTGCGGAAATCCCCGGCGCCGCAAGCTGTTCGGCGGTCTCGCGCCGTGCCAGAGCTGCGAGCACGAAACCGAGGAATTCCTGACGCACTGGCATACCCAGGCCTGGCGGGCGCTGACCACGGCCGGGCCGCGCGGTGCGGAGTGGGATGCACTGTGGGCATCGTTGCGGTATCAGCGAATCGATGAGGGCCTGGGCCGGGCGGCGCTGCGGGATGTGGCGCTCACCTATGTCGAGCGACTGGTCGCCTTCGCATTCGCGGATGGCGAGATCGAGCAGACCGAATTCGAGGCGTTCGAGCACGCGATCGACGAGCTGGCGCTCGGCGGACCGCTGGTCGAGGATCTGCGCAGGCGGATGTATCGCGGGCGCACCCTGTCGCGGTTGCGCGGCGGCGATCTACCGGTGGTGCGAACGCCCGGCCTGCATCTGGATCCGGAGGAGAAGGTGCACGTGGATCTGCCCGCCGTGCACGTCCGCCTGCTCGCCAAGGGCCCGAAGCTCACCCATGGCAGGCTGATCGCCAGCAATAAGAAGCTGCGGTTCGTCGGTACCGATACCGGCACCGAATTGCCGTGGAACCGGGTGGTTTCGGTGCATGTCGAGCAGCGTTCGGTAGTTGTCGCGGCGACCTCGTCCCGCGGTGGCGCCATCTTCGATGTCGACGATCCGGATTACGTAGCGGCCGCGCTGGAGGGTGCGCTGCGGGTCGCCAAACGGCTGGTGCTCACGCCCGGCCAGCGCGACACACGCAGCATCCCGCAGGAGGTCAAGGCCGAGGTGTGGCAACGTGACGGCGGTAAATGCGTCGAATGCGGCGACGGCCACTACCTCGAATTCGATCACGTCATCCCGCTCAGCCGCGGTGGCGCGACGAGTGCGACCAATCTGCAGATCCTCTGCCGCGCCTGCAACCGCGCCAAGGGTGCGCGGATCTGATGCGGATACCGCACGCGATCACGCACCGGAACACCGATGTGGCGAACAATGCATATGCGATGAAGCACGTTGAGCGGTCCGGCGTATCACCGTAGCGTCCAATACCGAACAGCGCCGTTTGGGAGGATCAATGCAGGTAGCGGTAATCGGCGGAACCGGGGTATTGGGGACCGCGGTAGTACGAGAGCTGAGCGCACGCGGACATCGGGTCCGCGTGGTGAGCCGTACCGCTCCGGCGGATCGAACCCTGGAGCACCGGTCCGCGGATCTCGCCACCGGCTCCGGCCTGGAATCGGCACTGGACGGCTGCGACACCGTCGTCGACGCGGTGAGCGCCCGCAGCCGGACCCGATCGGTCATGGTGGACGGCGTGCGCCGACTACTGGCGGCCGAAAAGCAGGCGGGTATCGGCCATCATGTCGAAATCTCCATCGTCGGTTGCGATCTCGTCCCCTTCGGCTATTACAACGCGAAGGTGGACCAGGAACAGGTGGTCGCCACCGGTGAGATCCCCTGGACACTGTTGCGCGCCAGCCAATTCCACGAACTCGTCACCGATATCCTGGCCCTGTCGGCGCGCTGGCGGCTCGCACCGCGCTCGACGGCGAAGATACAGCCGATCGACGTCGACGCGGTCGCGACAAGGCTCGCCGACGCGGTGGACAATGGTCCGGCCGGGCGCATCCCGGATATCGCCGGACCGACCGTGCACACCCTCACCGAACTGGCCGATATCTACCGCGAACACATCGGCCGCAAGCTGCTCCCGCTTCCCGTGCCCATTCCCGGCCGCGCCGGACGTGCCCTACGGTCGGGCGCTCTCTGCCTGGATGGAAACGGCGACGCGATCGGCATCGGCTACGCCGAATGGCTGTCTCGCCGAATCACTCGCTGATCAACCCGGCCGTGCGCCCCAGATCGGCCAGCATCGCATCGAACAGGATCTCCGGATTCGACAGCGGGATCGGATAATTCCCGAACACCTCGAGCGTGACGTGCCCGTAGAGCCGTGCCCAGATCTGGATCATCAGATACGTCACGCCGAGGTCGAGCTTTTCGGCCGGAAACTTCTGTCCGGCCTCCGAAAGCGCTGCCAGCAGCTCGGTTTGGAATAGCACGAGGTCATCGCGCAGCTCCGCCGGAATCACATCGGTCGGCGGTGTCACAACATCGTAGGTGGCCAGCAGTCGCCCGGCTGCGGCGAGGAAGATCCGGCCGAACGGTTCGTCGAACCGGCGCAGCATGCGCGCGCGGCCCGCGCCCGGCGAGGCGAACACCAGGGTGAATTCCCCGGTGTGCGCCAGCGCCCAGCGCCGGAATCCCTTGCAGATGGCGAAGAACTGCACCGCGCCGTCATCGGGCAGCGTCGCGATCTGCTCGGACAACTCGGCGGCGAGGTCCGCACAGAACTCCAGGCGCAAACTCTCGAGCAGGTCCTCGCGCGAGTTGTAATACCGGTACAGCGCGGGCGCGGTAATGCCGAGTTCGCGCGCGATCGCCCGCAGCGTGACCGCATCGGGCCCGTGCTCGACCAGCAATGTGCGGGCCACCCGGCGGATATCCGCATCCGAAACCACCGGTGCCCGCCCCCGCGGCTTGGAGCTGTTCATAAAAGAATTCAAGCGTATTCGACTTCCCAGCGCTTGATGCCGTTCAACCAACCCGAGCGCAACCGCACCGGATCGGAGACCTGGCGCAGGTTCGGCATCACATCGGCAATGGCGTTGAACATCAGATCGATCTGCAGCCGGGCCAGGTTGGCGCCCACGCAGTAGTGCGTGCCGGTGCCGCCGAAGCCGACGTGCGGGTTGGGGTTGCGCAGCACATCGAAGGTGAACGGGTTCTCGAATCCGTCCTCGTCGAAATTGGCCGAGCTGTAGAACAGCCCGAGGCGCTGTCCCTTCTTGATCTCCTGGCCGCCGACCTCGGTGTCCTGGGTCGCGGTGCGCTGGAAAGCGGTCACCGGGGTGGCCCAGCGCACGATCTCATCGGGCGCGGTGCGTGGGCGCTGCTGCTTGTAGAGCTCCCATTGGTCCGGGTTGTCGACGAAGGCCTTCATGCCGTGGGTGATCGAGTTGCGGGTGGTCTCGTTGCCTGCGACCGACAGCAGGATCACGAAGAACGCGAATTCGTCCGAGCCCAGGTTCTCGCCGTTGATATCGGCGTTGATCAACTGGGTGACGATGTCGTCGGCCGGACATTTGCGCCGCTCCTCGGCCATATTCCAGGCGTAGCCCATGACCTCGGCGGTGGCGGTGTGGTGATTGCCGTCGAATTCCGGATCATCGTAGGAGATCATCTGGTTGGTCCAGTCGAACAGCTTCTTGCGGTCGTCCTGCGGCACTCCGAGCAGTTCCGCGATGGCCTGCAGCGGCAGTTCGCAGGCGATCTGTTCGACGAAGTCGCCGCGACCGGTCTGCTTGGCCTCGTGCACAATTCGGGCCGCACGCTCGGTGAGCGCCGCGCGCAGGCTCTCCACCGCGCGCGGAGTGAAACCCTTGGAGATGATGCGGCGGGTCTTGGTGTGCTGCGGCGGATCCTGATTGAGCATCAGCATATTGCCGAGCATGTCGATCTGCTCGCGGGTGGTTTCCTCGTTGAACCGGATGATCGCGGTGTTCTCGTGCGAGGAGAACACCTCCGGATTCTTCGAGATCTCCTTGATGTGGTCGAGCTTGGAGATGACCCAGTAGCCGCCGTCATCGAAGCCGCTGGCCCGCCCGGTCTGCGCGCACCACCAGACCGGGGCGGTCCGGCGCAGCTCGGCGAATTCCTGGATGGGCAGGCGGGTGGACAGCAGATCTGGGTCGGTGAAGTCGAATCCCGCGGGAATCGACGGCGTGGTCACGGTCACGGCTATCTCCTACCGGTCTGACTTGGGCTGCAGACCTCACGACACTGGGGATGGCGGCCGGCGGAGCCGGCGGGGCGGGTAAGAACTGTGTGGACACGTTCCGGAGCCGATAAAACCACACAACCGGGATTTTGTGAATAGTGTTTAGTAAACCCCGTTAACTTCACGCTTGGTAGCGGTTGAGTCACTCACCTCTCAATAGCCATAAGCTATAAATCACTCTCTTGATCGCTTATCGCGAAACCGTGCACGCGACCGAGCGGACAAGCCTGTAATGGGACGCAACAGGTCACTGTTCGGAGGTCCCCCATGCCCAGCCTGTACGAGCACGCCGGTGGCGACGAGGCATTGCATCGCGTCGAAGAAGCCTTCTACGACAAGGTGCTCGCCGATCCGGTGCTGAAAACCCAGTTCACCGAACGCCGCCCCACGCACGTCGACCATCTCACCTGGTTCACCGCCGAATCCTTCGGCGGCCCGGACCGTTTCACCCGCAACCTCGGCTTCGACTACATCATCGCCGTGCACCGCGGCCTCGAAATCACCGACGAACAGCGCCAGCGCTTCGCCCAGCTGTATCTGGAGGCGTTCGAGGAGGCGGGGCTATTCGACGATCCCGCCTTCCGCGCCGCGGTGCGCGAACATGCCGAATTCGGCGCCCAAGTGGCACAACAGAATTCGCATGCCCAGACCGACGACGAACTGCATCCGATCCGCGAGGTGCCGCACTGGACCTGGGACGGCGACGACTGACCGCCGCCTATCCCGTCACGCGCGCGACCAGAGCCAGTAGCAAGAACGGCACGGTGGCGCTGACATCGGCCGTCTGATCCTCGGGTGTGCCGCGAGTATGTGCCGCGACCGCGAAAGTCTCGCCGAAAGATGCCGAGGCCACCTCCAGCGGCCCGCTGTCGGACCAGCCCCACTTGGTGCCCTGGACGCCGGGCAGCCGCGCGGTCCCCCAGTCCTGTGCGGTGCCGTCGGCCGCCTGTTCGCCCGCCGCGGCCATCCAGCCGAAGATCGGCGACCAGGGTTCGGTGCGCTTCTTGATCGCCAGGAAGGTGGCCACATCCGCGGTGCTGGTGTACGACATACCCCAGGCCGGGCCCGATTTGGTAGCGGTCAGGCCGTACTCCGCGGCAATGGCGTCGATCGCCTGCGGATACTTCGCGCCGAGTTCGTCGGCCGCGGAGTCGTCGGAATAGCGGATCATCCGCTCCGCCAACGCCAGATCCGTCGCCGACCCGTCGCCGCGATGCAGCGCGTAGTCGACCATATAGAGCTTGACCAGCGACAATCCGGTGCGCATCTCGTGTTCGTTGCTGGTGCCCCACTGGACGCCTGGCAGCACCGAACGGAAGGAGAACGCGGTTCGCGACGGCACACCGTCCTCATCACCCACCTCGGCGGCGGCAACGGGCGCGGCGAATACCAGCACCGCGGCGGCGATCGAGATCGGGAAAGCCAAGCGGCCCATAGTTTCTCGCTCCTATCGCACTACGGTCGAGACGGGCGGCTGCCAATGCCCGTCGATGGCAATGTCTTTCGGCACGTACAGCCGCATGGTCAGCGAGAACTGGCCCGACGCCGGGATCGGCAGCCAATTGCCCGCCGGAACGCTTGCGCCCGGATCCTCATACAGGGCATCCAGATTCAGCCGCACCACATCGCGGCGCTCGGGTGTCGGCAGCGCCCCGGCGTGCTGGAAGGTATTGACCGGAGTCACCGCATCGGCCGCGGCCCGGGTGACGTCCATCAGCACCAGCGGATACCCGAAGACGTAGGCATCCTTGGCGATGTCGCGCGCGTCATCGGATGCCACGGTCGAACTCGACGGCGTGTTGTCCGAGGATTTCCCCCAGGCGTCCAGTCCGATGCCTGTCACGGCGAGCCCGAGTGCGGTTCTGCGCGAGACGTTCATACATCTCCTTCATCCGACTCGGTTCAGACTCGGCGGTTGCCAGTGACCATCGAGTGCCCGCTGCTCGGGCACATACAGGCGAAGCGCGAGCCGGAAGGTGCCGGTTTCCGGTATCGGCAACCAATTGCCGTATGGCACATCACTTCCCGGGTCCGCCGCCTGGATGGCGAGTTCCAGCGAGCCGTCCGGCAGCGGTACAACGGGACGCTGATGACCGACCGAGAAGATGCCCGCCGCGTTGGGCACCAAAAAGCGCTCCGCGGTGTAGGCGGTCAGCGACCAGAAGGCCCGCGCGGGCGGCGTCTGGCCCGCGGGGAAATGCAGCCGGTACGAGCGCGGCGCACCCTGCTCCCCCGCACTCGCGCTGATCTCCGGATAGACGGCGTCTTCCGGCAGATTCGCACCGAGTGCGGTCCACGCGGTCGAGGCACGCAGTGAGTAATCGGTGCCGTAGGTGCCGAGGTTCGTCGCGAAATCCCAGCCGTTCTCACGTCTGGCTTTGGGATTGGCGTAGTCCGGGATGCGCATCTGGCCCGCCGCCACCGCGGCGTTGAGGTCGGCGACCGGTGCACCGTGCACCGTGCCCCCCGGCCGGATGCCGATCTTCGAAAACCGCTCCAGCGCGGGGGCATCGTCGCGAGCGGGCGGGTTGGTGATCATAAGCGTGCAGAGCCGGTCGAAGAAGGTGCGCCCGTCCATCCGCGCAACCTGCTGTGGAGGTGCGATCGGGGCGGCCATAACGGGATCGATCACCGGGTTCGGCCGTTCACCGCGCAACCAGGCGCTCAGCGGTGCGAGCAGCACCTGCTGCTGCAGGCTCTCGGCGGCGGCGAAATCGGCCTCGCCGCGCAACTCGATGCGACCGATCAGCCAAGCGGTCGCGGTGGGCACCGCCAATCTGGTCAGGTTATCCGGCAGCGCACCAGACCAATTGGGGCCGGTGATCACGTAGCCGTACGGCGGGTCCTGACCGGCGCGTACCCGTGGTGCGACACTGCTGGGATTGTGGGCGGTATTGGTCCAGGCGTCCATGATCTGCATGAGCCAGTACCGGTCGCCGTCCATCGGCGGAACCTGCAGCACCACCGGCTCGACACCCAAATCGAGCCAGGCTGTGGCATAAAGGGTGTCGATATTCGGCATGACCACCGTATTCATCGCGGGATTCATCGGACTGACGGCCCAGATCTGATTGGCGGGTACGGCGGCGGTATTCGACTGCAGCGTGACATCCATCAGCACCAGCGGATATCCATAGATATAGGCGTCGGTCGCGATCGAACGCGGATCGCTCGGCGGCACGCTGCCGGAACTCGCCACATTATCGGAATCCGTCGATTTGCCGCACGCGACCAGGCCCGCGCCCGTAACGGCACCGGCCAGCAGCATAGATCGCCGCGACAAACTCATGCCTTCTCCCTACTTTCCCGATCAGGTCGGACAACTTCGAGAGAGATCAGCCGGAGTATAGCCACATATTTGCCGTAATTCGGGCAAGTGGCGATGCGGCCGGGTTTTCGCCGATCAGCCGGTGCCGAGAATCGAATTCATAATCGTGCCCGCACTGGTGGCGACGACACCGCCGATCATGGCTCCCGCCACCATCTTCGGCGATTGCATCGCACCGCCGCTCCATTTCTCCCAGGCGAACCGGCCGCCCGCATAGATGATGCTGATTATTCCGGACAGCAGGGCAAACCAGGTCAGATAGCGCACCATCTGCAGCAGCTTGTCCGATAGCGGCGGAGCTTGCGGCGTCGGATTCTGGATCTGCGCCAACGTCGCATAGGCATCGCCGATCGACATCAGATAGATGTTCATCGTCTACTCCTCGACTATCACGCTCCTTTCCATGATCCGCACAACGAGTGGTCTCGCAAGCGTGCAGGCATCGTGACTGCGCGGTCGCCGAGAAACCGATACCATCTCTCGGAGAGCGCGTTAACCCCCTGTCCCGCATCCAGAATGAGCAACACGAGATGATCCTGGCCGCCGTTTACGACACTTGGGCACAGATCGGCAATCCCACTCCTGAGGCCCCTCCGGTGTCCGACAAGATTCTTCAACTGGTCCGCTACTTCACCTGGTTCGTGCTGCTCGCCGGCATAGTCGCCATCATCTACGCAGGTGGCCGCTTCGCCTGGGAGAAGTGGAGCGGCGGCGGTCTGGAATCCCCGAAGATGGTGGCCGGAGCCATGATCGGCGGTGTCGTTGCCACCAGTGCGGGCACCATCATGAACGCCGTCATCGGCTGAGTCCGCGACTTCGACTGCGGACCGGCACGATTCAGCGCAGGATGCCCGCTTGGCCGGCCGCGCGTAGCCAGTCCGGGAATTCGCCCAGCAATCGGGCATACAGCTGTGCGTCGTCCACCTGGTCGATGTCGTCCAAAGCGAAGAAGCCCACGTTGTCCACGACCCGATCCGACATCTCGTCGAGCGTGCGCAGCAGGCCGTAGTTGGCCCTGCCGAGGCCGACGAACTGCCAGAAGGCGGGCAGTCGGGACGCATCGCGCATCAGTGCGGCGATCTCGCGCTTCTTCGCGAACCCGCCGTCGGTGAAGAACAGCACCAGGGTCGGCGCATCGCCGGGCCGCAGCGAGGCGGTGATGTCGCGCATGATCGGCAGTTCGTCATTGCGACCGCCGATTCTGGCGTAGTCGATGCCCTGGTGAGTGCCGGTGAGGTGCAAGAAGGTCTGGGCCCATGCCTCGCCGTGCTCGACGGTGATATCGGGCAGTTTCGCGAAGGACAGCGCGTAGAGGTAGGCCTCCAGGGTGCCGTCTTCGTCGAGCTGGGTCGCCACCGGGATCATCCGCTGCACAACGCGGTGCACGACCTGTTTGCTGTATTGCCTGCTCATGCTGAGGGTTTTGTCGATGACCAGGATGACGCGGGCGCGAATTCCGAAGGCGTTCTTGTCGATCAGAACCTTGGCGACTTCGCGTTTGCGCAGGTCGAGTCTGGCGCGCTTCTCGAAGGAGAGTGCGGCTTCGCCGGGGACGGTGCGGACCTCGGGGGTGGTGGGAGCAGTGACCGGCGCGGGCTCGTCGTCGACGCTTACGCCGTGATCGGTGACCAGCGCGGCGAATCCGCCCGCATACCCCTGCCCGACCGCGCGAACCTTCCACTCGGAGTTACGCCGATACAATTCCAGTGCGATGACGACTGACTCGCTGTCGAGTCCATCGATTACATACTCGTAGAGCGCATTTCCGGATCCGTCGACAATGGTCGCAATCGGCGGTGCGAATTGCCCGAAGGTTGCCCCGGATTCGTCCAAAGTGATAACCACACGTATTTGGGCGATATCGGCAGGGATATGGGCCGCGGAAACGGCCAGCGCCGCAGGCGTTCCCGACCGCAACTCGACGCCAGGTGCCTGCGGCTGGTTGAAGAAAACGAAATCGGCGTCGGTGCGAACCCGGCCCGCTTCGGTCACCAATAATGCCGAGACATCGGCCGGGGCGATGGATCGCACCGAGACAACGACATTCGACGCCGCGAGCGGGCCGTTCTGTCCCTTGACGAGTGATATGCCCACCGCGACTCCTTGCCGTACCCGAACCTGTACAGAATAGGCGTCTCACAGACCCCTGAGCAGTGTCAACACATCCAATGCCGTTTCGACGGAATCGCTGAGCAGCCGGACCTCCGCCGCGGTCGCGTCGTGCAGTCCGGGATCCTCCAGCGCCAGGCCATTGCCGTAGACCACCACGTTGTAGCCGAGATCGGCGACCCGCAGCAGCGGACCGGTCGCCACGCCCGCACCGAGCAGCAGGTCCAGCCCCTCACCGACGAAATAGAACCGCCACAGCGGACCGAGATCGCCGTTGTAGATCTCCTCGGTCTGATCGATGATCACCTGACCGGAGGCCGCGATCGCGTCGACGATCTTGAAGTAGTCGGGCGCGTTCTCCGGCTTACTCGCGACCGTCGCTACGGAATACGCGAGATCCACGCTCAAATGCGCGTTGTAGCCCGCCATGGCGACGCGGGCGGGCGATACCTCACACCGGCGAGCGAGCTCGAAATACCGCGCCCACTGCGGCTCGACCGGCGCGCCGGTGAAGGCCGCGTGCACATTGACCAGGAACCGCCGCAGCAATTCCAGGCTGATCGCATGCGCGTACTCCGGATCCACGAACGCGCCGGGATCACGCTGCATCGGCATTACCGCCGACTGCTCCACACCGTCGAGACCGAGCGGAAACAGCCCGCGGCGATCCCGGTGCGCGACCAGGATTTCGGTGATCTCCCGGTGGCGCGCTACCGCGGTCTCCAAGCGCTGCAACGCATCTCCGGTCAACGTGCTGGTATCGGAGAGCTGAGCGATGGTATCGAGTTCGTCCGCCGACAGCGGTGTGCCACAGAACGCCGGAGCAACCGGCTCCGCGATGGCCATCGGCATCAGCCCGACGCTCATGGCGAATATCGCGGTGATCAGTCCGAGGACGGCCGTTCGCAAAGAAGCTCGCACTGCCGAAGTCTAAGGGCCATTCAGGTTTCCACCGACCAGTGACACGTCAACCCACGAACTCGCGGTCACCGTAGTGGACGGTATCCGGATTCCACGTGCCGCCGATGCTGGTGACGAATCGCTGGATCAGCGTGAAATCCGCGAGATCGGCGACCAGGATGAGACTGCCGGATTCGGTGACGGACCCGCCGACCAGATGCTCGCGCGCCTCTCGATCGGCGACGAGCGCGTCCCGGAACCGGCGCACGTCGACACCGGCGAGCCCCGCAAGATCACCACACCCTATCGCTTCGAGCGGGACCAGCCGAAGGTCAGGGCTACGGCGCGTTTCCAGTTGTCGTATTCGTCTCGGCGGTGGGCGGGGTCCATTCGGGGGATCCATTGTCCGGCCAGGCGCCAGTTGCTACGCAGGCCTTCGAGATCGGGCCAGTAGCCGACGGCCAGACCAGCGGCGTAAGCGGCTCCGAGAGAGACGGTTTCGGCTACGAAGGGGCGCATGACCGGGATGTCGAGGACGTCGGCGACGATCTGCATGAGCAGGTTGTCGGAGGTCATACCGCCGTCGACGCGTAGGGTGCGGGCCTGGAGTCCGGAGTCGGCGTTCATGGCGTCGACGACTTCGCGGGTCTGCCAGGCGGTCGCCTCCAGGACGGCGCGGGCGAGGTGGCCTTTGTTGATGTATGAGGTCAGGCCGATGACGAGACCCCTTGCGTCACTGCGCCAATGCGGCGCATACAGGCCGGAGAAGGCGGGCACGATATAGCAGCCGCCATTGTCTTCGACTGTGCGAGCGAGGGTTTCGATCTCGGGCGCACTCGACACCAGACCGATATTGTCGCGCACCCACTGCACCAGCGAGCCGGTGACCGCGATCGGCCCCTCCAGCGCGTACACCGGTTCGGGCTCGATCTGATAGCCGATGGTGGTGAGCAGACCGTGCGAGGACTGCACCAGCTCGCGCCCGGTATTCATCATCAGGAAGCCGCCGGTGCCGTAGGTGCATTTGGTTTCCCCACGGGCGAAACAGGTTTGGCCGAACAGCGCGGCGTGCTGGTCGCCGAGCGCGGCGGCGATCCGGATACCGGGCACCACTCGGCTGGTCGTCCCGTAGGACGCGGTCGAGGGCTGAATGCTCGGCAGCATCGCGGCGGGAATTCCGAAGAACTCCAGCAGTTCTCGATCCCAGGTGAGCGATGCGATATTCATCAACAGCGTGCGACTGGCATTGGTGACATCGGTGTGATGCACACCGCCGTCCGGTCCACCGGTCAGATTCCAGATCAGCCAGGTCTCCATGGTGCCGAACAGCACTTCCCCGCGCTCGGCCCGATCCCGCAGTCCGGGAATGGTATCCAGCAGCCAGCGCAGCCGCGGCGCGGCGAAATAACCGGCCAGCGGCAGGCCGCACAGTTCGCGAATCCGTTCCGCACCAGGCATGCTCTCGAATTCGCGCACCAGTTCATCGGTGCGCACGTCCTGCCAGACGACTGCCCGCCGGATCGGCACACCGGTGTGGCGATCCCACACCACCGTGGTTTCCCGTTGATTCGCGATGCCGAGGGCCACAACCTGTTCCGCGGCTATACCGGAATCCCGCATCGCCTGCGGCACGATCCGCTCGACATTGCGCCAGATCTCCAGCGCATCCTGCTCGACCCACCCGGGCCGCGGATAGTGCTGCTGATGTTCACGCTGTGCGACGCCGACCAGGCGTGCGCGCTGATCGAACAGGATGCACCTGGTGGAGGTGGTGCCCTGATCGATCGCCAGCACATAGCGTTGCGCCATCGGCTACTTCCTGTCGGACGAGAATTGGTGCAACATGATGTACGAAATTCATTGTCCGGCACCGAGATCCCGCGATACCGCATGCGCGGCATCGCGGACGTGCCCGACCAGTGTCGGCCGGTGCCGCAGTTGCGGATCACAGAGCCGGTCGACCGGACCGCTGATCCCGATCGCACCGACCACGAGTCCGCCGTGTGTCCGGATCGGCGCGGCGATACCGGCCACACCGGACCGGAATTCCTCGGTCTCCCCGGCCCATCCGGCCTGCCGGACCGCGGCAAGCGCCCGGGAGAGCGCCGCCCGATCGACAATGGTGCGCCGGGTGAGCGGCGCCAATTCACCACCGCGAACAGCGACGGCCAGCTCGGCGTCATAGGCGAGCAGCACCTTGCCGAGCGCGGTCGCGTGCGCCGGTAGCAGTTCACCGACCTCGAGCGCCTGTTCGGTGTTGTCCGGCCGGAAGACGTGGTGCACGACCACCACGCTTTCGTCCGCCGCGGCACCGATTCGCACCGACTCCCCGGTCCGCGCGGCCAGGGCATCGGCCCAGTTGATCGCCCGCGAGCGCAGTTCGTTGTTGTCGAGATAACTTGTCCCGAGATGCAGTACGGCCGCGCCGAGCTGGTACTTGCCACTGGCCTGATCCTGTTCGACGAATCCCACACCCTGCAATGTGCGCAGAATGCCGTGCGCGGTCGGCTTGGCCAGCCCGAGCGCACCCGCGATTTCGCCGACCCCGAGGCGGCCGGAACCCCGAGCGAGCAGCTGCAGGACGGCCGCCGCTCGTTCGATCGATTGGATCGGACCGGGCATACGCCGAAACCTACATGGCGATGGCCATCACAACCGTTCGGCATTGTCGAACGCACGCTATGTCCGTTTCGGCAATCCGCTAATAGCGTCGGCCCCGACGGCCGCAACCGCGGCAGTCTTTGCAGACGGAGGCTCACCGGTGAAACTCGGCTCGTACGTCGGCGCCATCGATCAGGGCACCACGAGCACCCGCTTCATGGTGTTCGACCACGGTGGCAACGAGATCGCCCGCCACCAGCTCGAGCACGAGCAGATCCTGCCGCGCGCGGGGTGGGTGGAGCACAACCCGACCGAGATCTGGGAGCGCACCCGTTCGGTCATCGTCTCCACCCTGAACAAGGCAAATCTCGTCGCGAGCGATCTGGCAGCGGTCGGTGTGACCAATCAGCGCGAAACCACCGTGGTGTGGAATCGCCGGACCGGGCGGCCGTATTGCAATGCCATCGTCTGGCAGGACACCCGCACCGACAAGATCGCCGCCGAACTGGAACGTGCGGGTCACGGCGAAATCATCCGCCGCAAGGCGGGTCTGCCGCCCGCAACCTACTTCTCCGGCGGCAAGCTGCGCTGGATCCTGGACAATGTGCCCGGCGTCGCCGCCGATGCGGACAGGGGCGAGGCCGTCTTCGGCACCACCGACACCTGGCTGCTGTGGAATCTCACCGGCGGCATCGACGGCGGCGTGCACGTCACCGATCCGACCAATGCCAGCCGCACCATGCTGATGGATCTGGAGACCTGCGACTGGGACGACGAACTGTTGTCCCTCTTCGGAATTCCGCGAGCCATGCTGCCCACCATCGCGCCCTCGTCGAATCCGGAAATGTTCGGCATGACCCGCACCGACGGACCGTTCGGCGGCGAGGTGCCGCTGGCGGGTGTGCTCGGCGATCAGCAGGCGGCCACCGTCGGTCAGGTGTGCTTCCGCCCCGGCGAGGCCAAGAACACCTACGGCACCGGAAACTTCCTGCTGCTCAATACCGGAACCGAACTCGTGCGCTCCCAGCACGGACTGCTCACCACCATCGCCTACCAGTTCGGCGACGAGAAGCCGGTGTACGCGCTGGAGGGTTCGATCGCGGTCACCGGCTCGGCCGTGCAGTGGTTGCGCGATCAGCTCGGCATCATTTCCGGTGCGGCACAAAGTGAATCGCTGGCCAGGCAGGCCGAGGACAACGGCGGGGTGTACTTCGTGCCCGCATTCTCCGGCCTGTTCGCACCGTATTGGCGATCGGACGCGCGCGGGGTGATCGTCGGGCTGTCGCGCTACAGCACCAATGCCCATCTCGCACGGGCCACGCTGGAGTCGATCTGCTATCAGACCCGCGATGTCGTCGAGGCCATGGAGGCCGATTCCGGTGTGCGCCTGGACACATTGCGTGTAGATGGTGGCGTCACGGCCAATGAACTGTGCATGCAGCTGCAGGCCGACTTCCTCGATGTGCCGGTCTCGCGGCCGGTGGTCGCGGAGACCACCGCACTCGGCGCGGCCTACGCGGCCGGACTGGCGGTCGGATTCTGGAGCGACACCGACGAACTCGTACAGAACTGGCACGAGGACAAGCGCTGGACACCCACATGGACCGCGGAGCAGCGCGAACGCGGTTACGCACGTTGGAAAAAGGCGGTCTCGCACACGCTCGACTGGATCGACGTCGAGGACTGACCACCCCATTTCGAAGACGCAGTAGCACCGAAACAAGGAGACATACCGTGTCCGCACGCTTGGACTCGAACTACCGCGCCAATGCATTGAACACATTGGGCGACAATGAAATCGACGTACTGGTGATCGGCGGCGGCGTGGTCGGCGCCGGTGCCGCCCTCGATGCCGCCGCCCGCGGCCTGACCGTAACCCTGGTCGAGGCAAGGGATTTCGCGGCTGGCACCTCGAGCCGATCCAGCAAGCTCATCCACGGCGGCCTGCGCTATCTGGAGCAGCTCGACTTCTGGCTGGTGCGCGAGGCTTTGAAGGAGCGCAGCCTGCTGCTGCACCGGCTCGCCCCGCATCTGGTGCGCCCGGTGTCGTTCCTGCTGCCGCTGCAGCACCGGGTCTGGGAGCGCGCCTACATCGGCGCGGGCGTCGCGTTGTACGACACCATCGGCGGGGCCAGGGCGCTGCCCATGCACCGGCACCTGTCGCACACGCGCGCGATGGAATTGGCGCCCGCACTGCGCGACGATGCGATGATCGGTGCGATCCGCTACTTCGACGCACAGGTCGACGACGCGCGCCACACCATGACCATCGCCCGCACCGCAGCCCAGCACGGCGCGACGGTACTCACCCGCACCAAGGTCACCGGACTGTTGCGCGACGGCGAGCGGGTAGTCGGCGCGCAGGTCACCGATGTGGAGACCGGTCGCGAATACACCGTGCGCGCCCGCCGGGTGATCAGCGCGACCGGCATCTGGACCGACGAGATGAACAAGATGACCGGCGTGGAATTCCCGTTCCACGTGCGCATGTCGAAGGGCGTGCACATCCTGGTCCCGCGCGAGCGGCTCGACCTGGATACCGGTCTGATCATGCGGACCGAGAAAAGTGTGCTGTTCGTGATCCCGTGGGCCCGGCACTGGATCATCGGCACCACCGATACCGATTGGGCACTGGACAAGAACCATCCGGTCGCCAGCGATGCCGATGTGCAGTACATCCTCGATCATATGAACGCGGTGCTGCGAGAGCCGTTGACCCGCAACGATATTGTCGGCACATACGCGGGTCTGCGCCCGCTGCTGTCGGGCGCGTCCGCCGATACCGCGACGCTCTCGCGGGAACACGCTGTCGCGGAACCGGTTCCGGGTCTGTTCGTGATCGCGGGCGGTAAGTACACCACCTACCGCGTGATGGCCGCCGATGTGGTGGACGCGGCCGTCGAGGGGCTCGGTCGCGCGGCCGCGCCGTCGGTGACCGAACACCTGCCGCTGCTCGGTGCCGTCGGCTACCAGGAGCTGGCGGCCGATGTGAACAGCGTCGCGCAGCGGGCCGGTCTGCCCGTCGCGACCGTCGAGCACCTGCTCGGTCGCTATGGTTCGGGCGTCGCCGAACTGTTCGATCTGATCGCGGCCGAACCGGAGTTGGCCGAGCCGCTGCCCGGTGCCGGTGAGTACCTCGGTGCCGAGGTCGTCTACGCGGTGACCCATGAGGGCGCACTGCATCTCGACGATGTCCTCACCCGCCGCACCCGCATCTCGATCGAGACCGCCGACCGCGGCCTGACCGCCGCACCCGCGGTCGCCTTCCTCATGGGCGCGCGACTCGGCTGGGATGCCGCGAGCACGGACCACGAAATCACCCGCTACCGCGAGCGGGTCGAGGCCGAACTTGCAGCCAACAAGGCCGCCGACGACGAGTCGGCCAATGCGGCCCGCTTGGTCGCCGTGGCCTGATCCGAGTCGATTCGGCCCGGTGCGGACACCCCCGCACCGGGCCGAATCGGCTCGACAAAAATGGGTTCATCCGAAAGGCAGGCGGTCCCGAATATAGGTAAGTAATCATCGATGTTCGGAATGAGGTAATCCATGGGTAAACATCGACCCACACATCCGGTTCGTCTCATCCGTCGACGGACAGCCACACTGGTTTTGGCCAGTGCGCTTCCCCTGTCCGCCGCCCTGATCAGCACCACACCCGCCAGCGCCGAGTCGCAACCACTCGGCACCGCGACGCTCTCGCAGACTCCATATGGACTGGCGCTCATCGCCGATCCATCGGCTCCGGTCGACGATCCCGCCGTATTCGCGCCCTTGCCGCTGCGCGACGCCACCGCACCGGTGGCCGAGCCGGACGCCACGGTGCCGGACATTCCGGACGCGGCACAGCCGGAACAAGTCCCGCAGGCCACCAATCGCATCCGCATCGGCAATATCCAGGTCGATCGCCCGGACTTTCTGCCGCCCGAACTGGCCACCCAGATCAATGACGCTTCGGCAGGCACCGAATCCGCGCTGTCCCAAGGCCTGCAGTCGGCAGGCGTCGAGCGCGCTCGTTCGGACCAAATCGCCAGTGCTGTCGTGGGTGACGCGGTCGTAGGCGCGTCGGTGGGCTCCACCCTGGCGAGCCCGCTCGCCGCCACGAGTGCCGTCGTCGGGGCGGCCGCAGGTCTCATCGCCGGGATCCCATTCCTCCCAGCGGGCTTGGTGGTCGTCCCCATTCTCGGCGCGGCCATCGGCTACGCGGTGATTGCCATCCCGGCCGCCGCGGCCGGCGCCGTCGCCGGCGCGGCCGTCGGAGTTGTCCACGGTGCCGTCACCCCGATACCAACCGAGGAGCAACCGACGATCTCATGACGCACGTCGCGCGGCAATTGCCGGATATGACCGTTGCCGCGGGTGCACAATCCTCGCGTGAGCCCGTTACACCGAATCAGCCGAGCGGTGCTGGCGTTCCTGCTGGTACTGCTGGTCGGCAATCACCACCCCACGCGTCGTGGCAAAAACGACGGAGGCGGCGAAGAGGGCTTCGAATACGGCAGCGCCGAGGGTAACGGCTTGGAGCGGGTCGAGTGAGCCGTTCGCGGGTGCGTTGGCGCCGTGGTGCACGTGCCCGACCGCCGTCGACATCGAGAAATGCACCGCCACCATCACCAGGTTCAGCAGCGCCGCCAGCCCGAAAGCGTCGGTGCAAGGGCGGATCCACAGGGCAGGGACACAGCGCAGACATGCCAGTGCCAAGGTGAGGACAACGAGGCCGTGGAGCAGGCCGTGCGCACCGACACCGGCGAGGTGCAGACCGGAACTAGCGATGGAACCGATGGCGAGCAGGCGGCCCAGGATTATCGTCCCGGGCCGCGTGCGGGGTGAATCAGCCACCATGACAATGGGATTCGTGTGCCGGACCGCAGTGATCACTGGTTGTCGCCGGGACATTCAGCACCGGGTTGGCGGCGAAGAATCCATAGGGCTTCAGCGTGAATCCACAATAGTCGGTGGGCATTACCGGCCAATCCTCAGTGCGCGGGAAGTGGGTGAGTCCGAAGGTGTGCCAGACCACGATGTCGGCACCGTCGAGGGATCGGTTCGCGGCCATATAGGCAGGCAGGCCGTCGCCACCCGGATTCTGGTTGACCAGATCGCCCGCGGGGTAACGCTCCTCGGGGGCGTAGCGGGTTACCCAGAGTTGTTTGGTTGTGTAGGTGGCCCGGGCCGCGATCGAGGAGGACGGGTCGGCGAGCAGGGTGGGTGTTTGCTCCGGGTACAGGACGTAGGCGGTCGGTGCACCCATGCGATTGGTCTTTTCGGTATTGACGATGTGCCATACCCGGCCGACCGAGGCGTCGGCGTCGCGCGCGCCCTCGGATTCGCTGGTGATGCGGGTGGATTTCGCGGTGAAGGCATTGCCGAACGGATTCGCCTCGCTGAGCGGCACCCGTTGCACCTGCACCTCGTCGACCGCATTGGTCAGACCATCGACCATCATGTCCAAACGTGCGCTGAACAAATGCTGGTGATACGGCAGCCCGAGACCGGGCGCGACTTCGCTTTGGTAGGGCGAACCTTCGGGCGGGTAGGCGGCGGTGAACGCGACGCCGGTCAGCTTGGCCTCGCATTCGATGGTGCCGTCCAGGTACAGATACCAGTAGAACCCGTAGTCATAGTTGCCGACCGTGGTGAAGAAGCTGATGACGAGGCGACGCTGCCGCCGCACCTCACTGACTCCGGTGAACAGGTCGGTGTGCTTCCAGAGCGTGCCGTAGTCCTCCTCGTGCATGCAGATCGCGTTCTCGATGGTGCGTGGCATACCGAGTTCATCGCTGAGAGTGGCATCGAAGTAATGGATTTCGCCCAGGCAGTCGCATCCGAGGCGCAACGAATTGGCGAATCGGCCGAATAGATATTCACCGGTGTCGAAGTAGTTCTGCCAGTAGCGATTCGGGGACGGATCGGCGTAGGGCACAACCATTTCCGCGATGGAAGCCCGATAGAGCACCGGCCGGTATTCCGCGCCGTCCCGGAATGCCAACTGCCGCAGGATCAATCCCTCACGCGCGTCGAATCCGATGCTGAGCCGCCAGTTGGCCCATTCGATCCGATCACCGTCGACGGTGAAGCTCGGCCCCTCTGGCTGGCTGATCTCGATGGGACGCAACCCCTCCAGTGGCGCACCGGCCTGCGCCGGATCCTGGAAGTTGCCGGGTTCCGCGGGCACCTCGAATGTGCGGAAGTCGATCAGGTCGACCAACTCATGCGCAATGATGTCGACATAGGCGCACAGGCCGTCGACCGGATGCGCCCACGGGTGATCCAGCGGATGGTCCTGGCGGAAGGCGAATACACGAATAATGCGGCGCCCCCGCTCATTCGGTATGTCGTAGTGCCCGGCGGACAGCGGCACACAGACGACCGACTCCGGGTCGACACCCCGCTGCCGCAGCGCGGCACACCACCGCTCGTTACCGGCGAGCACCGTGCCGACCTCCGCGAACTCCTCTTCGAGAATCGGAACCTGGCCGCGCGTACCGTCGATCGGTGTATCGGTGCGGATCACACCCGCCGTCAACGACACCGAGACATCGCGCGCCGCGCCGGAGGCGAGGTCCAGCAGCAGCACTCGCACCAACCGCTCCGGTGCGGGCCCGGTCCCGGCTTGATAGGCCAGCACCTGCGCCTTATCGGGTTCGTTCAATCCCACGTATACGAATCGGCCGGTCGCCGCGAGCAGGCCCGCATCGGCGACGACCGCGCGCACCATGGTGATCTCGTCGGCGGAGAGGCTTTCGAGTACCCGCACATCGGTTGCGCGAGTATCGAATTCGATGATGGACATGGCAGGTCTCCTCTGGAAGTTCAGGCGGCGATCGCGTGGGCGATACCGTCGTAGGCGGTGCGGTTGGTACGGCGCAGAGCCTGCGCCTGCGCGATCCCGGCCAGCGGAAACGCCGCCGTGACGAGCAGCAGGATCACGGCGAGCGTGGTCGATCCACCGATCAGGGTGGGGAAGTTCGCAACGATGATGCCCGCGGCCACCAGCAGGCCGACCAGGCCGAGCGCCGGGGCAATGCGCGTGTGCCAGCGCCGGGTATCGGCGCGGGTGCGCGCGAAGTAAACGATGACGGCAAGGCAGGTCGTCGCCATGAGCACCGCGACGCCCAGCGTCGCTACTCCCGAGAACCAGGTGAAGACCTCGAGTTCGGGATCAAGTCGGCACAGCGCGAACACGGCCACCAGCGTTGCCGCGGTGCCGGTCTGCACCAGCGACGAGGTGTGCGGCGACAGATGTTTGGCGTGCACGCCCGCCAGCGCACCTGGCAGCACACCCGTCGAGGCCATCGAATGCTGGTACCGCGCGACGACATTGTGGAACGAGAGCACACACGCGAACAGGCTCGTCAGCAACAGCACATTGATCGCGACGGCACCGACCGAGCCCAGATAGTCCGAAGCTGTCCGCACGATCATGCCCGCCGGATCCTCGGCGGCGACCGCGACCACCTGCTCCGGGCCCCACGCCATGACCAGCGCCCAGGTTCCGAAGGTGTAGAACACCCCGATCGAGATCACCGCCGCATAGGTGGCCCGCGGAATCGTCCGGTGCGGATCGCGCGCCTCGTCCCGGAAGATGGCGGTCGCCTCGAAACCGATGAATCCGGCCAGCGCCATCATCAAACCGATACCGGGCGAACCCGATAGCGCGGCGCTCGGGGTAAAGGGCTCGAGCGAGAGCCCATCGGCCCCACCGCGCCCCATTACCACCGCGGCGAGTACGAGCACGATCCCCACTTCACCGATCAGCAACAGCCCCAACACCTTCGAACTGAGCTCGATGTGCCGGTACCCGAGCACACCGACCGCCGCGACGACCAGCAACGCATACACGTACCAGGGCAGGTCGGGTCCGCCGATATCGACGACCGACCGTTCGAGCGCTGCGCCGAGATACCCGTAGACCGCCACCTGGATCATCGTGTAGGTCAACAGCGCCAGATACGCCGCGCCCAGTCCCATCGGACGTCCGAGCCCGTAGCCGACATAAGTGAAGAAGGCCCCGGCCTTGGGCACGTAACGGCTCATCGCTGCGAGGCCGACCGAAAAGAACAGCAGCACCACGGCGGACACCACGAACATGGTCGGATATCCGGGCCCGTCGCCGATCAGCATGCCGATCGGCGCCGCGCCACCGATCACGGTGAGCGGCGCGGCCGCCGCCACCACCATGAAGACGATGGCCCCTGGACCGAGCGAACCGCGCAGACTACCGAGCGGCGGGGATGCGGCCGTCGCGTCGAGCGGGGAATTGGCGACCATGGTGAACCTCCGAAACAGGCGAACATTTGCGATGCACACACTGTTGGCGGGGGCCTTTGCCGAAGAGTCACCCAGCGGTAAAGGTCAGCGGTGCGCCGAATGAGACCGCGGATCCGATCGCCGCCTCGTTTGCCGATCACCCACAGATGACGCGACAGCAACATGTCCGAAACACGCGGTTCCTACATTCCGACCGTATGAACGCTCACGTCAGCGCCCTGGACCGGGCCATTGCCGATCCCGAGCCGGTGACCGGCGTGGGTATGACATCGCCGATGTCCGGCCTACATCGGCGCACCCTCGGCTTCGGCGATGTACTGGCGCAGTCGGTCTCCGCTATCGCGCCGTGCGCCGCGGCAGCCACCGTGCCCGGGCTGCTGGCACTGTACAGCGGCAACGCGGGACTGTGGGCCGCGCTGATCGGCGTCCTGCTCACCCTGCTCGCGGCGGCGACGATCAACCAGTTCACCAAGCGCATCGCGACCGCGGGATCGCTGTACACCTTCACCGCCAAAGGGCTCGGCGCGACGGCGGGGTTCGCGAGCGGGGTGAGTCTGATCCTCGGCTATGGCTTCATCTCGATGTACGCCTTCGCCAATGTCGGCTTCCACGTGTCGAATCTGCTCGGCTACGTCGGATCCGGGCCGACACACGGGCTGATCGTTCCGTTGCTGTGCGTCGCCACGTGTGGAGTGCTGTGCACCGTCGTCATGGTGCGCGGTATCCGGTTATCGGCGCGGATCAGCCTGCTGGTCGAGTCGGTCGCCGTAGCCGTGCTCGTCGCACTGGTCGTGGTGCTGTTCATCGGACAGGGCAGTCGGCCCACCTCCTGGGAGCTGATCGCGCCGCATCAGCTGAGCCTCGGTCAACTGGTCACCGGGGTGGTCATCGCGATCACGGCCTTCGTCGGCTTCGAGAGCGCCGCATCGCTCTCGGTCGAGGCCCGCCGCCCCTTCGCGACCGTACCGCGCGTCCTGACCTGGTCGCCGATCGCGGCGGGCCTGCTCGTGGTGGCCGCGACCTCGGTGCAGACCACCGGATTCCGGGCGGCCGACGTCGCGCTCGGCGAGGATGTCACGCCGGTGGCCGCGCTCTCCGCCTATTACGGCGTCGGCTGGATCACCCCGATTCTCGATATCGGGGTCGCGGCATCGTTTTTCGCGTGTGCGCTCGCGTCCTCGACGGCGCTCGTGCGGGTGCTGCTCGCCCTGGGGATCGACGGTGTGATCCCGGCGACCGTCGGCCATACCCATGCGCGATTCAAGACACCGCATATCGCGATCTACACCGCGATGCCGGTTCTCACCATCGGTCCCATCATCCTGTTACTCGCTGGTGCGACCTCGAGGCAGGCCGTCGGCATTCTCCTGGTCGTCTCCGCGGGCGGGTATGTGCTGGCCTACACCTTGGTCTGCGTCGCCGCCGTATTCTTCCTGCGCCGGATCGGGGAGCTGACGATGTGGCCCGCCATCGGAGCGGCGAGCGCCGCAGCCTGTCTCGGTGGCTGCCTTGTCGTGTATCTGACCAGAGAATCGAACAGCCCTCGGGCAGTGGGTGTTTGGCTTTTCCTGGGCAGCGTCGCGCTTGCCCTCGGGTGGTTCGTCCGCGCGCGACTGCGGCTGCTCCCTCGGATCGGTACCCATGACACCCCGATCCGAGACGAGGTCCTTGGGGGTGCACCGACCGGTTCCGACCGGCGGTCGCGGTGACCGCCTCCGGAGCGCTCGGCGGCCGACAACCCAAGGCCGTACTCAGCGCGCTGGTCGTGCTGGAGGAGGTGGCGGCCTGCGGACCGGGCGTCACTGCCCGCGAGATCAGTCGCAACCTCGCGATGCCGAAGGCAACCATCTACCGATTGCTCAATCTCCTTGTCCAACAGGAATATCTGGTCCGCACACCCGATCTCAGCGGCTTCGCGCTCGGCAGCAAGGTCACCCAACTCGCCGGAATGGCCGCTCCGCCGACCATTCCGACCGCCGCCGCGGACATTCTCGACCGCCTGCGCGGCCGTACCCGAGGCGGCATCCACCTTGCGGGATACCACCGCACCGGCACGACCCGCCCACTTGTCCGTATCCTCGACGCCGACCCCGAATACCCGATCGAGCACGAACAATTGGTCATCCGCGAGCTGACCGCCTCCGCAATCGGCCGACTCGCCCTCGCCGAATCCGATCCGGGTACCGATATCCGTCGGCATGGCTTCGCGATGCAACTCGATGAACTCCGCCCAGGTTCCGGCTGCCTCGCCGTCCCCATCCGCAACCGCGCCGGCACCCTCGTCGCGGGCCTCACCCTCTCGACCACCTCGGCCCGCCTACGCGACCCCGAGTCCGTCCTGGCCCTATTGCTGCCCCAACGCCGACAACTCGAAATCGTGCTCGCCGAGCGGTGATACGTCGCGGGGGTGCCGATCTGGCGGCACCCCCGGGCCGTGCTACTCGGCGTCCAGGAAAACCGGCAGTGTGCGGTGTCCGTTCGAAATGAAACTGCCGACCGGCGCCAATTCCGCCGGATCCACGGCCAAGCGCATATTCGGGAAGCGCTCGAAGATGGCCGGGAGAGCGATCGTCGCCTCCAGCCGAGCGAGCGGGGCGCCGATGCAGTGGTGCGCGCCGTGCCCGAAGGACAGATGCTCTTTGTTGACCCGGTGCAGGTCGAACGTCGCAGCCGTGGCACCGTGCAGGTTCGGATCGCGGCCCGCGGCGGCATAGGACGCCAGAATCGCTTCGCCCTTGGGAATTCGGATCTCCCCGAGCTCGATATCCTCGACCGCGTACCGCAGTGGCAGGTGCGCGACCGGCGCCTCGTAGCGCAGCGTCTCCTCCACCAGATCCGACCACGGCACCCGGCCCTCGACCAGATCGGCGCGCTGCTCGGGATGGGTGAGCAGGATGAAGATCGCCTGGTCGAGCAGATTGACGGTGGTCTCGTGACCGGCATTGATGACCAGCATCAGCGTGTCGACGAGTTCCTTCTCGCTCAGCTGCGAGCCGTCGTCCTCGTCGCGGGTGGCGATGAGGACACTGGTGACGTCGTCGCCCGGGGTCTCGCGCCGGTAGGCCACGAGTTCGCTGACGAGGCGGTACATCTCGAGGTAGTTGGCCTGTGCTTCCTCAGGCCCGAACGAGGTGTCGAAGAAACCGTCGACGCATTTGCGCAGACCGGGGCCGAGATGTTCGGGCACACCCATCATTTCGGTGATGATCTCGATCGGCACCGGATAGGCGTAACCCTCCCGCAGATCGGCCACCTCGCCCTTCGGGGTGGCCGCGAGCGCGTTCAGCAGACCCTCGGTGATCGCCTCGATGCGCGGGCGCAGCGCCGTGGTGCGACGGTGTGTGAACGCGGGCGAGACCAGCTTGCGCAGGCGGCGATGATCCGTGCCGTACGCGGTGAACATGTTGTCGACCGCGATCCACGGAAGCAGCGGCCACTCCTGGGTGATCTCGCCATTGATGAACGAAGACCAGTGCTGCCGTGCGTCTTTCGATACCCGCGGATCGGCGAGCAGACTCTTGAGCACGGCGGCATCTGTTACCGACCACGCGGGCACACCGCCGGGCAGGGCGACCAGCGCGACCGGCCCGCGCTCCCGGATCCGCTCGTTCTCGCCTTGGATATCGGCGCCGGTCAGATCCAGGACCAGCGGTTCATGCTCCATCGTTATCTCCTTTAGAAAACGGGCAGCGGAGGGGACTGGGGAAAAACGACCGGCAGCGCCGCCAATGCGCGGTGGAAGGGGCCGGGCCGCCAAGCCAATTCGTCCGCGGGCATGGCGAGTTCCATCTCGGGCAGTGCGTCGAGCAGCTGATCGATGGCGTCCTGAACGACCAGGTAGGCAACGGATTTCGCGGGGCAGGCGTGCGGCCCGGCGCCCCACGCCAGATGCGAGCGGTTGCCGGTGCGGTCGCCGCCGCGGATCGCCGGATCGTTATTGCAGCCCGAAAAGCTGACCACGACCGGCTGATGGGCGGGCAGCCAGGTGTTGTCGATGAGGATCGGCTGGCGCGGGTAGGTGATGCTGAAGTTGGCCATCGGCGGGTCGTTGAACAACACCTCGTCGAGTGCGTCGCGGGTCGAGAGGCTACCGCCGAGCATGTCACCGCCGAACCGGTCGTCGGTGAGCATCAGCAGCAGAGTGTTCGTGATCAGATTCTGCATCGGTTCGATGCCCGCACCGTAGAAACTGATCAGCTGGCATAGCATTTCGGTATCGTCGAGCTTGGACGGGTGGTGGGCCATTCGCGAGGTGACGTCGTCACCGGGCTCGGCCCGGCGTAGCTGCACCAGCTCCAGCAGCGCCTCGCTGAGCATCGCCATACCGGCGGCCGCCTCGATGGTGTCGAAGAGCATCGCCATACCGGTCGCGACCCGCTGCCCCAGTTCCGTTGGGCAGCCGACCATCTGGTTGATGACCTCGAAGACGACCGGCAGCGCGTACTGGGTGACCAGGTCGACCTCGCCGGCCTCGCAGAAGCTGTTGATCACCGGAATGGCGATCTTCTCGACCGTCGAATGCAGTTCGTGCAGATCGATTCCGTCGATGCTGCCGCTATACGCCTGCCGGTAGCGGGCATGCGCCGCCCCGGTATTGCGTAGTGCGTTCGGGTACCACATCATCATCGGCTTGACGACCGAGTCGTCGGGAATCGTCTGTTCCCAATGCCGCGGATCCGCCGGGAAGTGTTCAGGATCATTCAGGATTCGCACCGCGGTCTGATACCCGACCACCAGGGTCGCGGGCACACCAGGCGCCAACTCCATCGGCACCAGCGACCCGTACTGGCTGCGAGCCTCCCGATAGGCCCGATGCGGATCGGCGGCGAACTCCGGGGTATGCAACCGAACTCGAGGTTCGCCGGAATCGAGCGGTGAGCCGTGCAGCGCGGGGCAGACTCCGTTGGCGGTGGTGTGGGTTGCCGGTGGCGTGGTCAAAGGCGTGACTCCAGACGTTGGATCAGCAAGGAGGCCAGGATCAATGAAAGCACCGCGGCGATAACACAGCCTGCGGCCACAGCACTCAGTTCAGCCCTCCTCGCGACGCCGACCGCATGTGACCCCGGCCATGAGGTCCGCGTCGAGAACTCGGACCCTGGCGAGGCAACCACAGTCGACTGCGGTCACCCCACAGTCCCTGCAGGACAGGTGATTTCGACGCACAATCACCGGACGCCCTACCAGCCGCCCAGAACTCGACGACCCGCCCACGTTATCAGTATCCGGAAGAACTCTCTCCAGATCCGCCCGCAACGTCTGCGCACCCCGCGCAACCGGCAAATATGTTGAGCTGCTATTGATCGCGTCGCTCATCGAAGGTTGACGCATGCTCGACGGCGCATTCCTCGGGGCCGCTCAGTCGGCGCTGGGAAGTTCTGCTTCGCCTGCGGGCTGGCGGCCTGCCAGCGGCGCTGGCCTATCCGCAGTGAGCGTCGTGGCGTCGCCGAGCTACGGCCACCGGCTGCGTAGGCCGATCACGGCGAGGCAGACCTCATTGCGGTCACCACCAAGAGCCATCCACAGCAACGCGGACTCGGTCACCATCACCGGCCGCGCAAACCAATCACAGCAAGGCGAACTCGGTTACCTGCACCGGTTTTCATCATCAGGCTCGTGATATGAGTCTTGACCGTCGTCACACTCACGTGCAGGCAGTCGGCGATCTCGGAATTGGACAGCCCCTCCGAGACCAGCTGCAGCACTTCGCCTTCTCGGGCTGTCAGCCCGCCGGTGGTGGGCGCGGCCAGGGAAGTTTCGGACGCGGTATGGGCTGTGACCGCCGAATTCACCACCCGGCTCAGCACATCCGGCGAGAACGGCCGCTCTCCCGACGCCGCTCGGCGGATACCGTCGAGCAGATCGGTCGGCGAGGCATCCTTGACCAGGAAACCGACGGCGCCGGCGCCGAGCGCCGGGTACAGGTGATCGTCATCGTCGAAGGTGGTCAACGCCAGCACGCGGGTAGCCGGGTGGGCAGCGAGAATCGTTGCGGTGGCACGGATCCCGTCCATGCCGGGCATGCGCAAGTCCATCAGCACCACGTCGGGGCGAGTGCGATCGGCCAAGCGTACGGCGTCGGTGCCAGTTGCGGCCTCCCCGACCACCTCCAGATCGTCGGCGTTCTCACACAGCATGCGCAGCCCGGCCCGGACCAGCCGCTGGTCGTCAACGAGCAGAATACGGATGGTCACGGCGCCGTACCTATGGTCCGCCCAGGCAGGTGCGCCGCCAGCCGCCAGCCCGTCGCGGTGCTCCCGGCGGTCAGGCGACCGCCGAGCAGTTCCACCCGCTCAGCAAGGCCGACTAATCCCAGCCCTGTTGCCGCAGGCACCTTTTCGCAGTTCGGCTCGGTGTTGGACAACAGGAAGTCGACTCCATCGGCGACACCGATCACGAGCCGTGCCACGGCATCGGACCCACCATGTTTGACCACGTTCGCCAGTCCCTCCTGCGTCAAACGCAGCAACGTCAGAGCCGATATCGCGTCCACCGCGGTGACATCACCGATCTCGGTCTCCACTGCCGGTCCCAGCTGTCGGGTTCGCCGCACCGCCGCCTCGATCGCATCCGGCAGATCGCCCGGCGCGACGAAAGATTCCCCGGCCGCGTTCGAATCACGCAGGATTGCCACAAGTTTCCGAAGATCAGCCAGTGTTTCCTTCCCACTGGCATGGATGTCGTCGAGCACCTTCCGCACCGCGGGTGACGTATCGGACAGCGCATGCCGCGCCACACCGACGCGCAGGACCGTCGAGGACACATGGTGGGCGATGAGATCGTGCAATTCGCGAGCGATCGCGGTGCGCTCGGCGGCCCGCGCCGCCGCCACCGCGGTCTCGCGGTGCCGCGCGACCTCACGAGTCGCCTGCCGTGCCCGAGCAGCACTGTCCAACGCGGCCCGCAGCAAGCCACCGATCAGCAACGGCAGCCCCGCCATCACCACTGCCCGATATCCCGTCGCGCCGGTACCGCCGGCGGTATGCAGCAGATAGGCGGCGGAGAGGACGGCCGCGCCGAACCAGGGACGCCAACCTCCGCGGTGCACGGCGAGTTCGGTGAGCGCCACTGCGGCGGCCACCTTACCGACAATCGGCCCGGTATGACCGAACTCGAACCCGAGCGCCAAAAGCCCTGTTGCCGCCAGCGAGGTTGCCAGCGGCAGACGCGCGCCGCCCACTGTCACCAGCACCGCACCCATCCCGAGCACCCAGTCGACGACCGTGGGCGAGTCCCCTAGCCACAGCAGACATCCAACGGCCAGCGCCAACCAGACGCTCAGCCGGATCGGCAGCGATCGCCCGTCGAGCAGCCATTCGACGCCCCGCGCGACTCCGGGCTCGGGCCTGCGGAAGGTTGATCCGAGTGGCCCGCGAAGCCACGGCGCACCCCACCGGGGCCACCGCCAGATCCCGAACAACCCGCTCGCGTAGCGCCGGTCGACGACTGCGGATGCCGGCCGCATCGCGAACGGAAAGTCGCCCGGCACGTCCGCAGGCGTACCGGACAGCGGGACGTCGATACCCGGTGCAGGACCGGGCGAATCCATTGCTGCGCGGGTCTTACCCGGCATCGGCAGCACTGAGAACAGCCCGCCGGGCGCATCCATGTCGCGCGTCGCACCCGGAAAATCCACCACGCGCACATTATGCCGCTATACCGCTACCGCTGGTCTCCTACCAGCGGAGGAGGCGGCTCATTCCAGCGGCCACCCGAACGGGCCCGCGGTTCGATCCAGCGCGCACCGGAACTCGTGAGAGTGAACCCATGACCGACGATGCCACCGCTCCCCACACCTCCCCCGTCAAGCCGAGTCGCCGAAAACTTCTCGGCGCCGTGGCCGCGACCGGTATAGCAGCCAGTGCCGCTGGACTGGCCGCCGGTGTGGCACTGGGTACCGACTCCAATCCGCCCCGATTCCAACCGGCGGGCCGGCGCCGCTTCGAGAACCAGGTCGTGGTGATCACCGGCGCCACCTCCGGCATCGGTGCCGCCGCGGCGAAACTGTTTGCGGCCGAGGGTGCCCGGGTGGCGTTCTGCGGCCGCAGGGTCGAGCGCGGACACGGGGTGGAACGCGATATCCGCGCCGCCGGCGGCGAAGCCACCTACTTCCATGCCGATGTGCTCGTAGCGGACGATGTCCGCAAGTTCGTCGACGGGGCCGTCGACAAGTACGGCGGCCTGCACGTCGCGTTCAACAACGCGGGCATCACCATCCAGAAGAAACTGCACGAGTACAGCACCGAGGAATTCGACCGAGTGCTGCACACCAACCTGCGCGGCTGCTTCCTGGCGATGAAATACGAACTCCCGCATATGGTCCGTGCCGGCGGCGGCACGATCGTGGTGACCTCATCCTCGAACGCCCTCGCCACCGACGCCGGTCGAGCCGCCTACACCGCGAGCAAGCGCGGCCTGGTCGGCCTGGTGCAATCGGCCGCCCTCGACTACGCCGGCGACGGAATTCGCGTCAACGCACTCGTCCCCGGCACTACCGATACCGAATTAGTGCGCAATGCCACCCCCATCGGCAACCTCCCCGACGACGCCTATCAGGTGGCGATGAAACAGTGGGCGAAAACGAATGTCCCCGGCCTGGGCAGGCTCGCCACACCCGAGGAGATCGCATCGTTCGCACTCACCCTCGCCTCCGGCGAACATCCATACCTGACCGGGGCGCAGCTGGTCATCGACGGCGGCAAAACGGCGCACGCTTAAGGCCGATGTCCGGTCGGAATCTTCCGCACACGCCGCGGGCAGCGGCATCCCGGCCGACAGTTCGGATGCGCCTGTGGCGCGTGGGAGATCAATTCGGCTGCAATGCACCGTGATTCCCGCGGTCCCTGCCCCTGCACGGCGAACTCATCGCACTCCCCGACGCACCGTCGTGCTGCGGCCTGGACCTGTTCGCCGCCGAGCCCGGTTCGGCATCCGAACAGGCGCTCCGGAAACTCGGGAACCAGTAGCCCAGCTCGGTCCTCGGCGGATTCGTAGCGCATGAGATCGCGGCCCGGCTTCGCTTGGTCGGCGATCCGGTGTTTGCGACACCGCCCCGGCGTTGCGGCAGTTGGGACATTCTATTGATTCAGCCGACTGTCCAGGGCCGCAGTTTCTCCGGATTCCGGATCGCCCAGATGCGAGTGATCCGGCCGTCGGCGATGTCGAAGGCGTAAACCGACACGATGGTGTCGCCGAGCTGCGCCACCAGTCCAGGCTGGCCGTTGACCGTGCGCTCGAGCAGTGTTACCTCGGGGCCTCGGGCGGCAATTTCGATCCAGGCGCGCGCGATCTGCTCACCGCCGATGATCGGTTGGCGGAAGGCCGGGGCCAGGCCGCCGCTGTCAGCGGTCGCGGTCGCGGTCGGATCGAGCAAACCGATCAGGGCCTCGATATCGCTTGTCTCCCAGGCCCGTTTGAAGTCCCTGACCACATCGGAACGCTGGGCGCTCGACGGGCCCCGCGATGTGTCGATACGGCGGCGGGCAGAGGAGGCGAGCTGGCGGCAGGCCGCGGGAGTGCGGCCAACAACGTCGGCGACCTCGGCGAAGGAGTAGCGGAATACATCGTGCAGGACGAACGCCACCCGCTCGGCCGGTGTCATGGAATCGAGCACGACGAGGAAGGCCATACTGATCGACTCGTCCAGGGTGACCCGGTCGGCCGGATCGGTGGGGGCCGGACCACCGAACCATTCGGAGTGGCCGGGAATCGGCTCCGGAATCCATTCGCCCACATACCGTTCCCGCCTGGCTCGCGCCGAGCCGAGCAGATCGAGGCAGATCCGGCCGGCGACCGTCGTCAACCAAGCGCCGGGCACCGCCACCTCATGGCGCTGTCGCTCGGATAGCGCGTACCAGCGCACATAGGTCTCCTGCACCACATCCTCGGCCTCGGCGAGCGAGCCGAGCAGCCGATAGGCGAGATTGATCAGCTGACGGCGTTCACTGATCACCGAGCGCAGTTGCGGATCGGTCATAATGTTCGGCTCCTTCGGTCGATGCGTCTCTCACCGAATCCGACGAAATAGCGGCCCGAACTGTGAGACGACCTGACATTCCGACCGCCTGCATCGTCGGGAGGTCGTGACAGTTTCAGCAGACCAGGAGTTGCGGACATGATCAGAATCGCCATCATTCTCGGCAGTACCCGGCCCAACCGCAATGGCCCGCAGGTGGCCCAGTGGGTCCTCGACTCGGCATCGCGTCGCGGCGACGCCGAGTTCGAACTGATCGACCTGCGCGACCACCCGCTACCGCATCTCGACGAACCGGTTCCGCCGATGTTCGGCCCGTCGAGCCATGAACACACCCGCGCGTGGGCCGAGCGGATCGCGCCCTTCGACGGGTTCGTGATCGTGACCCCCGAGTACAACCACGGCCTCCCCGGTGTACTGAAGAACGCCATCGACCACCTGTTCCAGGAATGGGTCGGCAAGGCGGTCGGATTCGTCTCCTACGGTGCGGGTGGCGGCGTCCACGCGGTGGACCAGCTGCGGCTGATCTGCAGCACGCTGAGCATGGCTGGTGTGGGCCCCCAGGTCACGATCTCGCTGCACCACGATTTCGAGAACTTCACCACCTTCACGCCCGGCGACCGGCACGTCACAGCCCTGAACACGCTGCTGGATCAGCTCGTCGCATGGAGCAACGCACTCGCGCCGCTGCGGCGACCCGGCACCGATACCCCGCACACCATTGAAGGAGCCGATCATGACGACACCGAACGAATTTCAGTCACTCGCTGACCGAATCGAAACGCAACGCGAGGTGGATGAGGCCAAGGTTCGCCGGCAAATCGACCAGATAGTCGCAGCACTGCGAGCCAAGGATCTCGAGGCCCTCGAGCAGGTGTACACGACCGACGTCGTGTCATTCGATGTCGAGCCGCCGCTCCAGCATGTCGGGATAGTGGCGAAACTCGAGAATTGGACGAAGGTGTTCGCGGTCTTCGAAAGCGTGAGTTACGAGGTGCGCGACCTGACACTCACGATGGGCGACGAGGTGGCATTCGGGCACGCCTTCGCTCGCCTCAGCGGCACATTGCGAAACGGGTCGACCACGAGCGGTATGTGGGTCAGAGTCACGTACGGCCTCCGGAAGATCGACGACACGTGGTTGATCGCGCATGACCAAGTCTCGGTCCCGCTCGACATCCCGAGCGGGAAAGGAGTAGTCGACCTCGAGCCGGTGACGAAAATCTAGGGCCTTCTCCGACATTGACGAAGCCCCCGCTGCGCGGGGGCTTTCGTGCGTCATAGCGGATAGTTTGCGCCGGCCCGGCCGAAGCGGCACGCTGGCCGATTGCTCCGTGGACGTCCATCAGGGAACTATGCGTTAGCTGTGAATCTGGGACCCGCGCTGGCCATGAGCGTCTGGCCTGGCTATTGTCAGCGCCTGGCGGAAATATCACTGTAAATTTCCGCAGATCGTGAGGTTCCACCCGATGTTCATTGGTTTACTGCCGCTGTGCTCGACAGGCAGCTGGTTGCCGCCGACCGATAGCGGGTCACCCCTACTGACCAGCATTCGGCCGCCACGGCACAACTGGTGAACGCGGAGTACACATGCTAGAACTCGATCATTTCAGCCACGGCTGGTTGACCCCGGTCATGGCCTACCTCGTCTCCTTTATCGGATCCGGCCTCGCGCTGCGTTGTGTGACACACGCTCGGTCCTCCGATTGGCCGGCCGGGTGGCTGGCCACCGCCGCCGTCTCCCTCGGCGGGGCGGGCATTTGGGTCATGCATTTCACCGCCATGCTCGGCTTCTCCATCCACGGCGCCACCATTCGCTACGACGTTCCGATGACATTGCTCAGCGCGGTCATCGCGATCGTGGTCGTGTGGGTCGGGCTATCGATCGTGGTACGCGGTCGAAACGAGTTCGTGGCACTGCCGATCGGCGGCGCGGTCACCGGACTCGGCGTGGCCGCCATGCACTACCTGGGCATGTACGCGATGAAAACCACCGCACACGTCGAATACGACCGCAACACGGTGGTGGTGTCGATCGTGATCGCGGTGGTCGCGGCCACCGCGGCACTGTGGTTCATGCTGCATGTCCGCGGTCTGTTCGCCACCATCGGCGCCGCGCTGATCATGGGTGTCGCGGTGTGCGGAATGCACTACGTCGGGATGACGTCCATGCACGCCAGCCATGCCGACCACCAGGTCGACAGCGGCGGCATCGATCCCCTCCAGCTGGTGTCGCCGCTCATCGTGACCGTCACGCTGGTCATCATGATCCTGATGATCGTCGTCGGACTCGCCGAGATCGACGAGCGCAGCACCCGCGAAGCGCTCCCGGTCCGGCGCGAACCACGCGAATCGTCAGCCACGACGACCGGATCCTGGCCGGTGATCACCGACGTGCGCCCCGACTCCCCCAGCTGGGCGCTGCGTACCAGTTCGCGCACCGAACACCGAAGTCGCCATCGCCTCGACTCCGATAGGTAATCGGATCTATCCGTGGCAGTACCGCGCGACGAATCGGCTCAGAATCACACTGGGCACCGTGATCGATTCCCGATGACCTAGCTCGATCAGGTCCTCGGCCTCATGGGGTTCGAAATAGCCTGCGTGCCGGTAAACCTCGATGCGCAAAGCCAGTCCGTCGCTGTCCAATTCGGGATGGAATTGGGTCGCGTACACGTGCTGCCCGACGCGAATCATCTGCACCGGGCAATCGGCCGATCCGGCCAGCAGCACCGCACCGGGTGGCACCTCCTGACAGGCTTCCTTGTGTCCGACGAACGCTCGGAATGTCCGCGGAATACCTGCCAGCAGCTGGTCCGTGCGGCCGTGCTCGGTCAGATCGATGGTCTGCGCACCGACCGGTTCACTGTATTGCTGGACGCTCACCTCGCCGCCGAGCACGTCCGCGAGGATGCCCAATCCGTAGCAGGCGCCCAGATACGGGAAATCCCGGCCGACGATCTCGGTTATCAGCTTCTTCAGCTTGGGTTCGAATGTCCGCTGGTACCCGTATTTCTTGGCGTCCGGACTGCTGACATTGCTCGGCCCGCCACCGACGATGACCGCCGAGTAATCGTCGAGATCGATATCCGGGAATTCCTGATCCATCTGCACCCGGACCGTGTCACCCTCGGTGAGGTCGGCCATGCGCAGGATGGCGCGGCATTCGTCATCCGCGGCGGGTCGCTCCGGCCGCAACTGCAGGACTAGACACGGCTTGGTCATGCTTCAGATTGTGGAAGATCGGCGGTCAGTTTTCATCCAAGACCGCCTGTAAGAATTCGCGAGTCCGATCCTGCCGGGGATCGGTGAAGATTCGTTCCGGATCACCGTCCTCGAGCACGCGCCCCGCGTCGAACATCATTACGCGATCGGAAACTTTTCGGGCGAACTGCATTTCGTGGGTGACGCAGAGGAACGTGATCTCGGTATCGGCCGCGATATCCGCCAGCAGATGCAGGACGCCGGTCACCAACTCCGGGTCGAGCGCCGAGGTCACCTCGTCGAGCAGCAGCACTTCCGGCTCCATGGCCAACGCCCTGGCAATGGCGACTCGCTGCTGCTGGCCGCCGGACAGGTGCGCGGGACGGGCGTCGATCTTGTCGGTGAGCCCGACCAGTTCGAGCAACTTTCGCGCCCGCTCCTCGGCGGCATCCTTGGACTGGCCGAGACCGCGGACCGGGCCCTCGGTGACATTGCGCAGCACGGTCATATTCGGGAACAGATTGAACTGCTGGAAGACCATCCCGATCTTGCGGCGCATCCGGCGTAGGTGCGCCGGACCGGCGGGCACCAGTTTGTCACCGCGCCGCTGGTGGCTGAGCAATTCTCCGCCGACTTCGATGGTGCCCGCGTCTATCCGCTCGAGCCCCATGAGCAGACGCAGAATGGTGGTTTTGCCGGATCCGGACGGCCCGATCAAAGTGACGAATTCACCTGGCGCAATGGCGAAATCGAGTTCGTCCAGGCACACCGTGGCGCCGTAGCGCTTTTCCACACCGGTGAACCGGATCATCGGTTCAGACACGTCGTTCCAACTTTCGTACCAGGATCGAGCACGGATAGCTCAGCGCGAGGAAGGTCAGACCGGCCGCGAACCAGGCCTCGGGTCCCGCGCCGCCGGTATCGGCGGCGTACTCGGTTTTGACCTGATAAACCATGTCGAGGATGACGATCGAGGACAGCAGCGGCACCTCTTTGAACATGGCGATCATGTAATTGCCGAGCGCGGGCAGCACCCGCGGCACCGCCTGCGGCAGAATCACATCGACCCAGGTGCGCGTGCGCGGCAGATTCAGCGCCGTGGCCGCCTCCCATTGCGCAGCGGGCACCGCGTCGATGCCCGCGCGGAACACCTCCGAGGTGTAGCAGGCATAGTGCACGCCCAGTGCGGTCACGCCGACAACCAGCCGTTGGGTGTCGATGGACAGCCCGCCGAGCAGGTCCGGACGCACCACCCAGTACAGGAAAAAGACCTGCACCAAAAGCGGTGTGCTGCGGATGAATTCGATGAACGCCCACAGCAGCTGATCAACCACCGGAATCCGCAGCCGCCGGATCACCGCGAAGATCAGACCGAGCACATACGCGACCAGCGACCCGAGCAGGGTGTACTGGATCGTGACGAGCAGCCCGTCCCAAATGAAGGGAAAGGCATCGAAGAAGCGGTCCCACCGCCATTTCTCCATCAGACCCCCACATGTGCCGAGAGTCGAATGCTCGATCGCTTCGGCCGCCGCCCGACCCGCCGGGCCGCCAGCAGCTCCAGCACCCGCATGATCACCGTGATCACCACCGCGATCAGCAGGTACACGACCAGCTGAATCCCGTAGATGAGACCGAGTTCGCGAGAGAACGCAGGTACCGCACGCAGTTCATCAGCCTTCTTGAACACCTCGGGCACCGCGATAAAGCTCAGCAGCGCAGTTGCTTTCACGAGCTGGATGAACAGGTTGTTGAACGACGGCAGCATCTCCACCACGGCCTGCGGCAGGACTACCCGCCACATGCGTTGGGCCGGTGAGAGATTCAGCGCGATCGCGGCCTCGACCTGTGCCTGCGGCACGGATCCGATCGCACCCCTGACTATTTCGGCACCGTAGGCGCCATGGTTGAGACCGAGCACGATAATGCCGATGACCAGCAGACCCTTCGCCGTCGCACCGAGCGATACTCCGAAAAAGATCGGTATCGCCACCGCGAAGAAGAACAGCTGCACCACCTCCGAGCTGCCCCGGAACCCCTCCACATAGATGCGGGTGACGAACCGCACCGGCAGATACGGCGACAGCATGGCGATTCCGGCGACGAAGGACAGCACGACGGTCAGCGCGATGCCGCCGACCGCAGCCCACAGCGTGAAAGGAAGACCCTGGAGTACCCGCTCGAGGTAGGTCGAGAAATGCGACGACACGAGGTCAAGCCGTGCAGTACTGCTCGGCCGTGGCCGCCGGATCGGCCTCGTTCGCCTTGGTCAGGCCGAACGGCTCCACCAGCTTCAACCATTCACCGCTTTCGTGCAGTGCGCGCAGCTCGCGGTTGAAGTCCTCGCGGAACTTGTCATCACCGATGCGGAAGTTGAAGGTGCCGACATCCGGCTTATTGCCGAAGCGGAAGGACGGGCCGACCGCCAGGTTGGCGTCCGGATTGTTCTTCACCAGCCACGCGGCCGTGACGTCCAGCATCGCCGCGCCGTAGACATCCTTGTTGCGCACCGCGCGCAGGATGTCGTCCTGTTTGGCCATCGGCTCGATGAGTTGGGATGGCACACCCGAGGATTGCGCGTAGCCGTTCTCGACCGCGCCACCCAGCGTGGCTATCCGGACGTTCTCCCGGGTGATGTCCTCGAACTTGTTGATATTGCGTGGGTTGCCTTCCGGCACCAGGAATGACGAACCGACCTGGTAGTCGGGAGTGGCGAATGCCGAACTCGCACACCGCTTCGGATTGATGAACATGCCCGCCGCGACGAATGCGTAGTTCTTGGCCCGAACGCCGTCGATCAGTCCGTCGAAATCGGTGACGACGCCTTCGATTTCGTTGATGCCGAGTCGTTTCAATACCGCGCGGGCGACGGTCGGCGCATATCCGGTCAGCTGGCCGTCCGCGCCGAGGAAGGCCCACGGCGCCTCGTTGGCGAAGCCGACCTTGATCTTGCCCGAGGATTTCGCATCCTCGTAGGTCACCGCCGCCGCATCGTCGCCGCCCAATCCGCAGCCCGCTACCACTACGAGGCTGGCCGCGGCCACCGCAGCGGCCATGGCGCGACGCAATCGCCTGCGCGCACCCTCGAATTCGAACTTCATGACCCAGTCCTTCCGCAGACACGCGAGTCGCCCCATGCTCTCGGATGAACTTTGCGATCGACCTGCCGAATTCTTTGCGGTCACATGACGATACGAACCTACGGTTGCGCGAAAACCGAACCGGTCTCGACCAATTCGGCCGCACGGTGCGCAATCGCGCTGCCGAGCTCGCCAGTCGTCGCGGTGCCGCCGAGATCCGGTGTGCGAATTCGACCTTCGCGCAGCACATCGCAGACCGCGCGATCGACCGCCGCGGCGGCCGCATGTTCGCCCAAGTGCTCCAACAGCATTGCTCCGGCGAGAATCTGCGCAACCGGATTCGCAATGCCCTGTCCGGCGATATCGGGCGCGCTACCGTGTACTGCCTCGAACATCGACGGCGCCGTGCGCTCGGGATTGATATTGCCCGATGGGGCGAGGCCGAGGCCACCCGTTACCGCGGCGGCCAGGTCGGACAGGATATCGCCGAAGAGATTCGATCCGACGATCACATCGAGCCGATCCGGATGCAGCACGATTTCGGCGGCCAACGCGTCGACATGCAGCTGTCGGGTCTCCACCTGCGGATATTCCGAGCCAATGCGCTCGAAGATGCTGTCCCAGTACGGCATCGAGTGCAGCAGCCCATTCGATTTGGTGGCCGAGCACAGGCGGCCGTCGCGTTCGAGGGCCCGTTCGAAGGCGTAGCGGATGATCCGTTCGCAGCCGACCCGTGTGAAGATCGATTCCTGCCGGACGAATTCGTCGGTGCGACCGGGATGGTGCATGCCGCCGATCGCGGAATATTCGCCCTCGGAATTCTCCCGCACGATCAGAATGTCCAGGTCTTCGGCGGTACGGTCGCGCAAGGCCGATTCGGTGCCGGGCAGCAGTCGGACCGGACGCAGATTCACATACTGGCCGAAGGCGCGACGCAGCGGAATCAGCAAACCCCACAGCGAAATATGATCGGGTACACCGGGAAAGCCGACCGCACCGAGCAGGATCGCGTTGAATCCGGCCAGTTGACCAGGCGCGTCCGCGGGCATCATCGCTCCGGTGCGCAGGTAATTCTCACAGGACCAGTCGAATTCGGTCCATTCGATACCGGGCAGCACCGCGTCCAGTACCGCTACCGCCTCGGCCGTGACATCGACACCGATGCCGTCGCCGGGAATGGTCGCTATCCGATAGTGGGTCACAATCGCACTCCGATGTATTTGGTCTCCAGGAATTCGTCTATGCCGGTGAGTCCGCCCTCACGGCCGAGCCCGGATTCTTTCACGCCGCCGAACGGTGCGGCGGGGTTGGACACTACTCCCTGGTTCAAGCCGACCATGCCGGATTCCAGCGCCTCACACACCCGCAGTCCGCGCCGCAGATTTTCGGTGAAAACATAGCTCACCAATCCGTATGGCGTGTTATTCGCGCGCGCGACGACCTCATCTTCGGTATCGAAGGCGGCGATCGCTGCGACCGGTCCGAAAATCTCGGTGTGGCACATCTCGGCGTCATCGGGTACATCGGTCAATACCGTTGCGGGATAGAAGTTTCCGAGGCCCGCCAAGGCCGCTCCGCCAGTGCGGGTAGTGGCCCCGCGGCGGACCGCATCGGCGACCAGGCCGGTCACCTTCGCCACCGCATCGGCGTCGATCAGCGGGCCGACTACGACTCCCGGCTCGGTCCCGCGCCCCATCGGCAGCGCCGTCAGCCGGTCCGCAAGCCGAGTCGCGAATTCGTCAACAACACCGCGCTGCACGAAGATTCGGTTCGCGGCAGTACACGCCTGCCCGATATTGCGCATCTTCGCCGCGAGCGCGCCCTCGACGGCCTCATCGAGGTCCGCATCGTCGAACACGATGAACGGCGCATTGCCGCCGAGCTCCATCGAGGTGCGCATCACGGTCCGCGCGCACTGTTCGAGCAGCAGCTTCCCGACGGCGGTCGAACCGGTGAACGACAGCTTGCGCGAACGGCTGTCCAGAATCAGCGGTGTCATCACCGCCGCTGGGTCGGATGTGGTGATCACATTGACGACACCCGCCGGGACACCGACCCGATCCAGGATGTCGGCCAGCGCCAACATCGAAAGTGGCGTCTGCTCAGCGGGTTTCACGATGCAGGTGCATCCCGCGGCCAGTGCCGGACCGATCTTGCGAGCCCCCATGGCCATCGGGAAGTTCCACGGCGTGATGAGCAGGCTCGGACCGACCGGTTGTCTGGTCACCAAGAAGCGCGAACCACCTGCCGGTGCAGGCATGTACCCACCGTCCAGACGGACGGCCTCTTCGGCGAACCATCGGAAAAACTCTGCCGCATAGGCGATTTCACCGCGCGCCTCGGCCAGCGGCTTACCCATTTCCAGCGTCGTGATCAGCGCGAGTCGTTCGGTATCGGCGAGCAGTGCCCGGTGCGCGTCCATGAGGATGTCGCTGCGCTGCCTCGGCGTCGTTCGCGCCCACTTCGCTTGGGCCCGATCGGCCGCAGCCAAGGCGTTCAGCCCGTCGGTCGCATCGGCATCGGCCACCTCACAGAGCAACTGGCCGGTTGCCGGATCGGTGACCGGGAGCGTAGCGGCTGTTCCGCGCCATCCGCCGTCGATGAACAGTCCGGTCGGAACCGTGTCGATCGCGGCGCGTTCGGCTGCGGTCAGGGCGGTTTCGGTGAGCATGTGGGCTCCTTTTCATTCCCGACGCGGCCTTCGGCCATTGCTGTGAACCCCGTGCCCATGTTATGCATATTGTCAACAATCCGACAATAGACAATCAGCGGATACGCGCCCGGGAGGCGGATCATGACCGAGTTATCCCCCGTTCTCAAGCAGGCCACCCCGGTAACCGTCGACCACGGATCGGGCTGCTACCTCTACGGCACCGACGGCCGCCGCTATCTCGACTTCACCGCGGGCATCGGCGTAACCAGCACCGGCCACTGCCATCCCCACGTGGTCGCTGCGGCCCAGGCCCAGGTCGCCAGCCTGATCCACGGCCAATACACCACCGTCATGCACCGGCCGCTGCTCGAACTCATCGAGCGACTCGGCACAGTCCTGCCCGAAGGTCTGGACACGCTGTTCTTCGCCAACTCCGGCAGCGAGGCGGTCGAGGCCGCGCTGCGCCTGGCCCGCCAGGCCACCGGACGGCCGAATATCGTTGTCTTCCAAGGCGGATTCCACGGTCGCACCGTCGCGGCGGCGACCATGACTACCTCGGGCACCCGCTTCTCCGCCGGGTTCAGTCCGCTGATGTCCGGTGTGCACGTGGCACCGTTCCCCACGGCCTACCGCTATGGCTGGACCGAGGCCGAGGCCACCGACTTCGCACTGCGCGAACTCGATTACCTCTTCGCCACCGTCACCTCCCCCTCCGAAACCGCCGCATTCGTGGTCGAACCGATGCTCGGCGAGGGCGGCTACATCCCCGGCAACGCCGCGTTCTTCCGCGGGCTGCGCGAACGCGCGGACCGGCACGGCATTCTGCTCATCTTCGACGAGATCCAGACCGGCTTCGGCCGGACCGGAAAGTTCTTCGGACATCAGCACTTCGACGTCCGGCCCGATGTCATCACCATCGCGAAGGGTCTGGCCAGTGGGTTCCCGCTGTCCGGAATCGCGGCGCCGCGGGAGCTGATGGCCAAGGCCTGGCCCGGCTCGCAGGGCGGCACCTACGGCGGCAATGCGGTGGCCTGCGCGGCGGCGATCGCCACACTCGAGGTGATCGAATCGGAGGGGTTGGTGGACAACGCCGCCGCGCGCGGCACGCAACTACTGACCGGACTGCGCGAGGGCGCCACCAAGGCGATCGGCGATGTGCGCGGCCTCGGACTACTCTGCGGCACCGAGTTCACCACCGCCACAGGCGAACCTGATACCGCGACCGCCGTCGCCGCCCAGCGGCTCGCGGTCGAGAAGGGGCTGCTGCTGCTCACCTGCGGTGCGTATATGAATGTGGTGCGGATGATCCCGCCGCTGATCGTGACCGATACCCAGATCGACGATGCGCTCGCGATCTGGTCCACCGTGCTCGCCGAACTCCCCGCGTGACCAGGAGGCAGAACCGATGGCCCGCTACATCTCGATCACACTGACCAAGGCGGGCGTGACCTGCCGAGCCCGACTGCTCGACGCCGAGGCACCGCGGACCTGCGCGGCCGTGTGGGATGCGCTGCCGCAAGAAGGCGACGCCTTCCACGCCAAATACGCCCGCAACGAGGTGTACACCCTGCTGCCCCGGATCGTCGCGGCGCCGCATCGGGAGAACCCGACCGTCACACCCATTCCGGGCGACGTGTGCCTGTTCGATTTCGAAGCGTGGGAGATCGGCAACCCGGCCTACGGCTACGAGCCCGGTACGGCGGCGCACCACGAGCAGGGCGCCACCGACCTCGCTTTGTTCTACGGCCGCAACAACTTACTGATCAATGGGGATTTGGGCTGGGTGCCCGGAAATGTCTTCGCCACCATCGAAGAGGGCCTCACCGATATCGCGACGGCGTGCAACGCGCTCTGGCTGCACGGTGTCCAAGGCGAGACCTTGGCATTCGCCCGCGTCTGAGAATTCGGGATCGGCTCAGTCGGCGCGAGTCCCAGCCGCGAGAAACATCGGGACGGCGACGAACAGCCGATCATCGCGTGCCCTGGCGCCTTGGCCGTCCAGCCAAGCGCCTTCTCCCGCGATATCGGCGAGCACCGGCAGGCACGCGGCATCTGTCCACACAATCGTGTGGACCTCGACGGCAACGTCGACGAACCCGTTGTCCAGCAGGAGGTTTCGGTAACGGCGGGCGACCCGCGGGTTGGCCATGCCGTCCGCGCGAGCGTGGACGAGCGTGCGGGTGAGTTCGGGATCGTCGGAGTCGATCACGAACGTGTCCCAATCTTGGCCGATGAGCACAGCGCGGCCGTTCCGGGCCAGGACCCGGCGGGCCTCGGCGACGGCTAGCTCGGGCTCGGCGAGGGTGTGCAGAACCTTGTCGGCGCGGTAGCCGGTGACCGAGCCGTCATCGAGATGTAGCGCGGTGGCATCGCCGACATGGAACCGGCCTGTGGGCCAGCGCTCGATGGCGATCTCGATCATGGCGGGGTCCAGGTCGATGCCGATGGCCCGCACCCCGCGGGCGGCCAACTCGCCGACGGCGCGCCCGCTCCCGCAACCGACGTCGACAACGGTGTCGCCCAACGCTTCGTAGGTGCGTTCTCGCAGGTTAAGGACCTGGGGTAGGTCGTCGAAGGCGTCGAGCAGGGTGAGCAACGTGGACATGGCCGCAATTGTGCGACTTAATGTCGACATGAAGTCAATCGGCGAGGTGGCGGCTCGGTTCGGGTTGCCGACACACGTGCTGCGACATTGGGAGGCGGAAGGACTGCTGACACCGGCCCGCGTCGGCGACCGTCGCCGCTACACCGACGCGGACCTGCACCGGGTGGCGGCGATCCTGATTTCGAAGGAGGCGGGCTTCGGCCTCGCCGACATCCGGACGATGCTGGCCGCCCGGTCCGCACCGGCCCGCCACGAGGTGACGGTCCGCCACCGCGAGAGGCTGCTGGCCCGGATCGCCCGGGCGCAGGCCGCACTCGACATGCTCGAGGGCGAATGCCCGTACGACGACATCATGACGTGCCCGCGTTTCCAGGGACTCCTGGATGACCGACTGCAGCCGTCTTCGGTGACCAACCCCCAGGACGCGCTTTAGCCCAGGACGTATTCCGCGTAGCGGGCGACCGCGAGGACCAGATCATCGGAGTGGCGCGGCCCGATGATCTGCAGTCCGACCGGCAGCCCCGCGGCGGTCTTGCCCGCGGGGATGCTGATCGCGGGCTGCTGGGTCATATTGAACGGATAGGTGAACGGCGTCCACTGCGGCCAACCGTCGAGCCCGCTGCCGGGCGGGACATCGTGCCCCGCCTCGAATGCGGTGATCGGCATGGTCGGGGTGATCAGCAGATCGTAGGTGTTATGGAAGACACCCATGGTGATGCCCAGTTGGGCGGCGACCGCGCGGGCGTCGAGATAGTCGACGGCACTGACGGTTTCGCCGCGCTCCCACACCGCGCGCAGTCCCTTGTCCACCTTCTCGCGCGCGCCGTCCGGGAATTTCGCCAACATGGTCGCCGCACCGGCGGCCCACAGCACCTCGAATGCGTCGCGCGGGTCTTCGAAACCCGGATCTGTCGCGATGACCCGCAGCTCCGCATCTGCCAGCCGCCGCACCGCCGCATCCACGATCGCGGCGACCTCCGGATCGACCTTCGCATAACCGAGCGTCGGCGAGTAGGCGACAGTGAGTCCGCGCACCTCGCGCGATATCTGGCCGCGGAAGGTCGCCACCGTGGGCGGCAGCGCGGTCGGATCGCGCGGATCGGGCAGCGCCAGAATGTCCATGAGCAGCGCGGCATCCTCGACCGTCCTGGTCATCGGCCCGGCGTGGGCCAGCGGACCGAACGGGCTCGCCGGATACAGCGGGACCCGGCCGTGCGTCGGCTTGAAACCGACGATGCCGCAGAACGCGGCTGGAATGCGAATGCTCCCACCGCCGTCCGTGCCGACCGACACCGGACCCATTCCCGCCGCCACCGCAGCCGCGCTGCCGCCGGAGGAGCCGCCCGAGGTTGTCGTGGGGTCGACCGGGTTGCGGGTGATGCCGGTCAGCGGGCTGTCGGTGACGCCCTTCCAAGCGATTTCGGGCGTTGTCGTCTTCCCGAGGAACACCATGCCGTCCTCGCGCAGCCGGGCCGCAACCGGGCTGTCCACCTGCCAGGGACCACTCGGATCGACCGAGGTGCTGCCGCGCCGAGTCGGCCAGCCCTCGGTCAGGAAAATGTCCTTGATCGAAATCGGCACACCGTCGAGCAGCCCGCGGGCGTAACCCGAATTCCAGCGCGCCTCCGAATCTTTCGCCTGCACCAGTGCGCGATCCGGATCGACCAGACAGTAGGCATTCACCTCACCGTCGCGCGCCGCGATGGCTTCCAGAATCGCCTCGGTCGCCTCGACCGGGGACAGGGCGCCGGCCGCGTAGGCCGAGACCAATTCGACGGCGGTCATCGCGGCCGGTTGCGTTTTGCTGTCCGGATAACTCATGGCAGGCTCCTTCAGCCGGGCACGTACCCCAGCTCTTTATCGACCACGTTGTCCAAAGTCCGGCCGGCGATCCAATTGTCGAAATTGCGGATGAACGCCGTGACGACCTCGGTTCGCCAGCCGCTGAAATCGCCCGAATTGTGCGGAGTAATAAGCACATTCGGCAGATCCCACAGCGGATGCCGCGCCGGTAGCGGTTCCGGATCCACCACATCGAGTGCCGCCCCGGCTATTGATCCGGTGCTGAGTGCGGCGAGAAGGTCGTCGGTCACAACGAGTTCCCCACGGCCGACATTGACAAACCTCGCATGTGGTTTCATCGCGGCGAATGCCTTGGCATCGAACATTTCCCGGGTCTGCGGCGTCAGTGGCGCGACCGCGACGACGTAATCGGCAATGGGAAGTTCGGCGAGCAGGTCGGTGCTCACGGTGCCGAAATCCGGGTCGGTGGCCCGCGCGCGGCGCCCCACCGCTCGCACAGTCATCCCGGCCGCGCGCAATAACCGCGCGATGGCACGACCGATCGAGCCGGTTCCGACTATCAGGACGGAGGCGCCCGAAATGCGTTCGGATTCGCGGTGCCGCCATTCGTGCCGTTGCTGCAAACGCAGCGATCCGGACAGATCTTTGGCGAAACCGAGAATCTGCGCCAAGACGTATTCCGCGATGGCCGTATCGAATACGCCACGTGTATTGGTGACCACGACCTCGCTTTCCCGAAGTTCAGGGAACATCACCGGATCCACCCCGGTCGAACCCATATGCAGCCAGCGCAAACGATCGGCCGCGTACCAAGCCCCGGGGATCGCGCGAGTCAGGAAGTCGTAGACGAACAACGCGTCGGCGCCGCGCAGTGCGTCGGCGAGTCCGGGCGCTTCCGTGTACCGCACTTCGGCTCGATCGGCCACCGGGGCCATGAGGTCCGCGTCGGGCACACTGTCACTGTGCAGGACGGTGACAATCGGGCCCTGTTCCACATTGACACACTAAAATCGCATCGTATGATTGTCAACAATCCGATCGTTCTCGGAGGTATGACGGCTGAGCGCGAGAGGGGCCGCATTGGAACTCGGCTTTCCCGATATCGAAGGGCCCGTTGCACAACGGGGGATCGGGATCATCGCACCGTTCGACCTCGCGCTCGAACGCGAACTCTGGCGCTGGGCACCGCTGGACGTCAGCCTGCATCTGGCCCGCACGCCGTATGAACCGGTGCCGGTTTCGATGGCGATGGCCGAGCTGGTCTCCAATCCGGTACATCTGACGGCGGCGACGCGCGATGTGATGCATGTCGAGCCGGAAGTCGTTGCCTACCTCTGCACTTCGGGCAGTTTCATCAGGGGGCTCGCCTATGAGAGGTCACTGCGCGACACCATCTGCCAGGCCGGAGCGCAGGACGCCGTCACCACCTCCGGTGCGCTCGTGGAGGCGATCCAGCATCTGGACATCAGCAGAGTCTCGGTGCTCACCCCCTACGACGAAATTCTCACCCACAAACTGCACGACTTCCTCGCCGAGGCCGGCTGCAGCGTAATCCGTTCGGACCACCTGGGATTGGGCGGCGGCATCTGGAAGGTCAACTACCGCACCATCGCCGAACGCATCGTCGGCGCGGACGACCCACAGGCCCAGGCGATCTTCGTCAGCTGCACCAACCTGCCCACCTACGACGTCATCGAGCCGCTCGAACAGGCGCTCGGCAAACCCGTACTCACCGCGAATCAGCTCACCATGTGGGCCTGCCTGGGCCGGATGAAGCTGCCGATGACCGGTCCGGGAAAGTGGCTACTCAATGTTTTCTGATTGGAAGAACATGCAGGCACCCACCGTCGGTTTCATCTACCCGGACCACGCGGCCGAGGACGACTACCCACTCGCCGCATCGCTGCTCGGCGTGCGGTTGCCGGTGGCCCACATCTACGGCACCGATCTGCACGCCATTCCGGAGCTGCTCGATCTGGGCAGTCCGGACAAGCTGCGCCACGGCGCTTCCTTGCTCGCATCTGACAAGCCCGACGCAGTGGTATGGGCCTGCACCTCAGGGAGTTTCGTATACGGACCGCAGGGTGCGCGGGAGCAGGTGCGCGAACTGGCTTCGGCCGCTGGGGTGCCTGCCTCGAGTACCAGCCTCGCCTTTGTCGCGGCAGCGCAGGCGCTCGACGTGCGCCGCGTCGCGATCGCCGCGAGCTATCCGGACGAGGTCGCGCGGCTGTTCGTGGAGTTTCTGGCCGATGCCGGTATCGAAGTGGTCGCCTTCTCCAGCGCCGGTATCGACACCGCCGCGGAAGTCGGCACCTTGACCGCCGAGCAGGTGCGCGAGCTGGCGGCCGCCAATGATCATCCCGACGCGCAGGCGCTGCTGATCCCGGATACCGCCATGCACACCCTCGGGGTATTGCCGGAACTCGAGGCCCGCTCGGGCAAGATCGTGTTGACGGCCAATCAGGTCACCATCTGGGAAGGCCTGCGGCTGACCGGCAGCACGATGGCATCCGCGGTGCTCGGCTCTCTCTTCTCGGAAAGGCATATCCATGTCGGTCGTTGATTTCGAGCCGGTGAACCGGCAGTCGACGGCGGAAATGATCGCCGACCGGCTCCGCGAGGCGATCATGCGCGGCAATCTCGCCCCCGGCGCCCAACTCGGCGAAGCCGACCTCGCAACCCGATTCGGCGTATCGCGCGGCCCGGTCCGCGAAGCACTGCAGCGCCTGCTCACCGAGGGCCTCCTGTACAGCATCCGCAACCGCGGCATCTTCGTCATCGAACTGGCCATCGACGACGTCGTCGACATCTACCGCGCCCGAACCGCCATCGAAGGCGGCGCGCTGGCCCTCATCCTCGACGGCCGCCGAGATATCGCCTATGCGGCTTTGGAGCCCAGCGTCACCGCCATGTGCGCCCACGCCGAAAACGGCGACGCCGCAGGCGTTTCCGACGCCGACCAAGCCTTCCACGAGGCTCTCGTCGACAGCGCGGGCAGCCCCCGCCTGGTCCGCGCCGCCCGCACCCTTTTGATCGAAACCCGAATGTGCTTGGGGGCGTTGCAGACAACGTATCCGGACCTGCGTGAGCAAGCACGAGAGCACGTCGAACTGCGCGATGCGATCGGCTCTGGTCCGGTGCGCCGAGCGCGCACGCTGCTCGTCGAGCACATGGACGACGCGGTCCACCGCCTACACCACCAATACAACCTCGGTGAGCAGGCGACCTGAACATCTCGCGGATGCTGCCCGGTTATCGTTCCGTACCGACATTCAGGCGTTCTCGACCGTGATGTCCTCGTAGACGATCGTCACCGCTTCAGTCGCCGAACTGGTCGCTCCGGCATCCAGAAACGGCCCCCGCCAGTCGGATGCCCGAGCGCGCGCCAAGTGCACCCGTTTGACCGGCTTCTTATCCGGATCCAGCACCATCAACGTGATGTCTTGGCGAGCATCATCCACATCTCGCATGGTCATGGTCGTATAGATCCATTCGGTGAACACCTTGCTCTGGTCCAACCCGCGAGTAATCGTGATCTCCCCACCGCGCGCTGAGCCCGGCTGCTTCCCGACAATCACCTCGCCATCGGGAGTCACCTGTTTGATTTCGACCGCGTCCTCCCCGAGCGATAGCCCACTGATCTGCTGAACCGTTTCCACCTGAAACTTTCCCAGATCGACAACGAAGGTGGAACCGCTGATCGTGTCGCCGATAGCCATGGAAATCTCCTTGCCTGTCGGGGCGCGGCACAGTCCACGTGACCTGCACATACTGTCGCGCCATCGTCTATGTCATGGAGAGCACAACGAACTCGGCTAGAACCGTGGGGCTATACCCACGTCACCCATCATGCGGCGATCCGTGCCGGGTCCGCAGCAGATCGGACCTATCCGACACCGATAAGCAGCGTGCCGTTGCGACGGTGGCGCTACGTCGAGAAACCCCTGGTCGGCGCACAGACCGGTGCACGATCGCAACACCGAGATCGGGCGATACACGGGGTGATTTTGGAGGATCATACGAAGACAATCGGACAAACCGGGTCAGACTTTGGATTTCTTGTTACTGGCTACCCAGTTGGCGAACCGCTGTACTTACCACCTGTCGGGAGGTTCCCTCCGGTCGGGCCAGCAGGTCCTGAGAAAGCAATCTCCATCGGTCAGCGCGGTATGCAGCTGGCACGGGTAAATCCCACCGAATGCCCGCAATCGGACCACGAGTCCGACCCGATGCTACGCCCAAGCGAACATCCCTATGCGACTACAGACCTCGGATCACGCACCGCACCTCCACCACATCACCGAGTAACGCAATGCAATGCCATGTCACAGTAAAGTTTCCGGGTTGGCCGTCCCTGCACTACTGGGCAGACTCCATAGCAGCCCACACTTTCGCCAAGGCAGTGCACGCCACGCAACTGGCAACAATTCTGATCGACCAAGATATGCGAGAAGCCCTGCAGCCCCTGCCTTGTCAGCGACTCTGGCAATAACATCGCCGAACTCCGAACTGCACCAAGCAGTTTCAAGCTCCTTCGGTCGCTCGTTGCCGCAACGAACTCAAAAGTATTTCGAGCCGTCGCGACAGATGCCGGGTCGAGGGATCGGATAACCCCAACGACGTCGGCGGTAGTATCCGCCGCACACGGGGCGATAGCTCAGCCAGTAGAGCCGTGGACTCATAATCCCATCAAAACAGCACCGTCCACCCGAGCACCCGCATACCCCACCTCCACCGCGACTCAGCACTCTTTGTACGAGGACTTTCGGCAATCGAGCGCGGAGGCGTTACAACTCAACGCGCACCCCTGCAACCCACACGCCAGTCGATGGTCCACTGCCCACCATTAGGCCGTCGTGTAGATGAATCCAAACAGCGCAAGCCATCCGGCTACGAGCACGACTGCCCAATTCGTTCAGGCCAAAAAGGCAGCGCACGATCCTGTCGACCTCGAAGTAGTGCCTCGCTCGGCATCGCGGGTACGGCAGCGAGTTGCTGCTGTCGGCATCTCAGTCGTCATAGCCGGACGGCCAGAAGATCATTGCGACGAACACCGCAAGAGGCAGACCGATAGCGAACACGAGTCCGACCTGCGCCGCACTCATCGGCGCACCCCGCCCAAGGGCGACCAGCGGCCGAACGACTCTCGCGGCGTTGCACATTCAACATCGGCAACAGCCATCACACGATCAAGCGTCACGGCGTCCAGATGCGCCGACGACGGCAGCAACACCACATCAGCCCCCGATGACTCGACCTGCTCAGCCAGACCAAGCACCGAACCAGGGTCCGCCCAGCGCAGCGGATACCCCAACCGACGCACCTGAGCCGAATCCCATTCGGGTGTCAGCGATATCGGGTCAATCCATCCGAGTGCGTGCATTCCCCTGCCCTTCGTCCCCTATCATTGGCAAGCTCCCGCCGCCGAGGAAACAGTCGACCCGGCGGCGGGGCTGGCACCGACGCTATGAGGCAAGGGCTGGGCCGCATACGATTTCGCTGTTCACAGGCGTCCACAGCCCGCCAGCGCATTAGGCTGGAGTTATGGAACCGGGCGCGCTCCTGCGTGCCGCTCGCGAAGCGGCGGGCATCTCGCTGCGCGCGATGGCCGAGCGGAGCTACTACAGCAAGGCGTACCTGTCACTGATCGAGACCGGCCAGCGCCCGGTACCTGCCGGTGTCTCCGCCGCCTACCAGAGGGTGCTGGGCACGGACGTGGAGCGGCTTACGGTCGTGGCACGAACACCAGCCAGCGTCGACACCACTGCCCTGGCCGACGTGGCCGTGATGTTGGCGGCTACGCGCCGCATCGAGGACGCGGCCGGAGCTGTGGCGGTACTTCCCGCAGCGCGGGGCATGTCGGCGATGACCGAGGCATTTGCCCGTGAGGCGCGCACGGTGCAGGCCGAAGCGGCGGCTCTCGCGTCGGAGGTCACGCAGTACCGGGGATGGTTGGAACACGCGATCGGCGCTGACGTGGTCGCACGGCGTAGCCTCGGCACGGCCGTGAGCCTGGCGAAGGAGTCCCGAGCCCCGGACCGGCTTGCACACAGCCTGGGCTTCCTCGGCTACGTGACGGTGAGCGCGGGGAATTATGACGAGGTCATCGCCCTGTCAGACGCCGCACTGGCGGTACCAGGCGCGCACCCGATCGTTAGCGCCTACGGGCGAATGCGGCGAGCTGAACTACTGGCCGCGCACGGGGAAAGGCGCGAAGCACAGCACGCACTGACCATGGCCGACGCAGCAGCGGAAGCAGCCGACGGCATGGAACCCCCCGCGTCGATGTATTGGTGGAGCACCGGATTCGCGGCTGTGCAACGCGGCGGAGTTCTGGCCTTACTGGGGCACACAGTCGAAGCAGTCGGGGAGGCGATACACGGGCTCGCCGCGATGCCAACCGAGCACCGCGAGAGTGAATGGCTGGCCTCCGCACTACGCCGGATCGACCCGGACATGAGCGCAGCTGCGGAGTAGGCATGCGCCCCCGTAGGCGATATCGCCCTCACACGGCCCGCAGCTCCTTCACCGAAACCCGTTGCCGCCGTGAGTGGTTTGATTCGGCTCGACGCGTCGGTGAGGTCGAGCGGGATCGCAGACAAGACGCGACGATTTCTCTCGCTCGGCCTCTCGCGGGGCCACAGTGGCGGCGACTCAAGAGAAGTTCAGCCAACAGGCCCACATAGTCAGTCTTGATCACGACCGGCCGACATGACGCCCCGGAGACCGGGTAACGGCATTGACATTCTGGGCGGTGAAGCAGCGTGGCCTCAAAGGCCAGCAGCGTAGTCGGCTAACTTGACAGAGAACCGCGTGGCAAAAGCGGTGCCGAGGTTGCGGAGGAGGTTCGGTGGATACGAGCGCGGAGACGACGGGTTCGGCGAGCTTCGACGAACTGGCAGTCCAGATACGCCGCCGGATGGATTCGCTGTCCGCCGCGCACAAGAAGCTGGCTCGGCGAGTGCTGTCGGATCCCGAAGCGGTGGCGTTCATGACTGTTTCCGAGCTCGCCAGCGCTGTCGATGTCAACGAGGCCACGGTGGTGCGCTTTGCCAATGGTCTCGGTCTGAAGGGGTATCCGGGGCTGACGCGATTGTGTCGCGAACGGTTGCAGGAGCAAGCACAACTGTTGCGCCGCTTCGACAACCTCGAACACCTCGTCGCCGAAGGTGTCGGGACGCGCGAACAGACCGTGGCGCTGGATCAAGCGAATATCGCCCGCACATTCGCGCGTATCGACGACGCGATGTGGGATTCGGCCGTCGATCGGCTGGCTCACGCTCCCCGGGTGCATGTGATGGGTCTGCGCAAATGCCACGCTCCGGCGTATCTGCTGACCTACCTGCTCCGGATGCTGCGCGAGGATGTGTCGGCGATCGATGCCACCGCGGGCACGCTGACAGATGAACTGCGCCGGGTGCGTGCGGGCGATTGTTTCGTGGCGATGTCGATCCACCGATACAGCCTCGACACCGTGCGCGCCGCGCAGTGGGCTCGCCAGCGCGGTACCCACGTCATCGCATTGACCGATACCGCCGTATCACCGCTGGCGGTGTCGGCGCACGATACGTTTTACGTCGATGCGTCCAGCGCTGGCATCCTGCGATCGATGACCGCCTTTACCTCCCTCGCCCAGGCAATGACGGGTGCCGTTGCACAAGTCCTGGGGCATGAAGTGCGCCCGACGCTGCTCGAGGAGGAAAAGCTGTTGAGCGAGTTCGGCGTCTACGCCCCCGAATGACCTCGGTGCGGTCGGCTACTCCGCCGCGGCCAGTTGGGCCGCACCAGCCCGGCGCTGATGAATCACACCTGCGGTGACCGCAGTCGCGGTGACCAGTAGGGTCAGCGCGAGCGGCGTACGGGTACCGGAATTCAGGGCCATTCCACCGACGATGGCCAGCAGGATGACTCCGACCGCGTAGGACACGTACGGGGCGCCCCACATCTTCACCGGCAGAGCAGTGATCTGCGCCGCGGTCTTACGGCGACGCCCGACGATCTGAGTGGCGCAGATGCACAGGTAGACCACGACCGCGACCGCACCGGAGGAGCTGAGCAGGAAGGTGAAAACCGCTCCGGTGGGCAGGAAGTAGTTCGCCACGACCGCCAGGAATCCGGCGCTCGAAGCGGCGAGAACACCGGCGACCGGGACCCCGGAGCGGGCGGTCCTGCTCAGCACGCGGGGGCCTTCACCGCGGCGCGAGAGCGAGAACAGCATCCGCGATGACGAGTACAGACCCGAGTTCAGGCACGACAGCACCGCCGTGAGCACCACCAGATTCATGGTTGTCTGCGCACCCGGAATGTCGAGCTGATCCAGCACGGCGGTGTACGGGCTCTCCGTGACTTGCGTTGTGTTCCAGGGCAATAGCGTGACGACAACAAGTACCGAGCCGACGTAGAAGATCAGGATGCGGCCGGCGACGCTGCGCATGCTCGCGCGCACCGCGCTGACCGGATCTTGCGCCTCGCCCGCGGCGATCGTGACCAGTTCGGTGCCGAAATACGAGAAGAACACCGTCAACGACGCCACGAGCAATGGCATCGCGCCATTCGGGAACAGGCCACCGTGCCCGAGCAGGTTGACCGTTCCCGGCGCCCGGTAGTGCGGAAGCAGGCCACAGATGGCCGCGAGGCCGATTGCGATGAAGGCGACGATCGCGACAACCTTGATCATCGCGAACCAAAACTCGAAACGCGCGAAAGACGTTACCGCCGCGAGGTTTACGCCGGTCAAGGCGCTCATGAAGATCAGGGAATACAGCCAGGTCGGCACCGACGGCAGGAGCTGATGGGCGACCGCCGCGCCGGCAATGGCCTCGAAAGCGACTGTGACACACCAGTGATAGGCGTAGACCCAGCCCACCGACAGTCCAGCCCAGGTACCGAGTTCACGGGAGGCGTAGCTCGAGAACGATCCCGTTTCGGGGCTGGCCGTCGCCAGCTCGGCAAGCATGCGCATTACCAGGATGATCACCAGGCCGGTGAGTAGGTACACGATGACGATGCCCGGGCCTGCCGCGGAGATCGCTTTGCCGCTGCCGACGAACAACCCGGCGCCGATCACTCCACCGATGCCGATCATCGTCAGCTGCCGAGTGTTGATGCTGTGCTTCAGATTTCCCGAGGTTGGCACGATGCCTTCTTCCCTGAACCGTGGGCCGTTGCCCGATAGCAGTAGTGACATGGAACACGCCCAGCCGGTTCAACGCAATAGCAATTGCATAACATGTGAACTATGCAAAATCTATGGCATAGTGCAGTCGTAGAACCCGCCGAGGAAGAAGTGAGGCCCATGTCCACCGTGCTGGTGAGCAGATCCGGTTCCATCGCAACGCTCGTTCTCAACAGGCCCGAACGACTGAACGCCGTCAGCGCGGAGCTGTACCTAACGCTGATCGACGAGCTGAATGCCGCCGACTCCGATCCGGGTATCCGCTGTGTCGTCCTCACCGGTGCCGGACGGGCGTTCTGCGTGGGTGCCGACCTGAAAGCGCACAACTCCGGCACCAGGACTCCCGCGGAGCAGGCGCGCTACGTCGAGTTGGGCCAGCGCGCATGCGAGCAGATCCAGACGATGGGCACCCCGGTGGTGGCAGCGGTCAACGGATACGCCCTCGGTGCCGGTGCGGAGCTGGCCGTCAGCGCGGATTTCCTGGTCATGGCCGAGGACGCGCGGATGGGGTTTCCCGAGGTGAGCATCGGCACCTTCGTCGGTGGTGGCGTGACCAACCGGCTCCCGCGTCTGGTCGGCCTGCGCAGGGCCACGGACATGCTGATCCTCGGAGAGCGATTCACCGGTCGGCAGGCACTCGATTGGGGGTTGGCGCATGCCGCGGTTGCCACGGATCTTCTGCTCGGCTCGGCTCGAGCGCTCGCCGAAACCCTTTCGGCGAAGGCGCCACTCGCGCTGGCCCGGATGAAGGCGGCACTGCACCGCGACGACGCCCTCGACGTCGCGTTCGCCACTGAGCAGCGCGAGCTCCTGGAATTGATGGCCACCCGGGACTGGGCCGAGGGTGTCGCCGCATTCGCCGAACACCGCACCCCCGTCTTCGAAGGAAAGTAGAGATGACCAGCATCGACGACCGCGCGTCCAGCATCGGCGCGCCCGCCCGCACCGCACTCGAGCGATTGTTCGACCCGCATTCCGTCGCCATCATCGGTGCGTCCGGCAATCCGGCCAAGCGTGGGTTCCAGGCCATCCGCGCCCTGCAGCAGTCCGGCTTCGCCCATCCCATCTACCCGGTCCACCCGACAGCACTGCAGATCCTCGGCCTCGGCGTGTACGCCTCGATCGATCGGCTCCCACACGGCATCGACGTCGCGCTGATCGCTTTACCCGCCGCCGCCGTCCCCGATATGCTGCGCCGGTGCGCCGCTGCCGGGATCGCCGGAGCCGTCGTGCTCGCCAACGGTTTCGCAGAGATCGGGGGAACCGGCGCCGAACTCGCCGCCGCGCTCGAAGCGGCGATCGCCGAGACCGGCATTCGGGTCATCGGGCCCAACACCTCCGGCCTGCTCAACGTCGCCTCGGGCGCGAATCTCGTTGGCCTCGAGGATGTTCCGTGTGGCCCGATCAGTGTGATCACGCAGAGCGGGAATATGCTGCTGTCGCTGGTCAACGATGATCGGGCGATCAAAGGCCCCGGTTTCCACATCTGTGTGGGGCTGGGTAACCAGGCCGATATCCGGTACGACGAGTGCCTCACCGAATTCGTCCGCGATCCGGGTACAGGCGTCGTGGCCATTCATTCCGAGGGGTTTACAGACGGACGGTCGTTCCTGATCGCCGCGGCTCGTGCGGTTCCGGATAAACCGGTTGCCGTGCTGCGCGGTGGCCGTTCGGAAGGTGGCCGCCGCGCCGCGCGGTCGCACACCGGCTCGATCGCCGGACTCGACGCCGTCGCGACCGCGGTGCTGCGGCAAGCCGGGGTGGAGCTGGTCGACCGCTCCGACGAGCTCGCGGTCGTCGCAGGCGCCCTTGCCGACTGCGCCCCGATCGCGCCCGGGCGCAAGGTCGCGATCCTCAGCGACGGTGGTGGCCACGCCACGCTGGCCGCCGACGCCCTCGCCGCGCGCGGCATCGAAGTGGCCCGGCTCGGCGATCGGACCCAGAAGCGGCTGCGGCACCTACTCGGCGCTGCCGCTGCCGTGGCTGGTCCGGTCGACGTGGCCGGCGCCACCGACACCGACCCATTGGTGTTCGCCGAGGCCGCCGAAATCCTCATGTGCGATCCCGATGTCGGTCTCGTGCTGGTCATCGGTCTCTATGGCGGCTACCACCTGCGCTTCGACCCAAGGCTGCGCGCAATCGAGGATGCCGTCGCCGGAGTGTTGCTCACACTCGTCGCCGAACACGATGTCCCCCTGGTGATCCAGAGCTGCTACGCCGGTCTCGACATCGCCAACCACGACCGTCTGCGAGCCGGCGGCGTACCGGTGATCAGCTCCATCGATCACGCCGTGCGGGTCGTGGCGGCCCTGGAGCGGCGTGGTCGCCTGCTGGCGACTGCCCCGCAACGCTCCGCGCTCGTACTTCCACCCCAGGCACCCGCCATTCCCGGATCGGGACTCCTCGATGAACCGACCGCACGACGGGTGGTCGCCGCCGCCGGAATCGACCTCGGCGCATGGACTTTTGCACGCACCGTCGAGGATGTGGTTGCGGCTGTCGCCGACTATCAGCGACCGTGCGCACTGAAAGTTGTTTCCCCGCAGGTCATCCACAAATCCGAGGTGGGCGGGGTCAGGGTCGGCGTACTGGCCGCCCAGGCGGCCCAGGACGCTCAGGCGATCATCGACTCTGTCCATGCGCATATGCCCGACGCCCACGTCGACGGGATGATCGTCGCCCCCATGGCCGATGCTGGAATCGAACTGCTGGTCGGCGCCACTCGCGATCCGATTTTCGGTCCGGTGGTGGCGTTCGGTAGCGGTGGGGTAATGGTCGAGGCATTGCGCGACATCACATTTCGCGCCGCGCCCTTCACCGAGTTCGAGGCCCGCGAAATGATCGACGAGACGATCGCCGCACGCATGCTCGACGGCTACCGCCATCTCCCTGCGGTCGACCGCCACCGGCTGGCCCGATTTCTGGTCTGCATAGGCGATTTCGTTGCCACGCACCCGGAGATATCCGAACTCGATCTCAATCCGGTAATTGCTTCCGGTTCCGACATAGTCCCGGTCGACGTTCGAATTGTATTGCGCGAGAAGACCGGAGACGACAATGGCTGAGCCGATCCGCGTCGACCGTGTCGGCCATGTCGTCGTCTGGACACTGAACCGCCCGGCAGCGCGCAACCCGATATCCGCGGTCGACACGATAACCGCCCTCGAGGACGCGGTGACGGCGGTGAATCGAGACCACAGCGTGCGGGCGGCGATTCTCACCGGTGCTGGGACGGCCTTCTCCTCCGGCGGCGACGTAAAGCAGATGCGCGATCGTGCCGGAATGTTCGGTGGCGCACCGGCGGAGCTGCGACAGGGGTACCGGCACGGCATCCAGCGTATTCCAAAAGCGCTGTACCACTGTGAGATCCCGACCATCGCCGCCGTCAATGGTGCGGCCATCGGTGCGGGGTGTGATCTGGCGTTGCTGTGCGATCTGCGGATCGCCACGCGCACCGCGGTATTCGCCGAGAGCTTCGTCCGGGTCGGACTCGTGCCCGGCGACGGTGGCTCGTGGCTGTTGCCAAGGGCAATCGGCATGGCCCGAGCGTGCGAGATGGCCTTCACCGGTGAGCCGATCGACGCGCACACCGCGCTCGATTGGGGCCTGATCTCCGATGTCGTCGAACCCGACGCCCTCCTCGAAACCGCCCACCGCCTCGCCGCCCGGATAGCCACCAACCCACCGCACGTACTTCGAATGACGAAGCGACTACTCCGCGAGGGCCGACACCAGAGCCTCGGCAGCCACCTCGAGCTGTCCGCCGCGATGCAGGCGGCCGCCCACCATACCGAAGATCACCGCGAGGCGGTCACGGCCATGCTGGAGCGCAGACCGCCTGCCTTCACCGGCCGATGAGCGGTCTCGCTAAGACGATTTCAAACGACGCAGACAATGCGGACCAGTTGCGGACCCTAGGAATTTCGGGGCCGGACCAGGCCGATATCGTAGGCGAGCACCACCGCCTGCACTCGATCCCGCAGGCCGAGTTTGCGCAGAATCGCCGAGACATGGCTCTTTACAGTGCCTTCGGTGACAACCAGTTTCGCCGCTATCTCGGCGTTGGAGGCCGCTTGCGCGATGAGCGTGAGGACCTCGACCTCGCGATTCGTGAGATCGGCGAGATCCGGCATCGCCGCCGTTTCGGGGCGTATCTCGGCGACGAACCGATCCAGCAGCCGACGCGTCACCCGCGGCGCGAGCAGTGCCTCGCCGCCGGCCACCACCCGTATCGCCTCGACCAGTTCGGCGGGGCGGGTGTCCTTCAGCAGGAAACCGCCCGCACCGGCACGCAGGGCCGCGTAGAGCAGTTCGTCCTCGTCGAAGGTGGTCAGGATGATGACCGAGGGACCGCGCTGGAATGCGGAAAGTCGTTGTGTCGCCTGCACACCGTCGACGCCGGGCATCCGCAGATCCATCAGCACGATATCCGGCAGCATCTGAGCTGCCAAGCGGACCGCTTCCTCCCCGTCCCCAGCCTCACCGACGACTCGGATGTCCTCACGGGCCTCCAGGATCATCCGAAGCCCGGTACGGACCAAGGCCTGATCGTCGGCGACCAGCACACTGACAGTCATCCCCGCCTCCATGTGATCTGCCGGGTGCACGCACGTCGCGGCGGCTGGTTCATGGCGAGCATCCAATCATCCGGGTGCGGAGATCCATGCGGGCATGTCAGTCCTTCACCGGATCGGCTCCCGCGTGCTTGGTCACCGAATCACCGGCTTCCAGCGTATTCCACAGTTCCCGGTTTACCCGGACCTTCACGGTACTGCCGTCCTCTAGCCGAATAATCAAGCGCCGATACAGGTTTGCCCCGTCGAACAATCCACGCGACTTCTTGATGACCGTCCCGCGCCATTCCTGCTGTACCACTGATCGACTCCTTACTCCACCGAGTGTTCACGCCGCGGGATCCCTAACGGCGTAACTTCAGTGTTTCTTGTCGCCGAGCCGGGAACATCAACTTGCAGGCGGGTATTCGCCTCTGTCGAAAGTTGGAGACAGCCATCGGAAGGCAGCCGACTACCGGACCGGAAGCCATGCCGCGACGCGGAAGCCACCAGCAGTGGAAGGGCCTGCCTCGAATCGTCCGCCCAGTTCTGTGGCACGTCGCCGCATGCCGTCCATGCCCCGACCGCTACCGTGACCGAGCCGGCCGCCGCCGCCGTTATCGGTGATCGCCACCATGAGTTGCCCTGCGGCAATCCGAACCTCGACCTCGGCTCGATCGGCTCTCGCGTGGCGCAAGACGTTGGTCAGGGACTCCTGCACGATCCGGTAGGCAGCTTCCGCAACTCTCGGCGCGACAGCGGCGCCGTCCGTCCCGTGCCGATTCACGACCACCTCGACTCCCGCCTGTGACATCGACTCCACCAACCTGTCCAGATCCTCCAGTCCGGGGGACACGCTCGGGTCGCGGTCGATCACCTCGAGCAGCCGGCGTACTTCGCCGAGAGCTTGTCGGCCAACGGACTCCAGGGCGGCGACAGCCTCCCGGGCCTTGTCCGGGTGAGTGTCGAAAACATCGTTGGCCGCTGCGGCTTGCAGCACCATCAGCGACACCGTGTGCGCGAGCACATCGTGTAGTTCGCGCGTGATGCGGGCACGTTCCTGCTGGACCATACGCCGGGCTTCGGAGTCGCGCTGTGCAGATCTCGCGCGTCCCAACGCCCCCCAGCTCCAGGCCAGCAGGGCGGCACCAGACCACAGCAAAGCTTGCAACCCTCGCCCGGTCGTTCCCAACGCGAGCACGAAGAACAACACCGCCGCGGCAAGACCCGACAACGACGTACGCGCGGGACGCAGCCAGGAAAAGGTCGTCAACACGATCAGGGCGACGCCCGACCCCACCGGAACGTGCAGCAGTTCCAACGTTGCTCCCACGAAAAGGGAGGCAATCGTGACGAAAACAGGCCGCCGGTCCATCCACCAAACGACGACCGCCTGGCACACCACCAACCCGATCACAACGACACGGGCCGTAGGTACCCCCTGAGGAACGAGCAACACTACCGGCAACAACGTGGCACTAGTGCAGGCGACCAGCAGTACCCTCCAACGCCGCGACAGCCCCACCTCGAACTGATCCCGCACGTCACCGACGCTACCGGCTCCGACACCGCAGCCGCCGTATCTCCAACCGGATCGTCGGCTACTCCCATCGACTCCGTATGACGTCGGGAGATCGGAAACTCCCTGCGGCAGTTGACACCCCACGCAGCGGCGAAAATCCAGTAGTAGGTCGCGCCCAATCGGTGCGGCTCGGCAGATGCAGCCGTCTACGGTTCTGGTAGCGGTCAGGCGCAGACGCGGTTGAGCTCGTCGGTGTAGGGGGCGAGGTTGGCGACGTCCTCATCTACCAGCGCGCCGGCGTAGGCGGCGATGACATCCTTCTCCGCACCCTGGGCCAGATCGGCCAGGCCGCTCAGCCTGTTGGACAGCGCTGTCGCCGTCGCGTCGTCCAGGGTGCCGCCGCTCGTGTCGATCGCGATGTTGATCAGCTCGATGGCCTTGGCGCAGTGGGGGGACTGGGCGTGCGCGGGTACGGCGGGCAGGAATAGCAGAGCGGCAGCGGCCGCAGCGAGCACAGCGGCGAAGGCCGTCGACTTGGTCATGATTTCCTCTCAGAACGTTGGGCTGATCGTAGCGCCACGGCGTGAGACCCTGATCGCCATGCTCGGCACCGGCACCTGCTGACCGGGAACCGCCAAGGGGACGCGGCGACTGGACCATAAGACCTCCTTCGGCTCGCGCATCCGAAAGCAGTAAGCGCGGCGAGACCAGCCATCCCATATTGCGAAAGGCCATCGCGCCAGAGCGCGAAAATGCCCGCCGCCGCTAGCACTGAGCCCGCAAGGACGGGAAGTGTTGCGGTGCGGGCGGCGTATCGGGAGCAGAACGCGTCCCGCCGACGCGCACAATATCGATAGTCCAATCGCGCTCGAGCACGTTGGACCGCATCGCCCGGTCGGGCTGGGTCACCATGACTTCGGATTACTCGCCCCGGCTGAACGCGTGGTGAATATGTGGCGTGCAAACCTGCCTCGTATCGCCGTCGAGCGGACAGTGCCACGACCTTTACTCCGAGTTCGCGCTACGGTAGCTACGTCGGCACTTTCGGACCTACTGCTCGGATTGGGGTGCTGTGACAAATCCTCCGCGGATATGCACGCCATGTGGACATTCCTCAACGGCGGCGGCTATCGCGTCGATATCGATGCGCTGCATCGCTCGAACCCCGAGGTCGACTGGACGTCGTTTCGTGACTGGACGCAACGAACCCTCACACGCTGAATAGGCCCGTTCCGCCGAATCCGCGACTGAATCGAATCCAGCGACGAAGGGAATCTGACATGTCGGAGCTATCGGCAGCGAATTCCACCGCGACGTGGCCGCAGCTGCGTGTGGCGGACTGGACAGATACGCGTGACACCCTGCACATGTGGACGCAGGTGGTGGGAAAGATCCGGCTCGCCCACGCACCATTGTTGAATCACTGGTGGCAGGTGACCCTGTATGTGAGCCCACGCGGGCTGACGACCTCGGCAATCCCCTACGCCGACCGCCTCTTCGATATCGAATTCGATTTCCTCGCGCACCGATTGGTCATCCGCGCCGACAACGGCGACACCCGCACCGTGGCACTCGCGCCGAAATCGGTGGCGCAGTTCTACACCGAAACCATGCAAGCGCTGGACGAACTCGGGTTCGAGACCCGAATTCAGGGGCACCCCAATGAAGTCGAGGTGTCGATTCCGTTCGCTGAGGACACCCGGCACGCCTCCTACGATCCGACGTCCGCGCAGGCGTTCTGGCGGCAGCTCGTCCATGCCAACCGCCTGCTCAACGAGTTTCGCTCCGGCTACACCGGCAAGACCAGTCCGGTTCATTTCTATTGGGGCGCAATGGATCTTGCCTACACACGTTTTTCGGGACGGACCGCTCCCGAACACAGCGGCGGCGCACCGCACTGCGCCGACTGGGTCATGGTGGAGGGCTATTCACACGAGCTCAGCAGCTGCGGATTCTGGCCCGGCGGTGGAGCGGAAGGCGCGTTCTACGCCTACTGCTATCCCGAACCCGACGGCTACCGCGAACACCAGCTGCAGGTGCCCGGTGCGACCTACGACCCCAACCTGGGTGAGTTCGTCCTACCCTACGAAACGGTGCGCACCGCGGACGATCCGAATGCCGTGGTCGCCAAGTTCCTCCACGAAACATATGAGGCCGCAGCCGAACTCGGCCATTGGGATCGCAGCACACTCGAAAGCGATCCGCATCGGTGGGCTCAACAGCGAGCCGCCGCACCCTGGTCACTGCGCTGACCGTTCGCCACAGGAAACGCTCGAGCACTCGCTGCGTTTGTACGGGGACGTTATCGACGATCACATACAACTTCTCGCCCGGCCAGCGCTGGCGCAAATGATTGCGGAAGGGCTCGAAACTCGGTCCAACGCTTGCGATCTCGGATCCGACGGTAGGGCGGACCGGCGGCCAGATCAAAGGCGCCGAATAGACTAGCGTGGTAAGCATGGGATCAGTCCTGTTCGCCGACCCAACGTCGCCCCCGACAACGCTCGGCGCGCTCACGCGCTTGTAGTGGGCCGCAAGATGCACCCTCCCAACGAGATTGAATCGACGCGCCCGCATACCGCCCGATTGCTACCTTGATGTTGCCTCGCCTATGAAAGGACGCCGAACGTGGAACCCGGCTCCCCTGTCGACCTGCGGCAGAATCAGCCCCACACCGCCCGAATGTATGACTACTACCTCGGCGGCAAGGACCATTACAGCGCGGACGAGGCAGCGGCTGAACAGGTCGTGGGCATCTGGCCAGGAGTGCGGGCGGCCGCCCAGCAGAACAGGGCCTTCATACACCGCGTGACGCGGTTCCTTGCAAACGCGGGCATTCGTCAATTCCTCGATATCGGAACCGGTATCCCGACCGAGCCGAATCTGCATCAGGTGGCCCAACAGGTCGCGCCTGACGCGCGAGTCGTCTACGTCGACAACGATCCGATCGTGCTCGTCCACGCCAGGGCATTGATGGTCAGCTCACAGGAGGGGCGTACCAACTACGTCTCCGCCGATGTCACGACACCCGAAAAGATCCTCAACGCCCCGGGATTGCGCGAGACACTGGACCTGACCCAACCGGTCGCGCTCAGTCTCAACGCACTGATGCATTTCATCCCCGACGAGCAGGATGCCTACGGAATCGTCGATACGCTGATGGACGAGCTCGTTCCTGGCTCGTATTTAGTGATGACACACGTCACGCCCGACTTCGATCCGACGGCAATAGCTAGCGTGGTCGACATCTACCGCCGCAGCGGCCTGCCATGCCAATCTCGAAGCCGAGACGAATTCATGCGGTTCTTCGAGGGACTAGAGCTGGTCGATCCGGGTATAGAGGTGCCGCACCGCTGGCACCCGGACGGTGTCGAACCCCCGAAGAAAATGGACGCGCAAGTGTCCGCCTACGCGGGCGTTGCACGCAAGTAATACAACCCCCGCACAGGACACCGACCCGAGACGAGGCCCGAAAAGCGTTCAGTAATCTCGTATCCGGGGCACTCAGGCACGGCATTCCCCTGACTCGGTTTCACTATCCGCTCCGCTGAGCAAGTGGGCGCATACCTGCGCCGGTGTTCAAGCCGAACGGCGTTGGACACCGCCCGGGATGACGGGAAGGACCCTCCCGGGACGACACACCGCCCTCACACGTGGTCGACCAAGCCTCTGGCACCCTCGGACACGGCGCAGTGCGCGCAGCAGAAGAATCGACCATCTGACTCCACTCCGTGGCCGATGATCTTGCAGTCGCAATGCTCGCAGATAGGTGCCATGCGGTGGATCGCACATTCGAAGCAGTCGAAGACATGCCGCGTTCCCTGAGCCTCGACGACGATCGGCATAGCGTAATCGTTACCGCAAACCTCGCATGCGCTCATGGAACCGTAGGCTACTCCGCGGAACCGGCACCATGTCGCTACTTTCGGGTTATGTACGCATGACCGGCTCGACCTGCGCGGTGTAGGTCATCGCCCCGAGTTCGGCACCGATGTCCGGGCCGTCGACACCCAGCCGCAGCGCCCGCACATTCGATACGACCGGTCGACGAATTCATCGCAGATCGGGGCCTGCACACAGATGCGCTCGGTACACACCCACACCGCATGCGGACGAGGTCGACACAGGGTCCGGTAGAGGTTATGGGATGAGTTTCAGACTGGCGGCGTACGCCGTATGCATCGAGCAGGGACAGGTTCTGCTCGCCTGCCACGTTCCACCGAGTGGCGAAACCAGCTGGACGCTTCCGGGCGGTGGGGTCGAGCACGCGGAGGATCCGTTCGATGCGGTGACCCGGGAGCTCGCTGAAGAAACCGGATGCGACGGGATCGTCGAACGTCTGCTCGGCGTGGACTCGAGGGTGATCCCCGCTGCCGCCGCGCGGGCCGGTGCCGAGCACCAGAATGTCGGCATCTTCTACCAGGTGCGCGTCACCGGCGGCCGGCTCCGGCCTGAGCCGAATGGTGAAACCGCTAAGTCGATCTGGATTCCGATACCTGATGTAGCCGGCCTGCGTCGATCTTCACTTGTCGATATCGGCCTCGCCCTGGCTCGGACGGTTCCGCCGACCGGCCACGTTGCTCCCGTCCCGGTCGGCGGCTTGATCCAGCACTGAGACATGCGCGGCTCAGCAAGCCCCGTCCGCCGTTCCGGGAATTCAGAACTTGTCCGGGAACTGGGTGATGATGCCCTGGCTGAGGGCGTCGGCGACGTCCATCATGTGCGCCTTGGCCTCGTCGAACTTGGCGATCGCGTCGCTGTACTTTGCCGCCGATGACGGCGGCTGCGTAAGCGACGGTCTGGTCGATGTGAATGCTCATCGCCTCACGCATGTCCTGCTGCGACCAGTTGGGGTTGATCCGAGCGAAGAAGTCGGCGATATCTCGAGCATTGGCATGCGAGGCCGCGACTGCCGTGTCGAGTGCCGGTTTGTAGCCGATCTTGGCGGCGGTGAGGACTGGCACAGCCTCCAAGATGTGGACAGTGAGCTGCCGGGCGACCTCCTGGCCGTAGTACGGCGCGAACGCGTTACCGATGTCGACCTGGTTGCGCAGCAGTCGGTCCAGACTTGGCGGCAGCACGAGGGGGTCGTCGGCGAACGCGACCACGGTCGACCAGGTCCCGTCCATGTGCTGACCCCATAGCGTCCGCATCTCGGTGTAGAGCTCGGTTTGCGCTGTTGTGGCGGGCGAGGCGTGGAATACCTGCGCCGACGCGATCGCCGCAGAATTGTATGCGAGGGAGAATGCCGCTGGAGAATGCGAGGGCTGCCATCGTGATAGTCCGTGCGAGCGGGGCGAGTTCGGCTTTCCGTAATTGATTTTCTGGTGGCGGGTGGCTTCGGAGAGTTTGTCGCGGGAGTTGACCTCGGTGGCGGTGATCAGTCCGGCGGTGCCGGCGTGACCGAAGGTCGAGGCGCTACGCCGCTGCTGCGGCGCCGTAGTCGCAACTGCGCAGCGAGACCGCCTACTCCGTCCGCATGGGCCCTCAGTTGAGGTAGCTGGATATTCGCGACAACGCCTGCCGACGTATAGTCGAGTCTATGACCAGTGGCACCGCACCGGCGGCGGCCCGGCAGGGATCGGACCTGTGGGCGCGAGCGTTCGCGGCACTGTACGACCCGCTCCTGTGGAGAGGCGAGCGGGCGGGCATGGGGGCGCGTCGACGCCAGTTGCTCGGCCGCGCAAGAGGACGGACGGTCGAGCTCGGCAGCGGTACCGGTCTCAACCTGCAGTACTACCCCGACGACCTCGATGAGTTGATCCTGACCGAACCCGAGGCCGCGATGCGTGCGCGGTTGGACCGGAGGCTGCGCAGCACCCAACGTCGGGCGAAGGTGCTCGACGCGTCGGCGGATCAGCTGCCGTTCGCGGAAGAATCCGTGGACACGGTCGTCTCCACGCTTGTCTTGTGCACTGTCGACAGCCCCGATGCGGTGTTGCGCGAGATCAAGCGCGTGCTGCGCCCCGACGGCAGGCTGCTGTTCCTCGAACACGTCCGCTCGCAGTCGCCGCGACTTGCCCATTGGCAAGACCGCCTCGAAGGCCCGTGGCGCCGGTTCGCGGAGGGTTGCCGCTGCAACCGTGCCACGCTCGAGCTGATCCGGGCATCCGGATTGGAGCTCGACGACGTCCAGGAAGCGACGTGGCGGGGAATGATGGTCCCCATTGTCCGACCGCTGATTATCGGCGTGGCGACCAAAACGGATGGCCGACGCTCTTAGCCCGAATCCACCGACATAATCTCCTGGATTCGATGCACCATAATGCGCATTGGTTCCCCCAGGACTATCGGTGCCGACCCGCCGTCCTTGCGATGCCCGGAGGTCAGTCACCACGGGATAGCAAACAATCAGCTCCCGGTGCCCTGGTCGGGCAGGGTGTCGGAAGCCTCGCAGGCGATGCTGTGGCGCGCTCGTCTCGACTGCTCGATTTTGCGCTTGCGCAGCGCCCGGTCCCGTTCATACACCCGGCTCATCCGCTCTCGTGCCTTACCTTCGATAGCAGTTGCGAAGTCGAGACACGCATTGGGCGGGCGCTGTTGTCCGGCGACATCGACGACGGTGCCACCATCACCCTCGATGCCGACGACGGTGAACTCGTTGTACAAGTCGGACTGACGGATTGCACAGATCTCGACCGGAAGGGCCGCCGACCCAGCGCCCCGGCGCTAGGGTGGACTATGCGGTCATGGTGGAGCTGACCAGCTTTTTTCGATCCGCGACGGGCCCCACGCTTCGGAAGCCGAAGAAAGTGAGGAACGGGAATCATGGGTGAGTCGACAACGACAATCGCGAAGACGATCGGGAATCCGTTGGGGGGACGGTACGACATTCCGGGGCCGTCAGGGCGTCCGGCCAAGGGAGAACGCGTTGCCATCTTCGCGTTCGAAATGACGAGCGTCGACGGAGAAGCCGAAGCTATCCGGACGTACCACTTAGGTCCCGCTGATCTGGCCGAAGAAGGAACAATCGCGCCCGCGCGCCCCGAGCCGCAGGGTCACGGTGCAGTGGACGGAGTGCGGCGGCGGAACCGTCGTTCGACCACCAGCCAGTCTCGATATCGTGGCCGCGATGATGGATCTCGACCGCTCCGCCGAGGCGATGTTCAGTGCGAAGTTATGCCGGACGACACGCAGCTTGTCCGGATGTAGCGCGATCGAGGAGCATGTGATGAACCAGCGATTGTTCGATTTCATCGACGAGGCCCTGCGGCAATGCTTCGATTCCGGCGCCGGGCCGTATCCGTGGTTGTGCCGGGACGACGTCGAAAGGGTGCTGTCCGACGACGCCCGATGGCGTGTGATGCACGGTCGACTTGCGGCGATGGAATGGGGCAGCAGCGAATCCACCGGCAACGTCGCTGTTACCTCGGAGCGTTTGCTGATAACACCCGACGGTCTGCTCTATGCCGCTGGATTGAGCGCGCCATTGTGGCGAAGGGCCACTCGCCGAGTACCGGCGGGGACAATGCGGCGGCCCCTGTATTACCTAGCGACGCCGCCCCAGTTGTTCGAATCGATCGTCGACCGGGTCGGTACCACGTCAATGCTGCCGGGAGCGGTGTCTGCGGTGGACAATCGGCTCGGCCACGACCTGCTGTTTCCTTGGCCCCTCGATGCCACGCTGCGCCGAACGCTCGATGCCCAGCCGGTTATGCGCATGGAACCCACCGGATGGCGGTAGACACACCGCGGAAATGGATTCTCGGCCGCGCGCTATCGACGACTTCATCCGGGCAAGAATCTGGGAGGACAAGGCCGCCGCGCTGGCGAGCGGCAGCTACACCAACACCGCAAGGGAAGTGCGAGAAACCTTGGGAAAGTCGCACATCCTCACAACCGGGCCGTTACCGAAACGCCGCGCAACTCGTCCGGAATTATCGGCGGGCCTGTAAGTTGCATGGCGCGCTGATCGAAGAACAGGCGGGCGACGAGGTCGCCGCGGGAGCCGGTGCCGGTCTTCGAGAAGATCGATTTCAGGTGGTCCTGGACGGTGTAGGTCGACATCCGGAGCTGGTTGGCGATCTGTCTGGTTGGCAGGCCTTGGGCGACACATTCGGTGACCCGGCGTTCCTGAGGGGTGAGGTTGTATACGTCGGCCAGCAGTGGTGCCATCTCCGCCGGACGAGCTGCTTCGAGCAGGACCGCGACCGGTGCCGCTGTGCCCTCGCCCAGTAGCGATGCCCGGACTGTCACCCAACGCCCAGCCTTAGTGCGCACACGCGCTCTGGCTGGTCTGGTGCTCGCTTCGCACACGTGCCCATCCTCCCGGCCGTCGATGGCACGGGCCTGCCTGGCGACCGCACGGATCACCAGTGGGAGCGTTGTGCCTGCTCTTGTGCCGATGCCGAGTTCGTCGATCCATTTCTCGGCCACCTGATTGGCGTGGGCGACGCCGTCATCGGGATCCAGGACGAGCATTCCGGTGTCGTGGCGGTCGGCGCGGGCGTCGTCCAGTAGCAGCGACCGGCGCAGTCCGTCCGAGATCAAACCGGTCAGCGATGTGACGAGCCGTACCTCGGAAGGCGAGAAGTACGGGCGGTCCTTCTCACGGAACACGGTAAGCGCGCCCCAAGTGCCGGTGCTGCTGGACAGGACGACCCGGAGTTCGTCGGAGTAACCCCCGGGGCGTCGGACCTCCCGGTGACGCCGACTGAGGTCGAGCTCGCCTGCTGTGACGTCGCTGAGGCTCGCCGCGGTTCGGCCCGCGCGCGCCATGTCGACCCACTTGGTGTAGTCGGGTTCGCGTAACTCGATCTCGACGAGCCGGCTGATCGCGTCCGCGGGCATCCCGTTCTCGACGAACTCCGCGGTCGGCAGCATGGTGGCCGGGTCCATCGTCATCAGGCAGGAGCCTTCCGACGGCACCGCGCCATCCAGCGCATCGCTCACCGCGCGCCAGTAGTCCTCCACACCCAGACCGCGGTGGACCAGCCGCGAGATGGTGTCGCGGAGCCGGTCGTGCACTGGCTGGGAGGTGGCCATGCCTCAACCTAGCCGAACCCCCAGAAATGTGGGATAGCCGTAAGAATCCAGGTCGCAGCATGATCGACGCAGGCAAAGGAGGTACTGGGATGAGAACGTTGCACATCGGGTTGCGGGTGACCGATCTCGGGCGGTCGCTAACGTTCTACACGGCTATCGGTTACGAGGTCGTCGGTAGTGTGCCCGAGACGCCGATCGGGCATCTGACCATGCTGAAGCTCCCTGACGACGAGTTCGTCACCATCGAGCTGGTGCACGACGGCGACCCGGTCGACCGGGGTACCGACGTCAGTCATGTTGTCGTGCAGGTCGAGTCGATGGCCGACACGCTCGATGTGCTGGCCGGCCACGGGATCGAGCCGGTCGCCCCGGGGCACGACGGCGATGACGGCCTGAAGACGGCGTTCATCGCCGACCCGGACGGTCGCCGGATCGAACTCGTCCAGTGGCCCGCGGGCCACACCGACGGCATGACCGCCGCCGACTGGCCGGAGAAAGGAAATTGAGGATGGACAGGACGCCGCTGCGCCTTTACATGTCCGTGTCGGTCGACGGGTACATCACCGGGCCGGACGACCGGCCGGGCCAGGAACTCGGCCGCAACGGCGGGCGGCTGTTCGACTGGCTCGACGACCGGATGTCCGAGGGGGTCAACAGGCAGGTGTACGCCGAGGCCGCGTCCACCGGCGCCGTGATATCCGGACGCCGCACGTTCGAGCTGGCCAAGCGATGGAACGGCGACCACCACGACGGCGTGCCGATCCACGTGCTCACCCACACCATCGACCCGGCCGACGTGCCACCGGGCAGCGCGAAGTACTACACCGACGTCGACGCGTGTGCCGACGAGGCCCGAGAAGCAGCAGGAGATCGAGCCGTGCTGGTCCACGGCGCGGGCGCGGCACGGGCTCTGCTGGCAGCAGGCCAGCTCGACGAACTCGAACTGCACCTCGTCCCCGTACTGCTGGGTGAGGGACGGCGCCTGTTCGAGCCGACGGCACAAGGCCACATCGAACTGGAACTCGTCCGCCGGCTCGAAGGCCGCGGCGCCACACATCTGCGTTACCGCGTAGTCCATCGAGACGGGCAACAGCCATGACAGCCGCATTGCTGACGAACTCCGCGTCACAAATCCCGGATGTCTTCGGCCGCAAGGTATTTGAAGAACTGTTGCAAAGACCGATACTGCCCGCGAGCGTATTCGGGCGACAGCGGTTCACCGGTGCGGCGATTTGGACGCGTAAGCAGGTCCTCGATGTAGCCGCCGATATGGGCTCGAGTGATGTCCGGCGCAGTGGTCGGAAGCTCGTTCGCGAAGTCCGCCGCCAGCTCGCGTATGTCGTCCAGATCCAGCCCCATGACCGGATCTCATCCGCAAAAGACATTGGTGACGAAGCGTTGTTCTGGACCAACTCGGCTGACGCTCGGAAGACATCCGCAGGTGAGAGGGCATTTGTGGGGCGGGTGGGGCTCGAACCCACGACCAATGGATTATGAGTCCACGGCTCTAACCGACTGAGCTACCGCCCCGTGTGCGGTGGATACCGACAGCGTTGGGGATGGTACCGGGTGGGGTGGGGCTGGCACCAGTCGGATGGGGGCGGCGTGGTGACGGTGGGTGGTGTGTGGGGGTGGATAGGGTGGGGGTGTAACCCGGGAACTGGCTGGAGGGTGGGCTGTGGCGAGTTTGTTTGCGAATGTGCTGAAGGTGCATCAGTGGGTTTATGAGAAGAGTGGCGGGGTGGTGGGGCATCGGGTGCTGTTCGGGAATCCGACGTTGTTGTTGCGGACGGTGGGGCGCAAGACGGGGCAGGCGCGGACGTCGGCGCTGACGTACGGGCGGGATGGGGCGAATTATTTGGTGACCGCGTCGAATGGTGGGTCGCCGCGGCCACCGGGGTGGTTGGCGAATGTGAAGGCGAAGCCGGAGTGTGAGATTCAGGTCGGGCGGCGCAAGGTAGCGGTGATCGCGCGGGCGACGTTGCCCGGCGATCCGGATTATGCGCGGCGCTGGGCGATTGTCGACAAGGTCAATCAGGGGCGCTACAGCGAGTACCAGAAGATGACCAAGCGGCCGATCGCGGTGGTGGTGCTGACCCCGGTCGGCTGAGTTCAGTCGGTCTCCCAAGACTCGTAGTCGTCGTCGACATCACCACGGTCCCAAGCGGACTCGCTCCGAGGCGGGCGGCTGGCCCACTGCACGATGAGAGCGACGAGACCGAGCACGATGAGGACGACGACAACGACAATCAGCGTTTCCACCCGGGGCACCCTAATGCCCAAAAGAGGTACCCGCAGGTACCGAGACAAGTTGTCCCGGAAGGCCGTTCAGACCGTAAGAAGTGTGCGTCCGAGGGCGGTTCGCGATTCTATTGCCACATGTGCGCGATCGGCTTGTTCGAGCGGAAAGGACTGGCCGATAATGACTTCCAGCCGTCCGGCCGCCGCTTCGGCGAGCGAACGTCCGGTCAAGGCGAGCCAATCGATATCGCCTTTTCCGGTCAGGTCGAACAGCCCGAGCACGTTGATTCCGCGTGCTGCCACCGATTCTCGATCGAAGTCGGCGAATTGCCCTGCGGCAGCCCCATATCCGATGAAGCGCCCGCGGTCGGCTGCGGCTTCGATCGCACCGGCACCCAATTCGCCACCCGCACCGTCCAATACAACATTCGCACCTGCTCCACCGGTCGCGGCGCGCGCCTTCGCAGACCAATCGGACTCGGAGTAGTCGATGACCGCATTCGCGCCGAGTCGTGCCGCGAGCTCCAGCTTGACGCTACCACGCGCCGCGGCGACAACATTGGCTCCGGCCGCGCGGGCGAGCTGGATCAGCAAGGTTCCCAATCCCCCACCCGCCGCGGTGATGAGAACCCACTCACCGGGCTGGACCGCGGCTCGATCGAAGATGGCGAACGCGGTCTTACCGTCGTGGGCGAGCGCTACCGCCGCCGTCAAGCTCAGCCCTTCAGGCACGGCGACAAGAGTTTCGGCCTTGGCGAGTGCTTGCTCCGCATAGCCACCGACCGGCTGACCGCCCCCGATGCCGCTCGCGGCGGTATCGGTGACAACGCGCTTGCCGACCCAACTCGGGTCGACCTCCGGACCGACCGAAGTAACCACCCCGGCGACCGCACCGCCCGGCACATACGGCGGTTCGAGCTGGAAAAACTCGGTGCCCCAACCACTTCGGAGCTGGACATCCAGAAACATGACATCGGCGGCCGCGACGTCGACGACCACCTGCCCCTGTCCGGCGACCGGCTCCGGCACTTCACGCACCGAAAGAACTTCGGGCCCACCGAATTCCGCAGCGTGTACAGCGCGCATGACAACCTCCATCAATTCCTGACTCGATCCGACATGGACCAGCCTGAAACCTTAAGCAGAGTTGAGGTCAAGTCGAGCGCACCAATTACGCTGAGCGCGCAATTGCGCCCGGACGGGAATCGAACTCACCCACGGCGCCAACACATCCGCAGACCAAGCCGGCGGCTCCGACAACAGGGGACCTCACCTGTTACGGCACTCCCGCCGCCACTGTTACTGCCGCGCGTCCCGCAACTAGTGTGTCGCGCCTGAAATTAGGCAAGTAAGTATGTAACCTATTTTGTGTGTCGCATCGTGGGCCTTCTGCTGTCGAGATTGTGCTGTCGGAT
>NZ_JBVJLS010000032.1:0-93449 GCF_055584605.1 Nocardia sp. NPDC102475 | reverse complement strand
TTCGCGGCCCCCTGGTGTCTCGCGTCCGAGCCGTCGAGACTCGCGACTTCGTCGCATGCGCTTCGACGACTCGGACGCGAGACGGGCCGCGAACGTCGCTCGTAAGACTCGCTCCGTGGTGGTCGGGTCGGGAACGGATGGTCTCGACACACTGACTACCCGAGGCAGTCGATCAGGTGGCCAATGGGGAGACGTACAATCTCCCCGTTGGCTATTTGTGTATGAGGGGTCGTTGCACCCCGTTTGCACGACAACATTGCACAGCCGTATGCACCCGCCCGCGTGGCGTCGGTCTTCGGTAGTGGCCTCCCGGCAGGCGAGCAGTCGCCGGCGGGCTTCGATCGATGACCGCCTCCGCGTCGCCGTTTCCAAGGGGATTCGGCCGGGTGTGCGCGTCGCAGCCAGGAGGGTTGCCGCGCGTCCGTATCCGGTACGGCTGACGAGAGCTGGATCGCGCCCACCCGGCGCTCGATCCAGCGAAGACGAGAGGTTGAGAGCAGAAAAATGTCTGAAACAACTACATCTTCGGCCATCGAGGTCGAACCCGGTGTGTTCGAATCCGTCGCGCTGATCGATAACGGCACCTACGGAACCCGCACCGTCCGCTTCGAGACCGGCCGTCTGGCCCGCCAGGCCGCCGGTTCGGTCGTCGCCTACCTGGACGACGAGACCATGCTGCTGTCCGCGACCACCGCGGGCAAGCACCCCAAGGATCAGTTCGACTTCTTCCCGCTGACGGTCGATGTCGAAGAGCGCATGTACGCCGCGGGGCGCATCCCGGGTTCGTTCTTCCGTCGTGAGGGCCGCCCCTCCACCGACGCGATCCTGACCTGCCGCCTGATCGACCGTCCGCTGCGCCCGTCCTTCGTGGACGGCCTGCGCAACGAGATCCAGGTCGTGGTCACCGTGCTGAGCCTGGACCCGAACGATCTGTACGACGTCGTGGCCATCAACGCCGCATCCGCCTCCACCCAGATCTCGGGCCTGCCGTTCTCCGGCCCGGTCGGCGGCGTGCGCGTCGCGCTGATCGACGGCCAGTGGGTCGCGTTCCCGACGGTCGAGCAGCTCGAGGGCGCGGTCTTCGACATGGTCGTCGCGGGTCGGGTCGTCGAATCCGGTGACGTGGCCATCATGATGGTCGAGGCCGAGGCCACCGATCGGGTCATCGCGCTGGTCGCCGACGGTGCGCAGGCACCGACCGAGGCCGTGGTGGCGCAGGGCCTCGAGGCCGCCAAGCCGTTCATCGCCCGCCTGTGCAAGGCACAGCAGGATCTGGCCTCGCTGGCTGCCAAGCCGACCGAGGAGTTCCCGCTCTTCCCGCCGTACCAGGCTGATGTCTACGAGGCCGTCGAGGGCACCGCCAAGCGCGAGCTGGGCGAGGCGCTGAGCATCGCCGACAAGCAGGAGCGCGAGGCGAAGATCGACGAGATCAAGCTCGCTGTGCTGGACCGGCTGGCCGACGACTTCACCGGTCGCGAGAAGGAACTGGGCGCGGCATTCCGCTCGGTCACCAAGAAGCTGGTGCGCCAGCGCATCCTGTCCGACGGTTTCCGCATCGACGGTCGCGGGCTGGCCGATATCCGTGCTCTGTCCGCCGAGGTCGCGGTGGTCCCGCGCGCCCACGGTTCGGCGCTGTTCGAGCGTGGCGAGACCCAGATCATGGGCGTCACCACCCTCGACATGGTGAAGATGGCCCAGCAGGTCGACTCGCTCGGCCCGGAGACATCCAAGCGCTACATGCACCACTACAACTTCCCGCCGTTCTCCACCGGTGAGACCGGTCGTGTCGGTTCGCCGAAGCGTCGCGAGATCGGCCACGGCGCGCTGGCCGAGCGGGCCCTCATCCCGGTGCTGCCGAGCCAGGAAGAGTTCCCCTACGCCATCCGTCAGGTCTCGGAAGCGTTGAGCTCCAACGGTTCCACCTCGATGGGTTCGGTCTGTGCCTCGACCCTGTCGCTGCTGAACGCCGGTGTGCCGCTGAAGGCGCCGGTCGCCGGTATCGCCATGGGCCTGGTGTCGGACACCATCAAGAACGACAAGGGCGAGGACGAGGTCCGCTACGTCGCGCTGACCGACATCCTCGGCGCCGAGGATGCCTTCGGCGACATGGACTTCAAGGTCGCGGGCACCCCGGACTTCGTCACCGCGCTGCAGCTGGACACCAAGCTGGACGGCATCCCCTCGCAGGTGCTGGCCGGTGCGCTGAGCCAGGCGCACGATGCCCGCACCACCATCCTGGAGGTCATGGCCGAGGCCATCGCCACTCCGGACGAGATGAGCCCGTACGCTCCGCGCGTCACCGCGATCAAGATCCCGGTCGACAAGATCGGTGAGGTCATCGGCCCGAAGGGCAAGGTGATCAACCAGATCACCGAGGAGACCGGCGCCAATATCTCCATCGAGGACGACGGCACGGTCTACGTCGGTGCGACCAGCGGCCCGGCGGCGCAGGCGGCGATCGACCAGATCAACGCCATCGCCAACCCGCAGCTGCCGAAGGTCGGCGAGCGCTTCCTGGGCACGGTCGTCAAGACCACCGCGTTCGGCGCGTTCGTCTCGCTGCTGCCCGGTCGCGACGGCCTGGTGCACATCTCCAAGCTGGGCAACGGCAAGCGCGTGGCCAAGGTCGAGGACGTGGTGAACGTCGGCGACAAGCTGCGGGTGGAGATCGCCGATATCGACAACCGCGGCAAGATTTCGCTGGTGCCGGTCGACGAGAGCGCCGACGAGCCGGAAGCCGCCGAATCCGTTGATGCGGGCCAGGCGGAGACCGAGTAGTACTTGTCTCTGTGACGAAGAAGAAGACGACAACCCCTCTGCTCCGCGGCGAGCAGGGGGGTTCGTCTCTGGAGCTGCGGATGGACCAGATGCGGGGCACCGACGCGGGGGTACGGCGCACCGTACTACCCGGCGGGCTGCGCGTGGTCACCGAACATGTGCCCGGCGTGCGTTCGGCGTCGATCGGGGTCTGGGTGGGGGTCGGCTCGCGCGACGAGGGACCGACCGTCGCGGGTGCCGCGCATTTCCTGGAACACCTGCTGTTCAAGGCGACCCCGACGCGTTCGGCGCTGGATATCGCGCAGGCGATGGACGCGGTCGGCGGCGAGCTCAACGCGTTCACCGCGAAAGAGCAGACCTGCTTCTACGCCCATGTCCTCGACGAGGATCTGCCGCTGGCCGTCGATATGGTCTCCGATGTCGTGCTCAACGGCCTGTGCCGGGCCGAGGACGTGGACGTCGAGCGGCAGGTGGTGCTCGAGGAGATCGCCATGCGCGACGACGATCCGGAGGATCTGGTCGGCGACGCATTCCTGTCCGCGCTCTTCGGTGATCATCCGATCGGGCGGCCGGTGATCGGCTCCATCGAAACCATCGAGGCGATGAATGCCGCGCAGTTGCGCGGCTTCCATCTGCGGCGCTACCGGCCGGACCGGATGGTCGTCGCGGTCGCGGGCAATGTGGAGCACGACCACACCGTGGAATTGGTGCAACGCGCATTCGCGCTCCGGCTCGACCCGACCGCCGAACCGGCCCGCCGTCGCGAGGGCCGCTTCCGGCCGCACAGCGCACCTGAGCTGCACTGGTGCCATCGCGACAGCGAACAGGCGCATCTGGCCTTCGGCGTGCGTGCCTTCGGGCGGCACGAGGGGGAGCGGCGCTGGCCGCTGTCGGTGCTCAATACCGTGGTCGGGGGTGGTCTGAGTTCGCGGCTGTTCCAACGCATTCGGGAGGAACGCGGACTGGCGTACTCGGTGTATTCCAGCGTCGACACCTTCGCCGATACCGGCGCGTTCTCGGTGTACATCGGCTGTCAGCCGGAAAACCTCGGCAAGGTGGCGACATTGGCGCGCGGGGTGTTGGAAGAGATTGCGGCCAATGGCATTACCGACGCGGAATGCGCGCGCGCCAAGGGTTCGTTGCGTGGTGGACTCGTGCTCGGCCTGGAGGATTCGGCATCGCGAATGAACCGGATCGGTCGCAGCGAACTGAGTTACGGCAACCACCGCAGCGTTTCGGAGACGTTGACGCGCATCGATGCGGTGACCACCGATGAGGTTTCCGCGATCGCCCGTACCCTGCTGGCGCGGCCGTTCGCGGCCTCGGTGGCCGGACCGTACCGGCGCACCCGGGACTTGCCCGCCGCGGTGCGGCGATTGGTCGAGGACTGAGGTAGATCAACAAGGTGGCCGGTGCGATTCGCGCCGGGCACCGATCCGATCGGGGTGGATATGACGGGATCGGCGCTGGGGCGTGCCGAGGTGGCGGTCGAACTCGGACGGCTCGACGAGGCGCGCCGGATCATCGGCGAGGCATTGGTCGAGCAACCGGACGATCCGGTGCTGCTGGAACGCATGGCCGATATCGCCTATCGACTCGATCAGACCGACGAGGCGCTGCGCTATGCGACCGCGGCGATCGCCGCCGATCCGGCGCGCATCGACGCGTATCTGACCGCGGCCCTGGCCTACGACGCCTACACCATGCGTGACGAAGCGCAACGGCACGCGCGCATGGCGACTCGGTTGGCGCCCGACAATGTCGCCGCCCTGCTGGTGCTTGCCCGAGTGATCGCCGATGCGGCGACCACCGATAAACCACGAGCCGAAGCCCGCGATGCTCTCGAACGGGCGACGCAACTCGCCCCCGCGCATGCGGGCACACACGCCCACGCGGCGGAAACCTATCGGCGACTAAATGATTCGGATGCGGCCCGACGCCACGTCGAGGCCGGTCTCGCCGAGGACCCGGCGCATGCCGAACTGCTGCAGACCCGCGCGCGGCTGGACTTCGAGAACATCGCGACCAGGGATAAGGCGGTCGCGACGCTGCGTGGACTGCTCGGCTCGAATCCGGGCAATGCGGGCGCGCGTCGGCTGCTCGCCGAAATCATGTGGCGGGCGCTGATCCGGCTGGCCGCCTGGGTGTGGTTCTTCGCGGCCGCCGTGGTTTCCCTATCGATGTGGATTCCCAGGGGCGGCATGCGGGTGCTGACACCGGTGCTGTTCGTGGGTGTGCTCGGTGCGTGGTTCGGCGTGTTCCGGAAGCTGAGAAGTCAGCTGCCGCAGGGATATATGCGCAAGCGGCTGCTGCGTCCGGAAGCGTTGTCGGCGTTGGTGATCGGGCTGCTGTCGAGTTTCGTCGCCGATATCGGTGGGCTGGTATTGCGATCGGATTGGTCGGCCGAGGATGTGCGCGGCGGGTACATCGTGGTGCTGGTCGGTGTGGTGGGTGCCGCGCTGGCGCATCTGCTGCTGTTCGGTGCGTGGGTCGTGCGGCGCGACGGCGAGTCGGATCGCAGTGCGGGGGAGGAGTTCGCGCTGTTGAGCGTGATCATCGTGGTCGTCGGCGGGCTGCTGCTCGTCGGAATGCTTGCCGCGCTGCGGCATTGGGCTCGTCAGCCCGCGGCGTTCGGGGTGTTCGTCGCGATCGTCGGCATTGCGGTTGTGACGTTGCTGCTCGAGATTCTGCTGGTGCAGGCGCTGGAGTACCGGTGGCGGATGTTCGACGCGTATGTCGGGGGCGTGCTGTTGGTCGCGGCTTTGATGGCGCTCGCGATCTGGTGGGGTTTGCACCAGACCGCCACGCAGACCTTCCACAGCGATGAGCGAACTCCGGTGCCGACCGCCCCGAAATCACCGCCGATGGTTCCGACCTTCCACTTCACTCCGCCGCCCGTTCCGACGTTCCATTTCACGCCGCCGGTGCTGCCGACACCCGCGGGTTGAGTCAGTCGCTGTGGGCGCGGTTCGCCGCCTCGACGATCGAGGGCAGCAATCCGGGCAGGGCATTGTCGAGGTCGTCGGAGCGCAGGCGCTGGCAGGTCTGCCCGTCGATAATCAGTCGCTCGATGACACCGGCTTCGCGCAGAATCTTGAAGTGATGGGTGGCGGTCGACTTGTTGATCACCTCATAGAGCGCACCACAGCGCACGGCGGTGCCCGCATTGCTCAGCCGTCGCACCATCTCCAGCCGCACCGGATCCTGCAGGGCGCCGAGCACGGCGGGTAACGAGGCGACCGGAGGCGCCTCGGTGGCCGATTCCTTAGTTTCGGTCATGATCTACCTCACAGTGGTTTGATGGTTATCGTACCGGCTGTATCGTCTATTGAAGTTCGATCATCATCAAACTTACCTGATCGGGGTTCCGATGGCAGCGACAATGACGGTGGCGGCCGACCAGCAGACCTCTCAGCGCTGGGCCTATGCGCTGATTCTGGCGGCGAGTGGGGTGGCGCTCGGCGTCTCCGGGGTGCCCGCGCCGCTGTACGGCATGTACCAGAAGGAATGGCATTTCACGCCGCTCACGACGACCTTCGTCTTCGCGGTATACGCATTCGCGGCGCTGGTCGCGGTGCTGGTCTCCGGTCGCATCTCCGATGTGGTCGGTCGCAAGCCGGTGCTGCTCGGCGCAATCGCCACCATGATCATCGGGCTGGTGGTGTTCCTGTTGGCCGACAATGTCGCGATGCTGTTGGTTGCGCGGGCGCTGCACGGGCTGGCGGTCGGGTCGACGGTGGTCGCCGGGGCTGCGGCACTGCTGGATTTGCGGCCGAAGCACGGTGCGCGGTCCGGTCAGCTCAGTGGTGTTGCCTTCAATGTCGGTATGGCCGTGGCGATTCTGGGCTCGGCATTGCTGGCGCAGTACGCGCCGCACCCGTTGCGCATGCCGTATGTCGTCGTCACGATGGTGTGCCTGCTCATCGGCGTCGGTGTCATCGCCTTGCGGGAACCGCATACCGCTCGGATCGCCGGACGCATCACGATCGCGAAACCAGCTGTGCCGCAGGAGATTCGCGGTGACTTCTGGTTCTCCGCGCTGGGTGTCATGGCGGCCTGGTCGGTGCTCGGCGTGCTGCTGTCGCTGTATCCGTCGCTCGCCTCGGCGGAGACCGGCATCCACAATCTGGTCTTCGGTGGCGCGGTCGTCGCGTCGACCGCGGTGGCCGGTGCCACGGCTCAGCTCTTCGCGACCGGAATTCCGGCGCGGCGCGCGGCAATCGGCGGCGATACCGGCATGGCGGTGGCACTGGTGCTCACCGTGCCCGCATTGCACACCGGCAACTGGGTAGTGGTGCTGCTGGCCGGAGTATTACTCGGCGCGACCTTCGGACTCGGCTTCGGCGGTTCGCTACGGCATCTGTCCGAGGTTGTGCCGCAACACAAGCGCGGCGAGACCATGTCGGCGTACTATCTGCTCGCCTACACCGCCATGGCGCTGCCGACCATTCTCGCCGGCTGGGCGGCCACCGAATGGGGTCTGAGCGAGGTGTTCCCATGGTTCGTCGGTGCGGTCGCCTTCGCGTGCCTGGTGGCGGCGGGGCTCGGACTGCGCCGGAATCAGGAAGCGAAAACGCAAGGGGCGCAGGGGTAGCCGATTCGGCGTTACTCGTTTGGCGACTCCTGCGACAGACGCGCTTTGGTCCAGTCCGCCCACTCGCCGAGGGCCGAGGACAGCCGGATTCCGGCCTCGGCGGCGATGCGCAGCGAATCCGTCTGCGGGCTTCGACCGTATTCGCCGCGGTCTTTGGCGGCGGCGATCTTGCGGTAGTTCTCCGCGAGGCCGTGGTAGTAGGCGGCCTCGCGGTCGAGGTGCTCGGCTACCTGTTCGGGTGTCATCAGCCAGAAGAACACCGAACGCAGCAGCGGTTCCAATCGAATGGTGTGGTCTACCTCGGTCTCGGTCAGCCAGCGCCTGACCTCGGTCAGGCCCGCCTCGGTGATCCGGTAGTCCTTGCGTCCGCGCGGGCCCTCGGCGTCGACGGCGATGAATCCGTTCTCCTGCAATTTGCGCAGCTCGCTGTAGATCTGTGGATGCCCGGCGGGCCAAACCGAACCCAGCACCTCGTCGAATCGCTGGCTCAGATCCCAGCCGCTCGCCGGGTTTTCGGCGAGTAGTCCCAGCAGGGCATGCCTCAGCGACACGGTTGATCACCCGCATTATGTTCGTGTCGACATGTTCCTATTGACATGTCGATAGGCATCTGAGAGGCTTCCTTCGCATTCACCTGTTCAAAGTAACATGTTGATTCGAACATCTGGAGGAGCCGTGCCGAAACACGGTCAGGGCAATGTCTTCATTACCGGGTCCACCGGCGGCATCGGCGCCGCGGTCACCGATCTGCTGATCCAGCGGGCTACACCGTCTACGCGGGTGTGCACTCCACCGCACCCAGTCATGAGTTCGCCGAAATTCGCTCGGTGGCAATGGATGTCACCGATCCCGACAGTGTGGCCCGCGCAGCTGCCGCAGTCGCCGAGCAGGTCGGCTCCGAGGGGCTGCACGCGGTGATCAACAACGCCGGAATCATCGTGCAGGGGCCGCTCGAGCTGGTAACGCCCGATCGGCTGCGCCGCCAGTTCGACGTGAACACACTCGGCCCGGCCTACGTCTGCCGAGAGTTTCTGCCGCTGGTGCGTGCGGGCCGAGGCCGCATCGTCAATATCAGTGCGCCGACCGCGCGCCTCCCGATACCGTTCATGGCGCCCATTTCGGCCAGTAAGGCGGCTCTGGCCTCATGGTCGAATGCACTGCGGCTGGAACTGTCCGCCTGGAATATTCCGGTGGTTCTCGTTGAGCCGGGTGGCACCCGCACGGAGATCTTCGCCAAAGCGGAACTTGGTGCACAGCAAGCGTTCTCCGAGTCCGATCCGGAGCGCATCGCGCTCTACCGCAGCCAGCTCGACGCCGTGGCGGCGGCCGGTGAACGCATGCGACTCGGTCCGGTCGGTCCGGTCGCGCGAGCGGTGGTGCAGGCGGTGACGACGCGAAAGCCCAAGCGGCACTACGCCGCGGGAACCGGAGTCCGCACTTTCGCGCTGCTGGTCCACCTGCCAGTATCGCTGCGCGAACGCGTGATCTCCGCCGTCTACGGGCTGCGCTCGGCATCTCGTGTGGCGGGTGCGGCATGAGCGCATCGGGATCGCGAACCATCGTCTTCGTCGGGGCCACATCCGGAATGGGCAGGCATGCCGTGCGGCGGCTGGCGCGCGACGGACACCGGTTGATCCTCATCGGGCGTGACCCGCGCCGCACCGCCGAGTTGCGCGTCGAATTGCCGGATGCCACCGTGATCACCGCCGATGTCGCCACGGCGGCCGGAATCGACCGTGCCGCAGCCCAGATCATCCAGGTCACCGACACGGTGGACACGTTGGTGAACAACGCCGGAGTGATGGTGCCCGACCGAGAGGTCACCGCCGAGGGTATCGAGCTGAACTTCGCCGTGCACCACCTGGCGCCCTTCTCGATGACCGGCGTTCTCCTGTCGCTGTTGCAGCGCGGGGCCGGGCGAGTGGTGAATGTCAATTCCGAGGGCCATCGCGCGGCGCTGTTCCACTCGGGTGCAATAGATCTCGACTTCGCCGACCTCGGCAGCGAACGTCACTACGATCCGTTCATCGCCTATAGCCGCAGCAAACTGGCAAATCTGTTGTTCGGCTATGAATTGCAGCGTCGGCATCCCGAGTTGGCCATCCTCGCATTGCATCCTGGAATGGTTCGCTCCGATCTCGGACGGCAGTTTCCCCGCCTGCGGGTGGCGGCCATGCACGCCATTTCGCTTCCGACGGCCAAGGGGGCGGCGCCGATCATCGAACTGGCCATCAGCTCCGACATCGAAAGTGGTTCGTACTACAACAGATTCAACCCTGTCAGGTCGTCTCCACAGTCTTACGACGTGGCCACCGCGCGGCGGCTGTGGGAGGTGACCGAACAATTGCGCGGCCGGTTCGAACGGGAGCCGCGCGTGACCGAGCTACCGTGACCGCCGGATCGGCCGCCCCGCCGCGCATCATGAAGCGCAGTCGAAAAGGTAAGGGGCGCAGGGGTAGCTGATCCGTCCGGGGTAGTCGGCGAGCGACAATCCGGCTACCATGCGGGGATGCGATGGGGGCGGTTGGCCAACCGACTACACCGCGCGGCCCTGTTGTTCGCGGTGGCGGGTGTGGTTGTCGGTGGATTGGTGATTGCCGGGCTGACCTGGTGGTTGTTGTGGTGGCTCTTGGGTGCGAAGGCCGAGACGCCGAATCAGTTGGACCTCACCAAGATCGCGCTGTCGGTGGCCGCCGGGGTTGGCGGAGCGGTCGCGCTGGTGGTGGCGTATCGGCGGCAGCGGGATCTGGAGCGCGGGCGGTTCGCGGAGTTGTTCGGGGCGGCGGCGCGGCAGTTGGGGGATGCGGACCCGGCTGTTCGGATCGCCGGGGTGTATGCGATGGCGGGGGTAGCCGACGAGTTTTCGGCGCCGAGTCGCAGGCAGCAGTGCATCGATGTGCTGTGCGGGTATTTGCGGCTGCCCTATGACGCGGCCGGTGGATCCGACCATCTTGTCTCGCGGGCTGAATCGGCCGATGAGGCGGGCACCAAGATCGAACGGGTCTACCACTTCCGGCAGAATGATCGCGAGGTGCGCCGGACCATTGTCAAGGTGATCGCCGACCATCTGAAGCGGTCCGCGGACGTCTCCTGGTCGGCATGTGACTTCACCTTCAACGGTGCGGTCATCGAGAAGGCCGACTTCCGGTACGCCGTATTCGCGGGCAGGCATACGTCCTTCGCGCGCGCGGTGTTCAGCGACAAAACCATGTTCGAGCGGGCCCTGTTCGTGGGTCCGCACGTCACGTTCCGCGATGCGACCTTCCGGGACGGCGCGGTGTCGTTCGCCGGGGCGGAGTTCGGTTCGCATCGCGTCGAGAAGGCCGAATTGGCAGGATTCGGAACCACCTTCGCCGGTGTCACCTTCGAGGGCTCGGTGTCGTTCGAGGGCGTCGGCTTCATCGGTCCACGCACCACCTTCGCCGGAGCTCGCTTCGTCGGTTCTCGAACCTCGTTCCAGGACACGAAGTTCCGGGCCGAGCTGACCTCGTTCGAGCGTGCCGTCCTGGACGGCGAGCACGTTGCCTTCGACCGCGCCGAATTCACAAGCTCCCGTATCACATTCAAGTCCACGCAGTTCTACGCCACGCTTACCGCCTTCGACGAAGCGAAGATCGGCGCGCTGAATCGACTACGCAACAGAGGCACTCGCGAAACGAATTTCTCTCAGGCCGAATTCCATGGTGGTGTCAGGTTCCCGCAGGCGGCGCTCGGCGGACGCTCGGTCGACTTCACCGAGGGCGACTTCTTCGGCGATATCTCTTTCCTGGGCACGCGCTTCGTTGCCCAGGAAATCCACTTCGATCGACCGAAGGCCTGGGTGGGCACGCATTTCGACTGGGATGACGTGCCCACCCGCAAACCGACCAGCGTCAAACCGAATCCATGGCCGCCGACCGCCACAGCGTGACGGGGCGGGTTACGTCGGCCAACCACCGTAGGGGACGGTGATCAGTTCCATGAAGTGACCGCTGGGGTCGAGGAAATAGACGCCGCGACCGCCATCGTTGTGGTTGATCTCGTTGACGCCCTGTTGTCGGGGGTCGGCCCAATGCTCCAGTTTGTAGCGCTGGATCTTGGCGTAGGCCGCGTCGAACTCGGCCTCGGAGATCAGGAATGCGTAATGCTGGGGCTGGATTTCGGTGATGTGCGGTGGCACGTTCGCGAAGTCGAATGTGACTCCATTACCCGTCGGCAATGGTATGAACGGGCCCCACTCTTTTCCTAGTTCCAAACCCAGGATGTCCGACCAGAATTCGGCGGACACCCGATTGTCGCGACAGCCGACAATGGTGTGATTGAACTGGACAGAGGGCATCGCGGAGCGATTCCGTGAGGGGTGGTGGTCGGGTGACGGGTGGGCCAGGGGATTTCTCCTTGTGTCGTGACGGTCCCGACCCCGGGCTCGGTACAAGGCGGCCTACGGGAGCACCGTCACGGGCGTCGAGGTTAGCCAATCGCGCTCCATGGTGCCACCCCCGAGTGATGCGGGCCATGTTGGTCTGTCTGTGACGCTGCGCGGTAGCGTCGTGGAATGAAGATTCGAGGGGCGGTCCTGGAGCGGATCGCAGCGCCCACGCCGTTCGCCGAGTCGGCGCCGATCACCGTCTGTGAGCTGGATCTGGGGGAGCCGGGGGCGGGTGAGCTGCTGGTGCGGATCGAGGCCGCCGGGCTGTGTCATTCCGACCTGTCGGTGGTGGACGGAAACCGGGTGCGACCGGTGCCGATGCTGCTCGGGCACGAAGCGTCGGGCATCGTCGAAGCGATCGGGCCGGGTGGCAGTGATCTCGCGGTGGGGCAGCGCGTGGTGATGACATTCCTGCCGCGCTGCGGGGAGTGCGCGGGCTGTGCCAGTGACGGCCGCACGCCGTGTGGGCCGGGCAGCGTTGCCAACAATGCGGGTGAGCTATTGAGCGGTGGGCGGCGGCTGCACCGCGGGGGTGCGGAGGTGCATCATCACCTCGGCGTGTCCGCTTTCGCGACGCACGCCGTCGTGGATCGCCGATCGGTGGTTCCGGTCGATGCCGACGTCCCGCCGGAGGTTGCCGCGGTACTGGGCTGCGCGGTGCTCACCGGTGGTGGTGCGCTGCTCAACTCCGCGAAACCCGGTGCGGCAGATCGGATCATGGTCGTGGGGCTCGGCGGCGTCGGCATGGCGGCGGTGCTCGTCGCGGTGTCACTCGGCGCGCACGCGGTGATCGCCGTCGATACCGTGCCGGAAAAGCTTGCTCTCGCAAAGGAACTCGGCGCGAGCGCCGCATATACACCGGCCGAACTCGCGGAACAGGGCATCCAGGCGGAGATCGTGGTCGAGGCCGCGGGCAATGTCCGCGCCTTCGAAACCGCCATTGCCGCAACGGGACCCGGCGGTACAACCGTCACCGTCGGACTGCCTGCCCCCGATGCCCGTGCGAGCATTTCGCCCCTCGCATTGGTCGCGCAAGGCCGCACCATCATCGGCAGCTACCTGGGCTCGGCGGTGCCCTCCCGCGATATCCCGGAGTATGTTCGGATGTGGCGCGAGGGTCGGTTGCCCGTCGAGAAGCTGGTTTCCTCGCACGTCGGATTGGACGAAATCAACCGCGCCATGGATGAGCTCGCTGCCGGGCATGCGCTGCGGCAGGTCATTGTGTTCGATTAGCGCGGCGGTACTTCATCCTCTCGTGCGGTCTGTGCAGGGTTTTCAATTGCGCGGACCGGGGTGTTGGTCGAGTGCGTCGACGAATCGGCCGAGCAGGCGGGCGAATTCGGCGCGCTCACGGTCGGTCCAGTCCGCCATCGCGGCTGCCATGGCGCTTCGGCGGCCGTCGCGTGCCGCGGTTACGGCGGCGCGTCCGGCGGGGGCCAGTCGCAGGACGGCTCGCCTGCCGTCTTGCTGATCCGCCACCCGCTCCAGGAGGCCGGATGAAACCGCCTGGGCGACAAGGCGACTCGCACGTGGCTGATCGACGCCCAAGGCCGGGGCCAGGGTTCCGACGGTGTCCGCATTCGCGCCTGCTACCGCATCCAGCACCTGGAACACCGCGATCGGTATCGGCGAATCTTTGCCGAGTGCCCCGCGGGTCTGCCGGCGCCGGATCCGCACCATCGCCGCCTCGACGGCCGCGGTCACCGCATCGCGCTCTTCCATCGGGCCTACTTTCATGTCATATTACATGTAGTTGTAATTCTACATTCTTTGGAGGAACGATGGCAGCACCACGTCCGATCGGCTACTGGCTCAAGGAACTCGACCGCCGGATCGACGCCCGCTTCGAGGACGATCTCGCCGCGTCCGGTCTGACCCGCCGCCACTGGCAGATCCTCAACTCACTCGCCGAAGGCCCCCGCCACGCCGCCGACGTCCGTGACGGCCTCGCCCCCTTCTGGAACGACCCTTCGGAGTGGGGCATCCAACTCGCGCAGCTGGTGGATCGCGGTGACGTCAGCGACGATTCGGGCACCCTCGCCCTGACCGACACCGGCCGCACCACCCACCACCAAGCCTTCACCCTGATCGGCAAGCGCCGCCGCGCCATGCTCGACGGCATCACCGACGACCAGTACGTCGAGACCGTTCGCCTGCTGGAGCGGATGGCCGAGAATATGGTCGGCGCCTGAGCCGCGTGTCGCCGATCACCGGAGGTCAGCGGACCGGAAGGGGAGCGGGGTCGATAGGCTGGCGGGGTCGTTGGTGGAATTAGGAGGTGCGGTGACCATTCGGGTCGGAGTGCTCGGTGCGCGGGGGAAAGTCGGTCAGGCGATCTGTGCGGCGGTGCAGGCGGCCGACGATCTGGAGTTGGTCGCGACCGTCGACAAGGATGATTCGCTCGAGTCGTTCACCGAGTCGGGCACGCAGGTGGTCGTCGACTTCACCAATCCCGATGTGGTGATGGGGAATCTGAAGTTCCTGGTGGAACGCGGAATTCACGCGGTCGTCGGGACCACCGGATTCGATGAGGGGCGCCTGGACGAGGTGCGCGGCTGGTTGGCCGGGCGGCCGGAGACCGGTGTGCTCATCGCCCCGAACTTCGCCATCGGCGCCGTGCTGTCCATGCGGTTCGCCGAGCAGGCGGCGCGGTTCTTCGATTCGGTCGAGGTCATCGAACTGCATCACCCGAACAAGGTCGACGCGCCCTCGGGCACCGCATATCGCACCGCGGGCCTGATCGCCGCCGCACGGGACAAGGCCGGAGTCGGCCGCAGCCCCGACGCGACCACCCAGGAACTCGAGGGCGCGCGCGGTGCCGATGTCGACGGCGTGCGGGTGCATTCGGTGCGCCTGGCCGGACTCGTCGCACATCAGGAGGTGCTCTTCGGCACCCAGGGTGAAACCCTCACCATCCGCCACGATTCGATCGACCGCTCCTCCTTCGCCCCCGGCGTACTGCTCGGCGTCCGCGAGATCGCCGATCGCCCAGGCCTGACCGTCGGGCTCGACCCGTTCCTGGATCTGTGACACAGGAACCGGTCCAGCCGGAAGACCAGGGCTCGGACACCGACGCGCGCGGCACCGATGTCCGCAAGGTCGTCGCATTCATCGCGGCTCTGGTCGTCGTGCTCGGCTTCTACTTCGTGTTGCTCGGCCGCATCGCGCTCAGCCTCATCGCTTCCGGCGACCTCGCGGCCGTCGTCATCGGCATCGGTGTCCTGATCCTGCCGCTGCTCGGCGTCTGGATCGTCGTCGCCACCGTCCGCGCGGCCCTGGCGCACCAACACCTGGCCCGCCGCATCCACGACGAGGGCCTCGAACTCGACACCTCGAACCTCCCGCGCCGCCCGTCCGGCCGCATCGAACGAGCCGCCGCGGACGAACTCTTCAACAAGGTCAAACAGGAATGGGAGGCCGACCCTGACAACTGGCGCGTCTCCTACCGCCTGGCTCGCGCCTACGACTACGCCGGCGACCGCACCCGAGCCCGCGAAACCATGCGCCGCGCAGTAGCCCTGGAAAAACTGGACCACACCCCCTGACCCATCGCCGCATCGGGGCCACCCCGAATCCGGTCAGCCGATCACCATGCACTGGCGCACCCAAACCCAAGGAAGCCCCCGCCACCAGCGCATTCTCGTGGGCTTCGATGTCCTGTGCCGAGCGATTCCTCGCCCCTGTCGCCGACCCCGCGCGCGCCGAGCAAGCTAGAGCCTGGATGGATGATCACCATGTAGTGGTGCAGGCAAACGTCGAGAAGGCTGCGCCATCAGTGCATTGTCGTGGGCGCGATATGTGCGTCATGGGGATACGTCCGGATGTCGCCCGAATAGCTGGAATCGAAGGCGCTCGCGATTTGAGCCCTCGGGAACAGGCCCTCGAGCAAAAGAACCCCCACACAGATCAGTCCCCGGTAGTCTCCATCGAATTCATGAGTTTCAGTCGTCGCTGACAGCTCCGATATTCGACTGGCTTGCCGGGGGCCTGGCCAGATCCTCGAAAGTGTCTCCCATGCCTTTGGACGTCTCCGCCGACAGTTCGGCACTTCCGGTTTTCTGGTGTAAACCTTTATTTTCCTCCTATTTTGTCGCCAGTCAATAGCCGAGGGCCTTAAATCCGACTCGAGTTCAAGGCGGCAGTACGCTGCTGGATGTGCCACGGCTGCTGATCATTCATCACACTCCGTCACCGCATATGCAGGCGATGTTCGAGGCGGTGGTCTCGGGCGCGACGGATCCGGAGATCGAGGGGGTGGAGGTCGAGCGCAGGGCCGCGCTCGCGGTCACGGCGAGCGATGTGTTGGCGGCCGATGGTTATCTGCTCGGTAGCCCGGCGAATCTGGGCTACATGTCCGGCGCGCTCAAGCATGCGTTCGACACGTTCTACTACCCGTGCCTCGATTCGACGCGCGGTCGGCCGTTCGGCTTCTATCTGCACGGCAATGAAGGCACCGAGGGGGCCGAGCGGGGCGTGCGAAGCGTGACCACCGGACTCGGCTGGGAGCAGGTTGCCGCGCCGGTCATCGTGATGGGCGCGCCCGGCAAGGAGGAGATCCAGCAGTGCTGGGAACTCGGCGCGACCGTCGCGGCGCAGCTCATGGGGTAATGCGCGTCCCCCGAATTTTGGTGTCTGACCGGTATCCGGCGGATCCGGGCATACTACGAGGCGATGTTGTAGCGGCGGGGATGTGACGAGTTTGCTCGGGAACGGAGTATCGAGGTGATGTGGGCCGAAGGGGGCGAAACAGCGCCGCGCCGGATCGGGCTGGTCGAAGACCACGAATCGGTGGCTATCGGGCTTGCCGCGATGCTGGCGCCGGAACCCGATCTCGATCTGGTGCTGACGGCGGGTACCGTACCGGAGCTGCTTGCGGCGGCGGCGAACAGCGCCCCGCTGGACCTGGTCGTGCTCGATCTGCGACTGGCCGACGGATCCTCGCCCGAAGGCAACGTGCGCGCTCTGCGTAACCGCGGCGTCGAGGTTCTGGTATTCACCGGCGCGGATAACGCGTTCCTGGTGCGCGCCGCGGCGAAGGCCGGTGTGCTCGGCGTGGTGCGCAAATCCGAGGATGTGCCGACGGTGGTCGCGGCGGTGCGCCGCGCGGCCTCGGGTGAGCTGGTGGTGACCACCGACTGGGCCGCTGCCATCGACGGCGATCCGCAACTGTCCGATGTCGGTCTGAGCCCGCGCCAGGAAGAGGTACTCACCCTCTACGCCTCCGGTGAGAAGGCCTCCCGCGTCGCGCGGCTGACGGGTCTGTCCGAACAGACCGTCAACGATTATCTGGGGCGCATCCGGCAGAAGTACGCCGACGCGGGTCGTCCGGCTCCCACCAAGACCGACCTCTACAAGCGGGCGGTAGAGGACGGATGGCTACCGGTTCCCGAGCGGCATCCCCGCGGATGACCGCGTCCAGCGCGCTGGACACCTCGATAACCACTGCGACCTCTGCCGACCCGTTCCGGGCGAGTCGGTGGCGCCGTGGGCGGACCGCGGTGTCCAGGGAGAAGATTATCGAAGCGGCCTCGGATCGCATTCTGCGCCGGATGGGCCTGGCCGTCGGAATCGCCGGTGTGATCGTCGCGATCGTCGAATTACCCGACATCGCCGACCAGGCCAAATTCGTCTCCGGCCCATGGGCGAGCCTGGTGGTCGGCGTGGCGCTCGGCTGGTTCCCGGTGCTCGCCGTCGTCTCGTTCACCATGGGCCGCAGGGCGATTCGCGTGGTGGCCGGTGCGGCCGCGCTGAGTTATCTTGCGGCGCTTACGACCATGCCGTTCATCTATGCCGTGCCGTTGACCGACACCACATCGGTATGGATGTATCGGGTGATCGCGCTCGGCGTGCTGGCGGCCGTACTGGCCTGGCGTCCGGCGCTGGCAACCTGCTATCTCCTGGTCGGCGCTGCTACCGCGGCAGTGGCGAACCGGTATGTGCTGCCCGATGCGACGGTCTGGTCGCTGATCGGCGATTTCGCCAGGGCCGCCGGCCTGTGCGCACTGTTCCTGTGGTGCTGCGTCTACGCACTCGCGGCGGCCGCGCGGGTGGACCGGGAATCGGTGATCGCGAGCCGCCGCGCGGCCGCCGTGGCAGGTGCCGCGGCACGCGATCGCGAGCGCGCCCGCTTCGCCGCATTGATCCACGACGCCGTGCTGTCGACCCTGCTCGACGCCTCGCGGGCGGGTGCCGAATCGCCGGTGCTGCGCGGTCAGGCCGAACGCACGCTGGAACAACTCGACGAATGTCGCGGCACCAATACCGAACCCGACCGACTGGACGCGCAATCGGCGATCGGCTTCCTGCGCTCGGCTATCCATGAGGTGAATCCGGGCATCCGATTCACCGCGCGCCGCTGGGCCGGACTCGATGACCTGCGCCTACCGGTGCACGCGGCGGGCACCATTGCCGCCGCCCTGGCCGAGGCGGCGCGAAATAGTCTGCGCCACGCCACCGTTGCGGGCCGCACCGTGCAGCGCACCGTCACGGTGACGATCAGTGCGGGCGGTATCCGTGTCGTATTCCGCGATAACGGCGCGGGTTTCGATCTGGACCGGGTGCCCGCCGATCGGCTCGGCGTCTCGGTCAGCATCCTCGGCCGGATGCGTCAGCTGGCCGGCGGCGCCGGATTCGTGGAATCCCAACCGGGGGAGGGGACCACGGTGACCTTGGTCTGGGGTGGCGATGGCTGATACCGATAACGAATTCGGCCTACGCGATCTGCTCGGGCTGCGGGACCGGTCGGCCTGGCTCTTCCTGGTCATCTTCGAGGCCACGATCCTGCTGTACATGGTCCGCAATTTCGCCGAATCGCCGCTGCTGCTGGCCGCCACCGCGCTGGTTTTGGTGGCCGGTGCCGGAGTGCTGGTCCTGGTGATCCCGGTCGATCCGCTGCCGCTGCCCGCCGCCATCGCGGTGGCCGCGGCCGGTCCGATCGCGGCGGCGTTGACCACCGTGAGTATCGACCACGGCATGTCCAAGCAGGTCTGGACCGCATTCGCTTCGTCCTATGTGCTCGCGGTGCTGGTGGTCCGCGGCCGGTTGGGTGCGGCGTGGTGCGGTGTCGCGGGCATCGCGGCGGTGATCGCGGTGGTCGCCGCGACGAACGGCCTGCGGGTGGTGGTCGGATCCATCGTGCCGATCGCCACGGTTGCCGGCGTCTCGATCGGCGCGGCGGTCATGCGGCCGATGCAGCGCTCGCTGCGGCTGCTGCGCGAGGAGGCCACCATGCGCGCGGCCGCCGAGGCGACCATGGCCGCGCAGAACGGCGAACGGGATCGGCAGCTGGCCCGGCTCGACAAGGTGGCCCGGCCGATTCTGGAACGCATCGCCGACGGCGCCGAACTCACCGCGGGCGAACGCGAAGAGTGCAGGCTGCTGGAGGCCGAACTCCGGGACGGTCTGCGCGCACCGCAATTGGTGACCGACGAATTGAGCAGTGCCGCCCGCGGCGCACGTTCGCGCGGGGTCGAGGTGGTGCTGCTCGACGATGGTGGATTCGCCGGGGTGCCGAAATGGGTGCGCCAGCAGGTGATCGAATCGGCGACCCGGGAATTGGATGCGGCCAATGCCGGTTCGGTGACTGTTCGGGTATTGCCGATGGGCCGACGGGTACTGGCCACGGTCCTGGCGAACGCACCGGAGCGGGATCGGCGCACCGAGATCGATACCGCGGGCGAGGTCTCGGTCTCGACGTAACCTGTCGTACCCCCATGGCATTGTCGTGATCATGCGGACGATGAGTGCGGTCGCGGCGCGTCGGACGGCGCTGGCCGCGCAGGGTTTCGGGCGGCGGAAACCGGCCGCGCCGACCCGGCGGACGATTCTCGATGTGCTCGGCAGAACCCAACTGCTGCAACTGGATTCGGTATCGGCGGTGGTGCGCGCGCACTATGCGCCGGTCTTCAGCCGGATCGGCGGTTACGACCGAACGGTGCTCGACGATGCCGCCTGGAGCAATGGTGTGCGCCGCCCGCGGCGGCTGGTCGAATACTGGGCGCACGAGGCCGCACTGATCCCGGTCGAGGACTGGCCGCTCATGCGCTGGCGGATGCGGAAATACGAACACGGGCGCTGGAGCGGCATGCGCCGGGTGACCGAACGCAATCCCACCCTCGGCAAGGGCATTCTCGACGTCATCACCGAGGTCGGCGCTGCCACCGCCGGTGAGGTGGAGCGCCACCTCGAGCTGGACAAGCCGCGCCCGAAGGGCTCGTGGTGGAATCTCAGCGACACCAAGATGATCTGCGAGGCGCTGTTCGCGGCAGGTGCACTCTCGGTCGACAAGCGGGTCGGGTTCACCCGCCACTACGACTTGGCCGAGCGAGTGATCCCGCCGGAGATCTTGGCGCGCAATGTATCCGAGGCCGAGGCGGTACGGGAATTGGTGCTGCGCGCGGCCACCGCACTCGGCGTCGCGACCGAGACCGACCTGCGCGACTACTACCGCCTGCATCGCTCACAAACCGAACCGGCCATCGCGGAGTTGGTCGATGCGGGAGAGTTGGAACCGGTCGAGGTGGCGAGCTGGGGTAAACCCGCCTATCTGCGCGCCGGTGCCTCGACACCGCGCCGAATCGAGGGCGCGGCCTTGCTGTGCCCTTTCGATCCGCTCATCTTCTTCCGGACCCGCACCGAGCGGATCTTCGACTTCCACTACCGAATCGAGATCTACACGCCGGAACCCAAACGGGTGCACGGGTATTACGTATTTCCGTTCCTCCTGAACGGAGAACTCGTGGGACGCGTCGACCTACGTGCCGAGCGGGCGTCGAGCAGGCTGCTGGTGCCGGGTGCCTTCGCCGAACCGGGCCACAGTAGTCCGGAGACGGCGCGGGCACTCACCGACGCACTGCGTGAGATGGCCGACTGGCTCGAACTCGACGAGGTGGTGATCGGCGATCGCGGCGATCTCGCGCCGCTGTTGTGAACATGCCCGGGCGTGTCCGCGAGCGAGTAACCACAGGTAACCGTTGAGCGCGTCATCGTGGGCGGCTGGAAACCGGTGCTCCGGCGTGCGGCGACAGTCCAGGCTGAACGCCTGTCGGTCCGCGATCGAATCAGCCACCGGGCCCGCTTGCAATAGTTGGCGGTACCCGAAGTGTATCCAAGTCAGATGTCGCGCTTGGGTCCGTATCCGCGCATCTGGTCGCGCAGTGCACCGCTGACAGCATTCGACAGCCACGAGTTCAGCGAAACCCCGCTGGCCGCAGCGGCTTCCTCGGCCTTGGCCTTCAATTGCTCGACCATCCGCAGGGTGACTCGGCTGATATCGCCGGTCATCTCCTCGATCGTCGGATGCTCGTTTTCCGTCGCCGGATTCTTTCGGACGTCGACGGTGGCGTCGGTGCCGTCCACCGAGACGTGAACCGTGCGGTCGCCGAGCTCTGCGCTGACCTCCGCGGCGAGGTCCGATAGCGCCGCGAGCAGCGCCAATCGTGCCGAACTCTCGGTCGCAGCGGCCAGGGCGGCGGCGGTAGCCTGGGTCTTTTCGTCGCCGAGCGCGGCGGCCGCGATAAGGTCCTCGCGTAGCTGTGCGGTGTATTTGTTCAAATCCATGACATCATTGTGACGCCATTCATGGCATCATTCAAGGGCGGATTTGACATCAAGATCGGGTACTGCGAGGTGAATCACTCGCCGGGGCAGGCCGTTCGGCGATGAGGGTGTCGAGGCTGTTCCCGGGAGCGGGTAGCCTTTCTGACCATGACGAACGGTGAATCGACGCCTACGGAGCTGCGCGCGTCCGGCACGGTAGGTGTCGCGATGGTGACTCCCTTCGGTGCCGACGGCAAGCTCAATGTCGATGCCGGAGTCGCGCTCGCGGCCCGCCTGGTCGACCGCGGCGTCGATTTGCTGGCGATTTCCGGTACCACCGGGGAATCGCCGACCACCACCGAATCGGAGAAGGCGGATCTGCTGCGCGCCGTCGTCGATGCCGTCGGCGCTCGCGCCACTGTGATCGCGGGCGCGGGCACCTATGACACCGCGCATTCGATCGAACTCGCCCGCAATGCCCAGCGTGCGGGCGCGCACGGCCTGCTCGTGGTGACCCCGTACTACTCCCGGCCCACCCAGGACGGCCTGATCGCGCATTTCACCGCCGTCGCAGATGCCACCGATCTGCCGGTCACCCTGTACGACATTCCGCCGCGCTCGGTGGTTCCCATTGCCAGCGACACTATTCGCAAACTCGCCGAACATCCGCGCATCGTCGCGGTCAAGGATGCCAAGGGCGATCTGAACGCGGGCGCGGATCTCATCGCGAATACCGATCTGGCCTTCTACTCCGGTGACGACGCGCTGAACTTGCCGTGGCTGTCGGTCGGCGCAACCGGATTCATCAGTGTCATCGGACATCTCGTGCCCGAGCGGCTGCGCGCCTTGCTTGAGGCCTACACCGCGGGTGACGTGGTGCGCGCTCGCGAGATCAATGTGGGCATGCTGCCGTTGAACGCCGCGATGTCGCGACTTGGTGGCGTCGCGATGAGCAAGGGCGGGTTGCGTCTGCTCGGTGTGGATGCCGGCGAGCCGCGCCTGCCGCAATTGATGCCGACCACCGAACAACTCGATGTCCTCGCCGCCGACCTCCGGCTGGCAGGGGTGCTTTCATGAGGAGTGAGCGAATCAGAATCACCGCATTGTCAGACATGATCGAACCGACCAGTAGTGAGGTGCAGTCATGACTGAAGCAGCAGGTCGTCGCCCCCGCCGGACCGCGACCCGGCGGGCGGGCGCACCAGAACCCGCCCCGCAGCGTCCACCGGCCAGCACCGAAAAGTCCGATCGGACGGCGCAATCCGACGTCGGCGATCTAGCGCAGTCCGACACCGCGTCCAAGCAGGCCGCACCAGAGCAGGCCCCCGCGAAAAAGGCCGCGCTGAAGGCCCCGGCCGAGCAGCCCCGCAGACCGGCTCGCGGCCGTCAGCAGCGCGGTCGCGGACGTGGTGAGCAACCGGTGTCGGCTCCTGTCGAGCGGGCGTTAGCCGACCGGCTCGGTGCCCCGCCGAAGCTGCCCAAGAATGGTCTGCGTGTCTTCGCCCTGGGCGGCATCGGCGAAATCGGCCGCAATATGACCGTTTTCGAATACGGCGGCAAACTGCTCATCGTCGACTGTGGCGTGCTGTTCCCGGAGGATCAGCAGCCCGGCGTCGACCTGATCCTGCCCGACTTCCGGCCCATCGAGGACCGGATGGACGATGTCGAAGCCATCGTGCTCACCCACGGCCACGAGGACCACATCGGCGCGGTGCCGTTCCTGCTGCGCCTGCGGGCCGATATCCCGGTCGTCGGTTCGAAATTCACCCTCGCGCTGGTGGCCGCGAAATGCCGCGAGCACCGGCAGCGTCCCAAGCTCGTCGAGGTGATCGAGGGCCAGCACACCACGCACGGCCCGTTCGGCTGCGAGTACTTCGCGGTCAACCACTCGATTCCCGATGCCATTGCCGTCGCCATCCGTACGCCCGCCGGTGTCGTGCTGCACACCGGGGATATCAAACTCGATCAGCTGCCCCTGGACGGTCGACTCACCGACCTGGCCGGTTTCTCCCGCCTCGGCGACGAGGGCGTCGACCTGTTCCTGGTGGACTCCACCAATGCCGAGGTGCCGGGCTTCGTCACGCCGGAACGCGAAATCGGCGGCGTTCTGGATACGGTGATCGGCAAGGCCAGGCACCGGGTGATCGTCGCCTCGTTCGCCAGCCATGTGCATCGCATCCAGCAGGTGGTCGATGTTGCTCAGAAGTACGGGCGGCGAGTGTGTTTCGTCGGTCGCTCGATGGTGCGCAATATGGAGATCGCGCAGGAACTGGGCTATCTGACGGTGCCCGACGGTGTGGTCGTCGATCTCGATGTCGCCGCGACCCTGCCGGGCGATCGGCTGGTGCTCATCTCGACCGGCTCGCAGGGCGAACCGCTGTCGGCGCTGTCGCGGATGGCGCGCGGTGAACATCGCCAGATCAATATCCGCGCCGACGATCTAGTGGTGCTGGCCTCCTCGCTGATTCCGGGCAATGAGAATTCGGTATTCGCGGTGGTGAACGGACTGTCCCGGCTCGGCGCCACGGTGATCACTCAGCAGAATGCGAAGGTGCACGTCTCCGGACACGCGTCCGCGGGCGAATTGCTGTACCTGTACAACGCGGTGCGGCCCACCAATGCCATGCCGGTGCACGGCGAATGGCGGCATCTGCGCGCCAATGCCGCACTGGCCGTGGCGACCGGTGTGGCGGAGGATCGGGTGGTGCTCGCCGAGGACGGCGTGGTGGTGGACCTGGTCGACGGGATCGCCTCGATCGTGGGGCGCGTGCCGGTCGGACATGTGTATGTCGACGGACTCTCGGTCGGTGATGTCGGTGAATCGACGCTCTCGGATCGGCTGGTCCTCGGTGAGGGCGGGTTCATCTCGATCACCCTCGCGGTCGACTCGACCACCGGTAAGGCTGTCAGCACGCCCGAGATCAGCGGACGCGGGTTCTCCGATGATCCGACCGCACTCGTCGATGCCGCGGAACTCGTCGAGGCCGAACTGTTGCGACTGGCCGGTGAGGGCGTCACTGAGACCCACCGCATCGCACAGAGTGTGCGGCGGGTGGTCGGCCGCTGGGTGGCCGAGACCTACCGTCGCCGCCCGATGATCGTGCCGACGGTCATTGGCGTCTGACACCCACGTCCGTCGGAGTCGGACTGCCGCGCCGACTCCGCATCCGATATGTTCGGCAGATGAGCATGGCGCAACGGGAACGTCGGGCACTGGTGGACACGATGTCCGCGGTGGGGCCGGACGCGCCCACGCTGTGCGGCAGCTGGACGGTGCGAGATCTGGCCGCGCACTTGGTAGTTCGGGAACGCCGCCCGGACGCGTCGCCGGGCATCATGCTGAAACCGTTCGCCGGATATCTGGCGTCGGTGCAGGCCAAGGCGGCGCGGCGGCCATTCCCGGACCTGCTCGCCGATGTGCGCTCCGGCCCGCCGTGGTGGTCGCCGCTCAAACCGCTCGATGCCGTCGTCAATCTGACCGAGATGTTCGTCCATCACGAGGATGTGCGCCGCGGCGAACCCGGCTGGGAGCCGCGTGACCTCTCCGCGGCCGAGGAGGACCAGCTGTGGTCGGCGCTGCGGCGCATGGGCCGGATGGCCTATCGCAAAGCGCCGGTCACCGTCGAACTGGCCACCCCCGACGGCAGGCGGGCCGTGGTGCATACGAAGTCCGCGACGGCGCAGGTGATACTGACCGGCAAGCCCTCAGAACTGCTGCTGCACGCCTTCGGCCGCGATGAGGTCCGGATCGAAACCGCGGGTGATCCGGCGGATGTGCGGGCTGTCCTCGAGGCGGATCGCTCGTTGTGATCAGGGCCGACACGCCAAGAGCGACCGATTTTCGCGACGACTGATTTCGTACGCACATGGGTACTCATCGGGAACGCCCAAAAGCTGCCTAGCTCTTTACTTCCGGCCCGGTCAGGTACTCCAGTGGCACTCACGACCGGCAAAATACCCGGGGAGGCGGGGGAGCGACGTGGGATACCTGTGTGGTTGATGGTCTGGATGGGGCGTTTGCGACTAGCCTGAGTCCATGGCAGGTAAGTCCCGCAGCTCCACGACCACTCGTGCGCGGGCGGGATCGGCCCGGGGGAGGACCACGGCGGCATCTCGTTCGGGCCAGGCTCGCAACACCGCTCAACGTCGCTCGCCCGCGCCGCGTGCTCGCACCACACCGGCGCGCCGCCCGGTCCGCCGCAGGTCCGACACCGCACCGCTCGCGGTGATCAGCCGCGGCATCAGTAGCGGCTGGAATATGCTCGCGCGCGGACTCGGCGCCACCACCAGGGCCGTGAGCCGGGCGGGCGAAATCGAACACGGGCATCGTCGCGACGGCATCGCGCTGGCCCTCATCGCCCTCAGCGCGGTGATCGCGGCCGCGGTATGGCTCTCGGCGGGCGGGCCGATCGGACACTGGGTCGAGGAGGCGATTCGTGCGGTCTCCGGGTCGGCATCGGCCGGATTGCCGTTCGTGGCCACCGGAATCGCCATTGTCCTGATGCGGACCGAGGCACGTCCGGAGATCCGGCCGCGGCTGGTACTCGGCGGATTGCTGATCGGATTGCCGGTACTGGGCCTGTGGCATATCGCCGCCGGATCGCCGACCGATGCGCACGGGCGTTCGCGCGCTGCGGGTTTCGTCGGATTCGTGGTCGGCGGACCGCTCACCAACGGGCTCACCGCCTGGCTTTCGGTGCCGATTCTGTTGCTGGCCATCATTTTCGGTGTGCTGCTGGTAACCGGAACCACTGTTCGCGAAGTACCGCAGCGGTTGCGCGAGTACTTCGGCACCGGCAGCGGCGGGGACGAATACGGCGACTACGACGGCGAATCCGATTTCGATCCGGCCAATTACGATGCCGACGGATTCCCGCTGCATCGCAATACCAAGTCGAAGCGGCGTGGTCGTACCCCCGAGGAGAACTACCCGCCCGACGAATTCGGCGGCTCCGATGCGGTCACCGAGGTCATGGGCGAACCGCCACTGCGCGATGCGAAACCGATGGCGACCGAGGCGGCGCCCGAAGAAAAGCCCAAGCCGAAGAAGCGCGTCCCGGTCAAGGTCGAGGACCAGACCCCACCGCCGCCGAAGCAGCTGGAGTTCATCAACGACCGCGAGGTCGAGGGCGACTACACCCTCCCGCCGCTGACGCTGCTCACCGATGGCGATCCGCCCAAGAAGCGCAGTGCCGCCAATGAATCGATGATCGAGGCGATCACCGAGGTGCTGGTGCAGTTCAAGATCGACGCGGCGGTCACCGGTTTCGTGCGCGGTCCCACGGTCACCCGCTACGAGGTGGAACTCGGGCCCGGTGTGAAGGTCGAGAAGATCACCGCGCTGGCCCGCAATATCGCCTATGCCGTTGCCACCGAGAATGTTCGGCTGCTGGCCCCGATTCCGGGTAAGTCCGCCGTCGGTATCGAGGTGCCCAACTCCGATCGCGAACTGGTGCGCCTGGCCGATGTGCTCAAGGCCCCCTCGACCCGAAATGACCACCACCCATTGGTGATCGGGCTCGGCAAGAATATCGAGGGCGATTTCGTCTCGGCGAATCTCGCGAAAATGCCGCATCTGCTGGTCGCCGGTTCGACCGGTTCCGGTAAGTCGAGCTTCGTGAACTCGATGCTGGTATCGCTGCTGGCGCGCTCGACTCCGGACGAGGTCCGGATGATCCTCATCGACCCCAAGATGGTGGAACTCACGCCGTACGAGGGCATTCCGCACCTCATCACCCCCATCATCACCCAGCCGAAGAAGGCCGCCGCCGCGCTGGCCTGGCTGGTGGAGGAGATGGAACAGCGCTACCAGGACATGCAGGCCAATAAGGTGCGCCACATCGACGACTTCAACAAGAAGGTCAAGTCGGGTGCCATTACCGCGCCGCTGGGCAGTGAACGGGTCTATCGGCCCTATCCGTACATTCTCGCCATCGTCGACGAGCTCGCCGACCTCATGATGACCGCGCCGCGCGATGTCGAAGACGCGATCGTGCGCATCACCCAAAAGGCCCGCGCCGCAGGCATTCACTTGGTACTCGCGACCCAGCGTCCTTCGGTGGACGTGGTCACCGGTCTGATCAAGACCAATGTGCCGTCCCGATTGGCCTTCGCCACTTCGTCACTGACGGATTCACGAGTCATCCTGGATCAGCCCGGCGCGGAGAAGCTGATCGGTATGGGTGACGGACTGTTCCTGCCGATGGGCGCGAACAAGCCGACCCGGCTGCAGGGCGCGTTCATCTCCGATGAGGAGATCCACGGGGTCGTCGACTTCACCAAGAACCAGGCCGAACCCGAGTACCAGGAGGGCGTCACCGCCGCCAAGGCCGGTGAGAAGAAGGATGTCGATCCCGATATCGGCGACGATCTGGATGTCTTCATCCAGGCCGTGGAACTGGTCGTCACTTCACAATTCGGCTCGACCTCCATGCTGCAGCGCAAGCTGCGCGTCGGCTTCGCCAAGGCCGGTCGCCTGATGGATCTGATGGAAACCCGCGGTGTCGTCGGCCCCAGTGAGGGGTCGAAGGCGCGCGATGTGCTCATCAAGCCCGACGAGCTCGAGGGGCTGCTGTGGACGATCCGCGGCGGCGGGGACACGGAGCCGGGTACCGGAGAAGAGTGAAAATGCTTCGGCGGCAACTATTCTCACCGTCGGTGGGGCGTGGTGTCGTCGGTACAGTGGCGCGACGTGGTGATCTGCGGAATCAAAGTGTCGCACGACGGCGGTGTCGCGATTGTCGAGGACGACCGGTTGGTGTTCAGCATCGAGATGGAGAAGCTGGACAACGGACTCCGGTACAGCCCGCTGGGTGATCTCGACCGGGTCGTCGAGATCTTGCGGTCGGAGGGGGTGCGGCCCGCCGATGTCGACAGGTTCGTCGTCGATGGCTGGTTCGCGAATGGTGCAGTGCCGGATACGGATTCGACGGAGCCCACGACCATTGCGACGCTATCCGGTGGTCGTCCGATCGAACTCGCGGTCGCGCCGTATCAGGATCGGCCGGGACGCACGGTTCCGCTCGCGCGGCATCGCTTCCAAGGGCACGGATTCGGTTCCGCCGCTGCGGAATACGTCAGCTATCACCACGTGGACCAGCACATCATGGGTGGCTACTGCACGAGTCCGTTCGCCGAGCGCGGGGAGGATGCGCTCGTGCTGGTCTGGGACGGCGGCACTGTCGCGCGGGTTTACCACGTCGCGGCGGCGGCTCGAAAGGTCCGCTCGGTCGCGGTCGTGCTGCCGATCGTCGGTAACAGTTTCACGTACTTCAGCGCGCATTTCGAGCCGTTCATTCCGAATGTCGAGGGTGGGTCGCGGGATCGGATTCTGCGTCAGCACCTGGCCATTCCAGGTAAGGCCATGGCCTATGCCGGGCTCGGCACCGTGACGGAGTCGGTGTATCCGGTGTTCGACGAGATCATCGCGGCCGCCGAACCTCGGGCATCGCAGGATGCGGCCCGGCTGGTCGGGGCGAAGGTGGCGGCCGATCGGGGCGAGCTGCTTCCCGGATTGTCCGAGGCCGATCTCATCGCCACCTTTCAGGCCTATCTGGGGGACCGGTTGGTGCGCGGACTGAATTCACTTGTGCGCCAGTATCCTTCGTTGCCATCGAAGCTGGTGGTGACCGGAGGATGCGCGCTGAATATCAAGTGGAACTCGCTGCTGCGGGCGCAGGGGATTGTCGAGGAGATCTGGATTCCGCCGTTTCCCAACGACTCCGGTGCGGCCATCGGCGCCGCGTGCTGTGAAATGTTCCGGAAGGGGCGCGGTCCGGCATTGCGGTGGGACGTGTACTCCGGTCCGCGGGTCGGTGTCTGTGGTGTGCCGGACAACTGGCGCAGGCGGCCCTGTAACGAGTCGGGAGTGGCCGAGTTGCTGCATCGGGAAGGTGATCCGGTGGTGGTGCTGTCGGGTCGTGCGGAGATCGGTCCGCGGGCCCTGGGCAATCGCAGCATCCTCGCTCCCGCAACGGATCCGGCGATGAAGGATCTTCTCAATGACATCAAGAACCGGGCCGCCTATCGGCCGGTCGCGCCGGTGTGTCTGACCGAGCGGGCAGCGGAGGTCTTCCAGCCCGGCGGTCGCGATCCGTACATGCTCTTCGAGCACCGCACCCGTCCGGAGTGGACCGATCGCATTCCCGCCGTGCTGCATGTGGACGGTACTGCCCGGCTGCAGACCATCGATGCCTCGGCCAATAGTGCGACCGCGCGGATTCTGGCATCGTACGAGGCCATCAGTGGCATACCGGTGTTGTGCAATACGAGCGCGAATTTGGAAGGGCGCGGATTCTTTCCGGATGTGGCCGCCGCGGCCCGATGGGCCGGCACTCGATACATCTGGTCCGAAGGATATCTCTACACGAATCAGACCTTCGGGCGATGACCGGCACAGCCCGGCCGGGATCTCCGGCCGGGCTGCGCTCGGGTCAGCAGCGGTTCGACGGAACCTGCGGCATGTCGACCTGTCCTTGCGATGCGAACATCGCGGCGATCATATTCAACAGTGCGTCCACGGAACTACCTCCTCTCGGTTGTCGTTCGACCCGGACCCGACCGGAGCCGGGCATGCCCGAACGGCTCGGGTTCGTGGCGGTGTGGTGCCTACTTGTCGAGATCGACCAATTTGCAGACACACAGGGTCACGGTGTGCGCGAGAATGCCGCCGAAGTAGCTCTTGCAGAACTCCGCGTAGCCGATCGGGTCGCACTGGTGCGCGTGCCAGGCCGAGTCGACCTCGAGGTCGTCGGGCAGGTAGTTGCCCTGCATGCCGCTGGCCCGGAAACGCTCCAGCGACCGCTGATAGCGGGTGACCCGGTCCTTGATCTGCGCTTCGGTCAGCGCCGTGGAGCCCGGCCAGAACAGGTGGCCCCAGCGCAGATTCTCCTCGAGGTGCGTGGTGTCGAATTCGGCAGGGGGGACATCGATTTCGGTCGACACCGGGACGGTCGTAGTCGTCATAGCCTGGTTCCTCGATTCGCTGAGAACTCACCATGTCGGCCAACAAGGCTCCAGAAGTGCTGGAGAACTACGAGTTTCGGCAACGGCCCGAACAGTGTCAACGATCACACCATCCCCATCCTTGGGGGTCGTTGAAGTCGAAACTAGTTGTGCTGCAAAAGGTTTGCTTTATACAGTCAGAGATCGGCGGGGAAGTCGTAGTGGTTGGGCACCGCCGGAGTCATCGCGTAGGTGCCGACTACCAGCGCGACTTCGTCGTGTGGCGCAAAGCGATACGAACCCGGATCCCCGGGGAACCGGGTGCCGTTGATATAGAGCTGGACGGTCTCGACGGGTGTGAGGTGAATCGGGCCGACCTGGTCGCCGGTGAGCGGCTGGCCCCACTGGGTGAAGAACTGCCCGAGGGTGAAGGGGATGTCCTCCTCCGACTCGAGGTGCACGATCCCGGTCCCGTCATGGGTGTGCATGGGCGAACCCATTCGCCTGGCGTCGTCGATACCGACCAGGGCCGGAACGACGACCGGCTGTCCGTACACGATGACATCGAGATGCGCGTGATAGTGGTACGTCGTCGACATCGTGCTCAGCAGCGGCAGACCCGCGGCGTGCACGGCGGCGGCGGTATCCGTCGGCAGGTCCCACCTCGGTTGCAGCAATGCCGAACCGGACGGCGGCGCAGCCACTGCGGTGGCGCCGACCGGACCGGCCAGCGTGACCAGTGCGGCGACGAGAAGTGAAGAGGCAATTCGCATTTCACGACACTATGCACGAGCGGACACTGGACCCGTGCGTCATTCCCATCGGTGACGATGCGGTGCGGTGGTAGCTCATCGTGGAGTCGAACCACGCGGCAGGGCCTTATGAGAGCCCCGGGGCGAACCTGCATGAGCCTCGGTCGGTGTGCGCTGGAGTGCCAGGATTCGAAGAACCTGAATCGGCGGAGTCAAAGTCCGTCATGCTAGCCGTTTACACCACACTCCATCGGTGCGCTCGGAAGGATTCGAACCTCCATCCGCCTGAGTCGTATTCAGGTGCTCCGTCCGTTGAGCTACGAGCGCTGATCCACGCAGACCGCGCGGACTGGTTCCCTCGGCGAGATTCGAACTCGCACCGTCCGGATTCTAAGTCCGGTGCCTCTGCCAATTGGGCTACGAGGGAATGGTTTTGGTACCCGTGGGTGGGATCGAACCACCGACCTGCGCCGTCGGAGGACACCGCTGGCGACTGCTTGCAGGTCGCTCGAAAAGGGGCAGCTCTGTCCACTGAGCCACACGGGTTCAAAACCGGTATGCAGCAGCGTTATTCATATCCTGTAATACGAAATGCCTACTGCCATATATTCACTATGAAGTTATGGCGCGGATGGAGGGACTCGAACCCCCAGGCCGACGACTTTGGAGATCGTTGCTCTTCCAGTTGAGCTACATCCGCTGGACAGAAAAAGGGCCGCTCCGTGGCGAGTATTTCGCCGGGAGCGGCCCCTGCTCAGGCCTTCTCGAATCGAGACCTCAGGGGCGGCTCCGGATACTCGCCTGTCGCAGCTGCGACATCGACCGCCGGGTGCCGGAACGCAATTGCCAGGCACCGGCGAGGGAGCATAGTCCCTGGTCCTGGGTGCTGGTCATTGCCTTTGCCTTTCGTGGTTCCGATTACCGATCGATTACGTTATGGATAACGCTAACACCGAAAGACGCGATGAGGAACCCATTTATTCCCTACCGGCGAGTTGTCGGCGTGCCTGCAGTGTGTATGTCAGTGGAAGACGTTCCGGATGCTGGCCGAGCCGCCACGCGCCATTCGCTTCGTGCCTCTTCTGTCCGGGTAATGCCTCCCAGGGAACGCTGCGGCCACCAGTCCGGTGATCGTCATGCCGTGATCGAGAAGCGCGGTCACCACATCGCCGAGTCCGTGGTTCCACTCGTGCGTCGTGAACTGTGTGCATTCCGTCTCGGTCTCGACATAAGTCGTTCCAGACGAAAACACGGTGGGCTCAGGCATTTCGAAGTACGGATAGCCGACAGTCGGTCGGTCGGTGCGGGTTTCGTCCGTGGGCCGCCGCTGGCGACTGCTTGCAGGTCGCTCCAAAGGGTCGGCATCCGCGTAGTCACGCGATGCGGCATGCGCTGGCGCGCGCTCGTCCCATTTCGCTTTGTTCAGGATGAGGCAGTCGTCGGTCATGCTCGCGAGGGTGACAGGTCGGCCGCCGGACCCGCATGTGAAATTATGGTCAGCAACTCTTCCGCTAGCTCGACAGAACGGACAAATCGGGCATGATTGCTGTCATGAAACGCGTTTCCGCCCCGGAGCCCGCATGCAGGTAACCGCACTCGAATGGACCCTGACGATCGTGGTGATCCTGGGTCTTTTCGTCTTCGACTTCTTCGCCCATGTCCGCACACCACACGATCCGACCTTCAAGGAATCCGGCACCTGGTCGGCGATCTACATCGGCCTGGCCCTGGTCTTCGGTGGATTCGTCGCCTGGAAGTGGGGCTCGACCTTCGCGGGCGAGTACTACGCGGGCTTCGTCACCGAGAAGGCCCTCTCGGTGGACAACCTGTTCATCTTCGTCATCATCATGTCGAGCTTCGCGGTGCCGCGGATCTACCAGCAGAAGGTGCTGCTGATCGGTATTGTGCTGGCGCTGGTCATGCGGGGTGTGTTCATCGCCGTCGGCGCGGCGGCGATCAGTGCGTTCAGCTGGGTGTTCTATCTGTTCGGCCTGTTCCTGGTCTATACGGCCGTGAAACTGTTGCGCGAGAGCGGACACGAGGTCGAGCAGGAGGAGAAGCGCGACAGCCGGATCGTGGCGCTGGCCAAACGGGTGCTCCCGACCACCGACGAATACGACGGCGACAAACTGCTCACCCGGATCGACGGCCGGCGCCTGGTCACCCCATTGTTGTTGGCGCTGTTGGCAATCGGCTTCGCGGATCTGCTGTTCGCGCTGGACTCCATCCCAGCCATCTACGGTCTGACCGAGCAGCCCTACATCGTGTTCACCGCGAATGCCTTCGCGCTCATGGGTTTACGGCAGCTGTTTTTCCTCATCGGCGGCCTGCTGGATCGCCTGGTCTATCTGTCCTACGGCCTTTCGGCGATTCTCGCGTTCATCGGCGTCAAACTGGTGCTGCACGCATTGCACGAGAACACCCTGCCTTTCGTCAACGGTGGTCAGCACGTCAAGGTACCGGAGATTTCCACGCCGGTCTCGCTGAGCGTGATCATCGGGATTCTGCTCGTCGCGACCGTCGCGAGCCTGATCAAAACCCGCGGCGCGGCGCGGTCCGCCGAGAACAGGGTCGCCGATTAGAAGACCCGGTTGTATTCGGGCGCGATCTCGAAGCCGCGCCCGGTCGCGTCATTGCGGCAGATCACCCCGACGGCCTGGGCCAGGCAGGTGAAGCCTGCCACGCTCAGGCTCGACCCGACCGGCAGCACCGGCGCGTCGGCATCCGCTCCGGATGTGGTTCCGGCGAAGTAGCCCCGATTCACGCAGAGATATCCGGCGCTCTCGCCGACGGCTAGTGCGGCCGCACTCGGGTCGATGCCCCAGCAGGCCTGCATCGTCGGCGGGGATGGCTGGGTCGTGCCCTGGCAGCCCACCGGTCGCTTCGGCTGTCCGAACGGCTCATCGAGGAAGCCGCACGCGAGGCCGCCGTCCGCCGTACGGAAGTAGTAGCCGTCGGCGGCGCGGTATATCGACTCGTCGACCGAACCCGGTCGAAGCAATGGACGATCCCCGACCGTCAAGTTTGCCGTGGTGTCGAAATCGGCGGCCGTCGAGCAGACTGTTAGTGCGAGGCCTGCGACCGACATCGACGCGAAAATCGCGACGGATATGCGCATACGGGGGAGTCTGCGTCGCCAGGCGCGCAATTTTCCGCACCTGGCGCGGCGTGTCGCCGTAAGTTTGCTGACCGTCGAGTGTTGAGCGGCGACACGCGGCGGTCAGTCGGACGGTCAGGAAGCGAACGTGCCCATTACCGGCAGCCACTCGACCGCCCGTACCTCGTCGATGAGGTTCTCGCGGGCGAACGGATCCTGCGGCAGCAGTTCCTTGATGGCCGCCTCGTCCGCGACCTGGAACAGCAGAAGTGCGCCGGAACCGTCCGGGTAGGGACCGCTCGTCAGCAGCGAACCCGCCTCGATCAGGCCGTTGAGCCAGGCCCGATGTTCCGGGCGGAAGGTGTCGCGCGCCTCGACGGTGGCATCGGAATAGGTGTAGTGCACGGCGAAGATAGGCACGATCGATCCGTTCTGGTCAGAGGTTCAGCAGCATTCGAGTATTGCCGAGGGTGTTCGGTTTCACATAGCTGAGGTCGAGGAATTCCGCGACACCCGGATCGAAGGTCCGGCACATCTCCGCGTACACCTCGGCGGTCACCGGTGTGCCGTCGATTTCCACGAATCCGTGCCTACCGAAGAAGTCCACCTCGAAGGTGAGTACGAACAGTCGTCCGAGCTCGATTTCCCTGGCCACCGCGACCAGCCGTTCCACGATGAGCCGACCGACACCATGCCCCTTGACATCGGGATGCACCGCGACCGTGCGCACCTCGCCGAGGTCGGCCCACAGCACGTGCAGTGCACCGCAGCCGACCACCCGGCCGTCGAGTTCGGCCACCCAGAATTCCTGTACCGCCTCGTACAGTGTGACCAGGTTCTTTTCCAGCAGGATCCGACCGGCGTATTCATCGACGAGGCTCTTGATCTGGGGCACATCGGAGGTTCGGGCGCGTCGCACGACAGGGACAGACTTGTTCGCGGCAGGTGCCGCGCCCGGATGCGCGTCGCTGGTCGAACCACCTAGTGGTCCCCGAGAGGTCATGGGGTGCACAGTAGTCGGCCCGGTTACCGATACTCTGAACGTGTGCCGCACATCCACCCGCTCCGCTCACCGCATCGCGTCGCCATGCGTCCGAGCCTCATGGCGGTGGGTGTTGTGGTCTGCGCGCCGGAGCTGAGCGTCAGTGAGGCGGAGGCTGTGAGGGAGCGCAGCGAGCGAACCATGTCACAGCCGTGCACGCACGCGCCGGAGCTGAGCGTCAGTGAGGCGGAGGCTGTGAGGGAGCGCAGCGAGCGAACCATGTCACAGCCGTGCACGCACGCGCCGGAGCCGAGCGCCAGCGAGGCGGAGGCGTGAGCGTGCAGCCCGAAGAGATCGATCGAGGCTGGGGCGAACCCTCGGTTCGCGCCGGATTCCCACCTGCCCCGGCCGATCCCGTCGTCCCGCTGATGAATATCGCGAATGTGCTCACCATGCTGCGCATCGCGCTGGTGCCGCTGTTCGTGCTCGCGCTGTTCGCGGGCGGCGGCCACCAGACCGGCTGGCGGATCGCGGCCGCCGCACTGTTCGGCATCGCCGCGATCACCGATCGCTTCGACGGGCAATTGGCGCGCAAATACGGCCTGGTCACCGATTTCGGCAAACTCGCCGATCCGATCGCGGATAAGGCGCTGATCGGTTCCGCGGTGATCGGACTTTCGATACTCGGCGATCTGGCGTGGTGGATCACCCTGGTCATCTGCGGTCGCGAGATCGGGATCACGCTGCTGCGGCTGGTGGTGGTGCGCCGCGGGGTGATTCCGGCCGGACGCGGTGGCAAGTTGAAGACGCTGGTGCAATCCGTCGCGATCGCGGTACTGCTGTTGCCGCTGCACGGCGGATTCGCCACCGCCGGTATGACATTGATGTATGTGGCCGTCGCGCTGACGGTCATCACCGGCCTCGACTATGTGGGGCAGGCGGCGCGGGTGTGGCTCGCGGGAGGTCCGGGCCGGACACGCGGCGCATGACCGATCCGCTGACAACCGGAGCGCCCGTCGTCGAATTGGTGCGCGAGCTGGGTGTCGCCCGGCAGACCGTGGCGACCGCCGAATCGCTGACCGCGGGCCTGCTCGCGGCGACCATCGCCGGGGTGCCCGGTGCCAGTGCGGTGCTGCGCGGCGGGCTGGTCGTCTACGCGACGGAACTCAAACACAGCCTGGCCGGTGTCAGTGACGAAGTGCTCGCGACCGAGGGACCGGTCGCCGCGAGTACGGCCGAGGAGTTGGCCGTCGGTGCGCGGCTGCGCTGCGGTGCGGACTGGGGTATCGGGTTGACCGGGGTAGCCGGACCCGAATCTCAGGGCGGGCATGCCGTCGGCACTGTCTTCCTCGGACTGGCCGGCCCCGGGCATACCGAGGTCATGCGGCTGAAACTGGACGGTGACCGGTGGGCGATCCGAATCGGCGCTACGCACAGCGCGGTACGGGAGTTGCGTCGTATCGTGGGAGGCGGCCACTAGGTGCTGCCGCACCTGGTTTGCCACCGTGGGAACCAACCGGGCCCTGTTCGACGTTGTGCCAGAAAGGACGGCGTGCGCAGCGCTGGTAGGCGCCCGCGGACCCGGTTACTGGGAGCTAAGGAGAACGACATGACGCTGCTGCGAGAGGCGATCGGGGACAGTCTGCGGCGTGCTCGTCTCGCCCAGGGCCGGACCCTGCGTGAGGTCTCCACCTCGGCGCGCGTGAGCCTGGGATATCTGTCGGAAGTCGAGCGGGGCCGCAAAGAGGCCTCCAGCGAATTGCTCGCCGCCATCTGCGCGGCCCTGGATGTGCCGCTGTCGCGGGTGCTCTGGGATGTGAGCACGATCATGGCGGGCGCCGACGGTCTGCCCGCCGACGCGCCCGCTCAGACCGCCGATGCGCCCGAGGCGGAGCGGACCGCCGCGGCCGAACCCGCCGAGGCCGCGCCGGAGCCCGCATCCGCCACGATGTCGGTGGCCGGTGCCCGGCCGCAGATCGCCGAGGACACCCGGATCGTCATTCCGGCCCCGCGGGCCGACATGCTGGTCCTGGTGAAAAGCAACTGATCAATAGACGAGAGGTGGCGTCCGCGGCCGACGCTGCGAACCGGTGCCGAAAGCGGATAGATTCTGTACTAGGCGTCAGTTGGGCCGGGTTCGCCCGGCCCGGGTGCCACATGGTGGAGGATAGGCACATATCGGGTGCGTGACGGTCGCGCACTAGAGTCGCGGTAAAGCGCGGCGCATCTTATGGAGGCGGGATCAATCGATGGCTAATCCGTTCGTCAAGGCCTGGAAGTACATGATGGCCCTCTTCGATTCGAAGATCGAGGAGCATGCGGATCCGAAGGTCCAGATTCAGCAGGCTATCGAGGAAGCTCAGCGTCAGCATCAGGCCCTCTCGCAGCAGGCCGCGTCGGTCATCGGCAACCAGCGTCAGCTGGAGATGAAGCTGAACCGTCAGCTCGACGATGTCGAGAAGCTCAATGCGAATGCGCGCCAGGCCGTCATGCTGGCCGATCAGGCCGCCGCGGCCGGCGATACCGAGAAGGCGATCCAGTACACCAACGCCGCCGAGGCATTCGCCGCGCAGTTGGTCACCGCCGAGCAGGCCGTCGAGGACCTCAAGGTGCTGCACGATCAGTCGCTGCAGGCGGCCGCGCAGGCCAAGAAGGCGGTCGAGCAGAACGCGATGCTGTTGCAGCAGAAGGTCGCCGAGCGCACCAAGCTGCTCAGCCAGCTGGAGCAGGCCAAGATGCAGGAGCAGGTCTCGGCATCGCTGCAGCGGATGGATTCGACGCTGTCCGCGCCCGGCACGACGCCGAGCTTGGATGCCGTGCGCGAGAAGATCGAGCGCCGCTACGCGAATGCGCTTGGCGCCGCCGAACTCGCGGGCAATACGGTGCAGGGCCGGATGCTCGAGGTGCAGCAGGCCAGCATTCAGATGGCCGGACACAGCAAGCTGGAGCAGATCCGCGCCTCGATGCGCGGCGATGCGCTGCCCGCCGGTGGCGCGACCGCACCGGCGATCAATCCGGGTGCCGCGCAGGCGAATCCGGCACAGCCGCAGCCGCAGATGAACAAGGGCCAGACCGCACAGCAGTAGCCCCGTCGTTCGAAATAAATACGGCGTTCGAAATAAATACAGTTCGGCGAGGACTGGTTCGGTGGAAGACATGGCACGGATACCTGGCGGGTCGGCCGTCGGTCATGCTCGGGCCCTGCCTGTCCGGCCACCGCGGGTCGCACCGAACGCGTGCCCTGGAGGAGACCGATGAGCCCGCAGGGACCTCGCGAACAAGGTAAGGGCGGTCGTCGTCGCGGTGCCGCGCTCGTGCGCGCACAGGCGGCGCTCGCACCGCAGCCGGGGAGCCTGCCCGACAGTCTGCGCGAGGTGGGCGAACATGCGCTGGTCGCGGTGCGGCGCTGGGCGGATCCGCGCGAGCGTGAGTTGCGCAAGCGCCGCCGGGCCCGCCGCCGCAGCTTCCAACTGGGCACGGTCGGCGGTCTCACCACCGCTGGAACCGTTGGGCTGATGGTGCTTTCGGCACCGGTATGGGCGGTGGTCGTGGTCGGCGGGGGAGCGGTGGCGCTGGTCACCGGTACCGCGCTGAGCGCCCGCCGCTACCTCCAATTGCGCAGCTCACCGCTGCCGCAGGCAGCTTTCGTGCCGCGCAAACAGCCACCGCCGTGGTCATCTGCGCGCGGGCCGATTTCCCGCCTGGTTCGGGCGGAGAAGGCGCTACACGGCCTCGGCACGCAGATCGCCCGCTCGAACCGGCTGCCCGAGGACGAGCTCGCCGACATGATCGAAACCGCGGGTTCGGGTGCGGCCGCGCTGCACGCCTTGGCCGCCGATATCACCGCGATGGAACAGGCGCTCGGCGCCATGGGACGCTCGAAATCCGTTGCCGCCGTTGGCCTCACCGAGAATATGCAATTCGCACTCGGCCGCCTCGATAGCGGGGTCGCCGAGTACGAACAGGTAGTTGCCGCAGCGGGGCGGATTCTCGCGGTACCCGAAAGTGCGGTGCTGCGGCACAACTTCGACACCATCGTCGCCGATCTGCGCGACGCGGCCGATCGCCTGGACGGGTGGGCGCAGGCCCTCACCGAGGTAGCCGACCAGCACGCCCCCACTTCACTTCCGCCGCACGGGATCTAGCCGGCGAGCTCATGCCGCGCCCGGCCGGGGTGTCGGCGGGATGCGATCTCAGTCGCAGCGCAGCTGGTCAGCTGGTCACCAAGCGCTGGTGGAGGCAAACATCGAGAAGGGCCCGCCGCCGAAGCATTCTCGTGGGCTCGATGTGTTGCGGGGTTAAGTGGCTTGGCGTGGGCGGTCCTCGGGCTCGGGTGCGCTGACCGCGGGGTGCGCTGGGGTGGCTGGCGGGCACGTTCGAATCTGTTTCGGCGGAACGGGTTTCTTGTTCGTTGGTGTCTTGGTCCGATTCCGACTTCCGGTCGGCTCGTACCCACGATCGTGGCCGTCAAGATCGGTGAAGAAGGCTATCGGCAGTGGGATGCCCGCTGGGACAACGACTCTCGATTTCGCCGCCAGCTACGGGTACTGACCGCGGCGTGGGGTCTGGGCTTTGTCCTCGACGCCGTGGTGCGGGTCGTGCTCGCCTACACCCTCCCGGTCGATTCGGTGCCGCTGGTCAGCACGCTGCAGTGGCTCGTCGTCCTCGGTGGGCTCTTCGCCTTCCATTACGCCTATGTCACCAAGCACGGGCTGAAGGTCTGAGTCGCCACCGAAACCCCGGCCGACCATGCGTGCTGGTCTCGCCGGGGTTTTGTGCTGTCGGGACCCGGTCGGCACTCATATGCAACCAATGGTTGCACGATGGGCAATGGTCGGCTAACGTGATGTGCAACCAAACGTTGCAGATGGAGGAAGAGTATGGAGTACGGCAGCATCGAACGCGAGATCCACGTCGACGCCTCACCCGAAGTTGTCTTCGAGGTGGTCAGCAGCCCGGAACACATCTCGGAATGGTGGTCCGACGCGGCCGATTTCGAGACCACTCCCGGCGCGGTCGGTGAACTGGTCTTCGGCGACCGGGAACATGTCGCCCCGATCACCGTGGTGACCGTCGAGCGGCCACGGCTGTTCTCGTTCCGCTGGTGCTATCCGGAGGGCTCGGCCGACCTCGCCGACTCGCTGCTGGTCACTTTCGAGCTCACTCCGGCAGGCGCGGGCACCAGGATTCGCCTCACCGAGACCGGTTTTCGTGAGATGGGTTGGGAGGCTGCGAAGTTGGAGGAGGTCTACCAAGACCATAGCGCCGGTTGGGACAGGTTCGTTCCGCAACTCGGCGAATACATCGCGCGGCTGGTGTCGACCCCGTGACCGCTACCGTCGACGACGACCTGTGGTCCGCGGTCGGGGACCCGACCCGTCGGCGGATGCTCGACCTGCTCCTGGCGGCCGGCGATGGCACGGCCACCAGTCTCAGCGAGCAGCTGCCCGTGACACGGCAGGCCATCGCGAAACATCTGGGCGTGCTCGACCGCGTCGGCCTGGTGCACGCCACGCCCGCGGGGCGGGAACGGAGGTATCGGGTGGATGAGGCGCAACTTGCCCGCGCGGTCGCGCAGTTGTCCTCGGTCGGGGCGGCGTGGGACGCCAGGCTCCGGCGCATCAAGCGGATCGCCGAGGCGATTCAACGCACAAAAGATCAGCAGCAGAAGTGAAAATCCAACACTGGAAAGAGGATTCGAAAAATGGTGGATATCCTGCACCGAGTCGCAATCGAAGCGCCGACGGCCGAGGTTTATGCGGCCTTGACCACCGTCGAGGGGCTCGCCGGCTGGTGGGCGAACAACACCCAGGGCAAAGGCAATGACGTCGGCGGCGTGCTCCAATTCCGTTTCGATGCCGGTGGATTCGATATGAAGGTCCTCGAGCTCGACCCGGGCAAGCGCGTGCGCTGGGAAGTCGTCGAGGGACCCGAAGAATGGGTCGGCACCCAGGTGGACTGGAATCTCGACCAGGTCGACGACTACACCGTCATCCTCTTCAAACATGAAGGGTGGAAGGAGCCGGTCGAATTCATGCACCACTGCAGCACCAAGTGGGCGGTCTTCCTGCTGAGCCTGAAGTCGTTGGTGGAGACCGGAAAAGGCGCGCCCGATCCGCACGACGTCAAGATCGACAACTGGAACTGACGCAGCAGGCCTTCCCGCGAATCGGACCGGCGATCACCATGCGCTGACGGGTCAGGTCTGTAGACCGATGCCGCCCAACGCATGGTGATCATCTGACCGGCCCAACGGTGTCAGGAGTGGATGGTGTGTTCGGCGATGGTCCAGGCGCGGGCTTGGTCGCTGATGGTTACGCCGAGGCCGGGGCGCGATGACAGGTGCATGCGGCCGTCGGCGATGTCGAGGCGTTCGTTGAAGAGGGGGTCGAACCATTCGAAGTGTTCGACCCAGGGCTCTCGCGGGTAGGCGGCGGCGAGGTGGATGTGGATTTCCATCGCGAAATGTGGTGCAAGTTGCAGGTTTTGGCTGTCGGCGAGGGCCATCACCTTCAGGAATTGGGTGATGCCGCCGACACGTGGTGCGTCCGGCTGCACGATGTCCGCGCCATGAGCAGCGATGAGTTGGGTGTGTTCGGCGACGCTGGTGAGCATTTCACCGGTGGCGATGGCGGTGTCGAAGGTGGCACTGAGTTGGGCATGGCCATCGAAGTCGTAGGCGTCGAGGGGTTCTTCTATCCACACCAATCCGAACGGTTCGAAAGCCCGGCACATGCGGCGAGCGGTGGGACGGTCCCACTGCTGGTTGGCGTCGACCATCAACGGCACGCGGTCCCCGAGTTTCTCGCGTACCGCGGTGAGCCTCGCGAGATCCACCGCGTGGTCGGGGTGTCCGACCTTGATTTTGATGCCGCCGATGCCGTGTTCCAGCGATGTGGTCGCGCGGTCGAGGACTTCTTCGATGGGTGCGTGCAGGAATCCGCCCGAGGTGTTGTAGCAGCGCACCGAATCACGGTGTGCACCCAGCAGTTTCGCCAGCGGCAACCCGGCGCGTTTGGCCTTGAGATCCCACAGAGCGACATCGAAAGCGGCGATCGCCTGCACCGACAGCCCGCTGCGACCAACCGAGGCGCCCGCCCACATGAGTTTGTCCCATATCTTGGCGATATCGCTGGGATCCTCACCGAGCAGTACGGGCGCTATCTCGCGGGCATGTGCGAACTGGCCCGGCCCGCCCGCGCGCTTCGAGTAGCTGATGCCGATGCCTTCCAGCCCGGCCTCGGTGGTGATCTCGGCGAAGAGCACCGCGACTTCGGTCATCGGTTTCTGTCGACCGGTCAGCACCTTCGCATCGCTGATCCCGGTGGGCAGGGGCACGGTGACCGAGGAGATCTCGACGCTGGTGATCCGGTCCAGGATGGGTGAATCCATGGTGGGGGTCCTTCGGGGTCAGGCGATCGTCTTCACGAGGGTGGACAGTTCGGCGAGTTCGGCCTCGGTGAGGTCGGTGAGCGGCGGGCGGACCCGGCTCGATGGTCTGGCGACCGCGGTGAGCCCGGCCTTGATGATCGATACCGCGTAGCCGGGGCGGCGGTCGCGGATGTCGAGGTAGGGGATGACGAAGTCGCGCAGGTGCGTGTAGACGGTCGCGCGATCGCGGGCGCGGACCGCGCGATAGAAATCGAGCGCGAATTCGGGTGCGAAGTTGAAGATCGCCGAGGAGTACGTGGTCACACCCATTTCGGTGTAGGGGAGTGCGAATGTTTCCGCGGTGGGCAGGCCGCCGATGTAGGTCAGCCGATCGCCCATCCGGGCGTAGATCCGCGTCATCGACTCGATATTGCCGACGCCGTCCTTGAACCCGATGAGGTTCGGGCTGCGCTCGGCCATCTTTGCCACCGTCACGTCATCGCAGGCGGCATTGGCACGGCTGTAGAAGATCACCCCGAGCGAGGTCGCCGCACACACCTGGGCCACATGTTCGACCAGACCGTCGGGCGAGGCTTCCACGAGATACGGCGGCAGCAGCAGGATTCCGTCCGCACCCGCCGCCTCGGCCGCGCGCGCCTGCTCCACCGCCACCCTGGTGCCCGCCGTCGCGGGCGCGATCACCGGAATCCGTCCGGCGGTTTCGGCCACCGCGGCGCGCACCACGCGATCGATCTCCGCGCTGGTCAGGGCGAAGCCTTCGCCCGTGCCACCGGCCGCGAACAGGCCCGCGACCTCGTATCGGGACAGCCAGCCGATGTGCTCCCGATAGGCCCGCTCGTCGAAGTTCAGTTCGGCGTCGAAATGGGTGACCGGGAACGAGAGCAATCCGCGCCCCAGCGCGGGTCCCAAATCCTCGGCGGACAGCTGCGACACGAATATCCTCCTGGCGACGGAAATTGCTGATTTCTCTGGAGATTAGGTCCGGCACCTGATGCCGGTCCAACACTGTTTTGAAATCAACCGATACTCGAATGGCATCGGATCCGACTATGCTCTCGCCGACCGGCACCCTCTCGTTCGGGTATCGCTCAATACCGAATTGGTGTTCGACGGGTATCGCTTCCGACCTTTAGCCTCCTTTCACACCCATTGCAGGGTGATCCGGCGCACACCGGCCGGTCACAGGAGGACAGTGATGTTGAAACGTGAGACTATGCCCGCCGCCGGCGGCGCCCGCGCCGTGGTGGCACCCACCGAACAGCGGCGCGGTCGTCGCATTCCCACGCGCTATCTGGTGCTCGGGCTCTTGTTCATCATCACCGCCGTGAATTACGCCGACCGCAGCAGCCTGTCGATCACGGGCAGTGCGGTCCGGGCAGATCTCGGGTTTTCCACCGTCCAGCTCGGCTACATCTTCTCGGCATTCAGCTGGGCCTACGTGGTCGCGCAATTGCCAGGCGGGATGCTGCTCGACAGATTCGGTGCACGACGGGTTTATGCGGCAAGCCTGGCATTGTGGACGCTGGTCACCGCGGCGACCAGCCTGGTCGGCCTGATTACCACGCCGGTGCTGGTCGCATTGTCGATCGTATTCGGGCTGCGCTTGCTGCTCGGCGTATTCGAATCACCGGCCTTCCCCGGTAATGCACGGGTGTCGACCATGTGGTTCCCGACCGCCGAACGCGGCCGGGCGACAGCAGTTTTCAATTCGGCGCAGTATTTCGCGACCGTAATGTTCGCCCCGGTAATGGCCTGGATCACGAATCAATTCGGCTGGCGCTGGGTATTCGTGCTGCTCGGTGTGCTCGGCTTCGGCTTGGCCGTGTTCTGGTGGCATTGGCTGTATCCGCCGCGTGCGCACCGCCGCGTCACCCCGGCCGAACTCGATACGATCATTTCCGGTGGTGCGCTGGTCGATCTCGATACGACCAAGGGCGAGAACGCGACTCGACGCACGCGACTCGATCGGCGCATGCTCGTGCGCGTCTTCTCCACCCGGCCGCTGTGGGGCGTCTACGTCTTCCAGTACGCGGTCAACGCACTGACCTACTTCTTCATCACCTGGTTCCCGATCTATCTGAACAAGGGCCGCGGTCTGTCGCTGGTGCATGTCGGGTTCGTCGCCGCGCTGCCCGCGCTCGCGGCCTTCATCGGTGGCCTGGTGGGCGGCATCCTGTCCGATGCCCTATTGCGTCGTGGCCGATCACTGACGGCGGCGCGCAAAATCCCGGCGGCCGTGGGCATGTTGCTCGCCACCCTCATCGCACTGTCCAACTTCAGCGACAGCACCACCGTGATCGTGGCGATCTTGACCGTCGCCTTCTTCGGCAAGGGCATCGGTTCCCTCGGCTGGGCGATCACCACGGATATCGCACCGACCCAGGCGGTCAGCTTCGTGAGCTCCACCATGAATGCCTTCGGCAATATCGCGGGCATTGTCACCCCGATCGTCATCGGCTATCTGGTTTCCTCGACCGGCTCGTTCGACACCGCGCTGTGGTTCGTATCGGCACACGGGCTGCTCGCCGTGGTCGCGCTCGTCGGTATGGGCACCATCCGGCGTATCGAGTTCGATATGCCCTGAGTGGCACCACTTTCCATGGACATGCCGTTCCGCGACACGCGGAATGTGTTGGGACGCCATCCATCCGGGCCTCGGCTCCGAATAACAGTTGATCGACGTTGCTGGTGCTCGCCGAGCTCGACCTCGGCGAGCCGCGTCATGCGGCGCAGATCTGGTTGGTGGGTTCCGGGAGGTGTGTCGCTACATGCTGTTGATATTCATCGTGCCCGTTCTTGCGGCGATTATCGCTGTGGCCATCTTCGTGATCGGAGATCGGCTGCGACCGAAGTCTTGGGTGTCGACCGACGAGGAAGCGGCCGGTTCCCTCGTACTCGAGTTGATCAACACAATCTTCCTGGCGGTGGTCGCCTTCGTGGTGGTGATCTGCTGGCAGGAGTACGACAACGCGCACAATCACACCATTGCCGAAGCGAAGGCGCTGGTGGATACCTATTCGACCGCGCATTCCATGCCGGATCACGAGCATCGCCAGATCCAGGACCTGGTACGGGATTACACCGATCAGGTGCTCACGCGGGAGTGGCCGGTCATGCAGGCGGACCGGCGGTTGAGTCAGCCCACCCAGGACACGTTCGACAGCCTGCGCGATGCCGTCGCGTCGGTGAATACGACGGATCCGGACGTCGCGGACCTGCGGACGAGTGCCATGGCCAGCCTCGACGCGGCTGCCGAGGCGCGCCAGGACCGGGCCATGGACGCGAGTTACCAGATGCCCGTATTCCTTTATGCGGCGCTGTGGTTCGGCACCGTCCTGCTGCTGTGCACCGCGGTGCTCTCGGGTGTGGAGGTCACCAAGCGCAGTGTGCTGATGACCGCGCTGCTCGGAATCGTCGTCGGCACGACGGTGCTGGCGGTCTACAACCTCGACCGGCCGTTCTCCGGCGGAAACAGTGTCCCGAAGGACGCCTTCGAATACGCCATGTCCCGCTACGCGCACATCACCTGACGGGCTGTCCGAGACCTGCGGAGCTGCGACGGATGGGATATCGGCAACATGGCGTTGGTTGTGCAAAGACGAAGGGCCGCATTCGGATTGGCCGTGGCGACCGCGGTGCCGTTGTTCGCGGGTGGGCCTGCGGTCGCGGACTCGACCGGCCCCGAGTGGCCGGTCATCGGTGATATCGCCACCGGGAGTGCTGCTGTCGACGCGACTGGGACCGGAAGTGCTGCCGCGGATTCCGGAAGCAGCTCCTACGACGGCGTTTTGGATCTCGAACCCAGGGGTGTCGCCACCGGAAGTGCGGCGCCGGGGACGGCGATGTCGGGCAATGCGAAGCGGGGCAGCGCGGCGACCGGCACAGGCGGCGTCGACAACGGCGCCGATGACCCACTCGTCGGCGGGCACGCGGACGCGACGGCCGGAGTGGGCGAATCACTTGGCCTCGACCCGGGCAGCGTCCAAACCGCTTGCACCGGCAGCGCCGTAATCGGCAGTGCGACAATACTGCTCGGACTTGCGACCGGCAGCGGCATAACCGGCAGCGGCATAACCGGCTCCGGTTTGATCGGCACCGGTTCGGTCGGTTCGAGCGGATCCGGCCTCGGCAGCGTCGTCGTCGGCAGCGCGACCACCGGCAGCGCACTGCTGACCTGTCTGCTCCTCCTGCCGGCCCCCGAACCGCCCGGCATTCCCCTCCAACTCGGCCCGCCGCCGCCCGCTCCAGCGATACCCGCACCGGCAGCGCTGATCGCCCCACCGGAAATCCCCCCGGCCGCACCGGCACTCGCGATCGCTCCGGAAACACCGATCCGCACCACCCCGCACCGGCCACCGGCCGTGGCGGCCGAATCCGCCCCGGAAGATCCGATCGCTTGGAACGTGCTGGAGCTGGTGACGGTCATGGTGGTCACCGTCTTGACCGTGGTCCGCAAGATTGCTGTAGGTCGCAACAGGCGAGCCGAATGACGCCCGCCGGGCGAGCCCTGATCTACTGAACCCGGGCGAATGCTTGCTCGAACCGCGGTTGGGGCTGCGCGTCTCATGAGCGGTGGCTATCATGACGGCGGACACTCAAGAACTGGTCTGGGGCAACGGATTTGGATCGTGAGCACCGGCAGGAAGCTCATGACCGCACCACACGTGCTGCCCACGTGGGGCAGATCGGCGCGACTGAAGTCGCGCGAGCAGTTTGTTCGTAATCCGTTGTCATCAACCTGCCGAAGCTCGCCGCTGTGACGTAACTGAGGTCAGTGCTGGGTCCGCTCGATTGTCAAGGTTCTTTAGTTTTCAAAAGTTCGGAGTTCATCTGTGACAACGCATACGCATCACCCACCGGAATCACGGTCCTCGGTCGGCGGCTCACCGGGCTTCGGGGCCGGGCCGCGCATCGTGATGTACACCCCGGAATTCGCCGCCGACCCGCACCGGGCCTACGAGCAGATGCGCAAGAAGTTCGGTTCGCTGGTGCCGGTGGATCTCGCCCCCGGCGTACCGGCCACTTTGGTGATCGGCTACTACACCGCGGTCCGCATCCTGACCGACCCGGACCACTTCCCGGCGGATCCACGGACGTGGGAGCGAAACATCCCGGCCGAGTGCCCGGTACTCGGCATGATGAAGCGGCGCGAGAATGCCCTGCGCACCGACGGGCAGGAACATAAACGCTATCGCGAGTCCACCGGTGCGGCGATCAATGACGTCGATCTGCTCGGCATGCACACGGTAATCGAGCAGATCGCGATCCCGCTGATCAATACTTTTTGTGCCGATGGACACGCTGATGTGTTGCAACGCTACGTTGTTCCGCTGGTGTTCACCGCGGTGAACACCATGCTGGGAGTCGACTCCGATATCGGCGCGCGGGTCGCGGCGGCGATGGACGCCATGTTCGATGCGGGGGCCGAGGTCGGTGCGGGCGACCGCATGCTGCACGAGGCGCTGCGGCTGCACACTGAACGCAAGCGGGAAGAGCCCGGTGACGACATCACGACTCGATTGATGCGTCACCCGAGCGGTCTGACCGATGAGGAGGTGATCCAGCAGTTGGTGACGCATTACGCGATCGGGGTCGAGCCGCTGGTCCACCTCATCGGCAACGCGTTGCGGCTGATGCTCACCGACGATCGATTCGCCGCGGGCATGCACAGCGGTAGTCTGTCGACCCGGGATGCGCTGGACGAAGTGCTGTTCACCGACCCGCCGTTGGCGAACTACTGCATTTCCTATCCCCGGCAACCGATTCTGCTCAATAATGTCTGGTTGCCCGCGCACCAGCCGGTCGTGATCAGCATGGCGGCGTGCAATAGCGATCCCACCGTCAATGCCGTCGACGGCGTCGAGCGCGATGGCAATCGTTCACACCTGGCCTTCGGCGCCGGACCGCACATGTGCCCGGCACAGGACGCCGCCTACCTGATCGCCCAAGACTCGATCGACCAACTGCTCGATGCGCTGCCGGAGATCGAGTTGGCCGGTCCGGCTGCCGAACTCGGCTGGCGCACCGGGCCGTTCCACCGCGCGTTGACCGCGCTGCCGGTCGTCTTCCCGAAGTCCGCTCCGTTCCCGGAGTTTCCGCCTCCCTGAGAACCGTGTCGTGCCGAGGGCCGAGACCGCCGTACCATCGACGATCTCGGCCCGCCGGCTACAAGAGTTTCATCGGCGCTGACGGTGTGAAAACGACCGGGAATGCCGCCATCGCACGGTGGAAGGGACCGGGCCGCCAGATCAGCTGATCCGGGTGCACCCCGAGCTGGATGTCGGGAAGTGCGTCGAAGAGCTGATCGATGGCGTACTGAACAGTAAGGTACGCAACGCCTTTAGCGGGACAGGTGTGTGGTCCAGCGCTCCACGCCAGGTGTGAGCGATTACCCAGACGTCGTCCGTCGGCGTCGTCGTTGCCGCGGATCTCCGGGTCGTTATTGCAGCCGGTGAGGCTGATGACGACCGGTTGGTCCGCGGGCAGCCAGATATCGTCGACCATGATCGGCTGGCGCGGGTAGGTGGTGCAGAAGTTCGCCATGGGCGGGTCGTTGAACAGAACTTCGTCGATCGCCGTGATCGTCGAGAGGTTTCGTCCGAGGACATCCGCGCACTTGAACCGGTCGTCGGTAATCATCAGCAGCAGCGCATTGGTGATCAGGTTGCGCTGTGCTTCGAATCCGGCGCCGTAGAAGCTCATCAGCTGCGCGAAGATTTCTATGTCGTCCATGGCGGCCGGGTGATGTGCCAGCCGTGAGGTGACGTCGTCGCCGGGATGCTCGCGTTTGAGCTGGATCAACTCCATTAGTGCCTCTTTGAGCATCGCCATACCCTGGGCGCTGCGGACCGTGTCGAAGCGCGCCGCCATGCCACTCGCGACACGCTGACCGATCTCGGGTGGGCAGCCGACCATTTGGTTCAGGACACCGAGCACGAGCGGAAACGCGTACTGGGTAACCAGATTGGCGTTTCCGGCCTTGCAGAAGGTGTTGATCAGCGGGATGGCGATCTGCTCGATGACCGAAGGCAGTCCGTGCACATCGATTCCGTCGATACTCACTACGGAGGCATCCCGATAGCGGGCGTGGGTCGGTCCGTCGTTGTTCCGTGCGGCCGGGAGCCAGGCCATCATCGGCCGCACCGGGCAGTCCTCGGGGACCGTTTTCTGCCAGGTGCGGGGGTCGGCGGGAAAGTGGGTGGGGTCGTTGAGGATTCGCACTGCGGTCGCGTAGCCGATCACGAGTGTGGCAGGCACCCCGGGTGCCAACTCGATCGGAACCAGCGTGCCGTACTTGCGCCGCATCTCGTCATAGGCGTGGTGCGGATCGGCGACGAACTCCGGTGTGTACAGCGGAATCCGCTCGGCAGTAGTGCTCGATGAGCCGTGCGGAACGGGGCAAACTCCGGTCGTGCCGGTGTGCGGATCGGACGTGGGGGGATGCGGTGTGGTCAAAGACGTTACTCCAAACGGTGGAACAGAATTCGACAAAGACTGAATCAGTGAGCGCGGGCAGATTCCTCGAACAAGGTCATCGGTGCGTCGTCGAGTATTCGAAACGACACACCCTACCTAGGACCTTTCCGGAACCTGGCGACTCGCCCACGCTAGCAACATAGCAACGGGCAGCCGGCGATGCCCGGGGAACCTGGTTGCTACCCGGTTGGTTCGAGCGTGTCGTGGTTGACTATTCGACCGGGCTGCCTGTGGGTAATCGGTTGACCGGGGTGGCCGGATCGGCCCGCGGCGCTTCGTAGAAACCGATCAGCTTCAGCATCGGTGCCGTCATCGCCGTGGTCACCAACGCCATCACCACCAGCACCGAATACAGTTGTGGGCCAATGAGTCCTGTGCTGAGGCCGACGTTGAGTATGACGAGTTCGGTCAATCCGCGGGTGTTCAGCAAGGCCGCCAGGGCGGCCGCCGATCGCGACGGCAGACCGGTCAGTCGCCCGGCCACATAGACACTTCCGAGCTTCCCCGCGACGGCCACCACCATGATCACCACCAACTCGCCGATCGCGGCCCGGTCGATCGCCCCGAGATCGACCGCGAGCCCCGCCACGACGAAGAATCCGGGCAGCAACACCAAGCTCAGGATCCGGGCGCCGGATTCGACCGCCTCGCGTCGCGCGCGGGGGAACACCACACCGAAGGCGAACGCACCGAAGATAAAATGCAGTCCGATCCATTCGGTGATCGCGCCGAGCAGCAGCGCGCCGCCGACACCGACCACGATCATCGTCTGCTCGGTGCCCGCGGCGGCGATCCGCGTCAATGCCGGACGCACGATCCACCACGTCACAGCCACAACAGGAACCAGGAGCGCCAGTCGCCATTGGCTGCCCGTTCCGGGGTGCGCGACGGCCAGCACGACGGCCAGCGCCGTCCAGGCGAAGATGTCGACCAGCGCCGCACAGGCGAGGCTGAGCTGACCGATTCCGGTGCGTGTCAGTCCTCGATCGTGCAGGATCCGGGCCAGCACCGGAAATGCGGTCACCGCCAGCGCGCAGCCGATGAACAGTGTGAAGCTCGGTAGGTCGCCGGTTCGGTGGCGGGCCAGCGCGGTCGCTGCGATGCCACAGCCCAGGACGAACGGCACGGCGTAGGCGGCGACCGATACCGCCGGGATCGACCGTCGGCTGCCCGCGAATACGCTGCGGTCGAGTTCCAGTCCGGCGACGAACATGAACACGGCGACGCCCACATTGGCGAGCAGGGTGAGATACGACCGGATTTCGTGCGGGAACAACATGTCCGACAGATGCGTCCCCAACACGGTCGGGCCCGCGAGTATTCCGGCGGTGATCTCCCCGATCACCGCGGGCTGGCCGATGCGTTCGGCCAGCCGGCCCAAGATCCGAGCCGCTGCCATGATGAGGACGAGATCCATTAGGACCACGACGATTTGACTACTTTGCACTCACTTCTCCCTCGCGATTCGGCGGGCGTGCGCCGATCAGCTTGCCCACATCGCGCTCAGTGTGGTGACGACACAGCGCAATGCCCGTCCGGTATCCAGTCTGGTATCGAGGCGATTTCGAGGTTCGCAGTCCAGGTGCAGGCCGGCCGGGACAGTCCCCGTGGTCCGGCAAGCGCTGACGAAGGTGTGAATCGCGGTGGCGGGATCGTCGGCCTGCATCGGATCACACACCCAGCACACCGGGGTGCCGCACCGGGCGGCCGCCTCGAACAACGCGGGAAGTGCATCGGCGGTACGGGTGCCCGACAGTGCGGGGACGAGCGTGAGCCGACCGGGCCGACGCTCCGGATTCAGATATCGGCACAAGAACTCGACATCGTCCGGCGTCGCGGTGTGGCCGAGGGTTACCGCCAGCGGGTTGCGGACGCGGGCGGCGAAAGACAGGTGCTGGGACGTGAATTCGTGGCTTCGGTCGCCGATCCAGAGCAGTTGGGTCGAGCGGTCCCACTCCGGCCGCGTCAGCCGACGTCGCGTCGCATTCGAATCGCAGGACCGGACTGTACGCGAGATATGCAGGGGCGCAACGGAACTGTACAGTTCGCGGGAAGCGGCAGGTGCGCTTGCCGCGATGGGGAGCATGGCGGCGACCTCGACCAGCAGATCCCGTGCCACCGATGCCGGGTAATGGTCCGCGGCGCCGCGCAGCATGTTCGTGCAGAGCGCGATGGGCGGATTCGAGACGCGCCAACTTTCGAGCAGTGCCGCGGCCCGGCGGTATCCCTCCGGCAGCCGATCTCCAGCAGAAATGCTTGAATCGGCTGGTGCATTGCATAATTCGCTGTCGTAACGCAGTTGGCCGATGGTCACGATCGGTGTGTCCAGTCCGTGTTTCAGTACTGCGGCGGCACTGATCGCGAGCGCACGGCGGGCGGGCAGTGTCGTGACATCCAGGGCCGCGGAAGTGCGGGCGCCGAGATGCACCACGAATGCCCGCCCGCGCGCTGCGGCAGCTAAATCCATGGTGAGCGAGTCGGATTCGCGCGGATGGACCAGCGCGGGCAGGGCTCGCGAACACTGTCCGCTGGTGTGCGGTGACTCGGTATCGCAGCCACCCCGGCGGGTTGTCGAGGGGTGGGCCGGTTGTGCTCGGGTGTAATCCGGCTCATCGGCCCAACTCAGATCTTCATCCGAGATGGGGGCATGCTCCGGTGGCACAACGCTGGGATTGAATATCTCGCGGATATAGCACAGCGGCTGATGATCTCCGAGCATGATGACGTACGCCTTGGCCGCGCAGAGGCGACCATCGGGCCATCTCGTGACGCCCGCCCGCAGCACATGTCGCCGCTGGGACAGACCCCGAGAAATCAAGCCGCGACCGATAGGCACATGCAGATCGTCGGTGCCTGCCGCGGTTGCCTGCCCGCTCACGGCGACGACATAGTTCATCGATGCGGTCACCATGTCGGCATTGATCAGGCACGAGCGACGGACGATGACACGGTCGGGACCGGCCAACCGCAATGCGTCGGAGACGGCGGCGGGCAGCTGCTCGGCGGCCAGTTCGTCCTGGCGCAGCACCCGCACCTGGAGATCGGTGCCGAGGATGGCCTCGAGTCTCGGCTGGGTGAAGCCGTCGCTGGCCAGCAGCCGCCGGGTGATCGGATCGCCGAAGCGCGCGATCTGTTGTATGGCTGTCCGGGAACCCGAACCACCGACCGGGGAATCGCCCGGTGGTTCGGGGTCGGAGCGCGTGATCGTCATAGTGACCGGCTTCGCGCAGTGGTGTTCACGAAGGCCGGAACTAGAGCGCGGGCACGTTGGACGCCTTCGGGGGGAGCACCGGACGCGCTATGGCCTCGACCTCGGCGGCGTCGCGGGGACGCGTGGTCAGGCCGAGTACGGGTTCGGTGGTGATCCGCACATCGTTGAGCACTGTGTCCGCCAGCGGGTCACGCCAGTGGTCCCAGACGACCGACATGTCCAGATGACCCATGTACTCGAGGTTGGCTGACTCGGCGTGCAGTTTCTCGGTCTCGGTGAGCTCGGAGGCGATGGTGTCGGTCGGGGTGAGCACTTGGTCTCCCGAGGATTCGTCCACATCGGTGAGCCCGGCCATGATCCGGGTGAACGACACCTCTGGGGTGTCGCCTTCGTGCGCCTCGGTGAGTTTGTCCGCGTGCGAGAAGTATTCGTCGGAACCGATGTACTGCTCGTACATACGCGAGACCAACACGAGGAACCGTGAGTAGGCCCGTCGGGCAGTGTGCTCGTAGAAGGCCATTGCGTCGGTCTCACTCATTTCGCCGCGCAGGGTGGTCGCGATCGCGGCCGCGGCGACGAGTCCGCCATACGTCGCCAGATGCACGCCGGTGGACAGCAGCGGATCGAGGAAGGCCGCGGAGTCACCGACCAGTGCATAACCCGGACCGCAGAACCGGTCCGACACATAGGAGTAGTCCTGCTCGGCCTTGACCTCGGCGACCTGCTGCGCGCCTTCGAGCAGTTCGCTCATGGCCTTGCTGTCGCGAATCGTGTTGAGGTAGTACGCGTCTCGCCCCTGCTCGCGTAGTCGCTCGCCCGCCTTGCGTGCGGAAACCACATAGCCGACGCTGAATCGGCCGTTGGACAGGGGAATATGCCAGAACCAGCCGCCCTCGGGGGTGGACACGACATTGATCGCGCCTTCCGGGCTGTCCGGGTGCAGGCGCGCGCCCTCCCAATACGACCACACCGCGACATTACGGAACGCGGGGTGCTGCCGCCGCATGTTGAAGCGCCGCTTGGCCAGCAGGCCGTATCGTCCCGAGGCATCGACGAGGAAGTCGAATTCGGTGGTCCGAGTACCGGTGTCACCGGGTCCGGTCCATTCGACGGCTACCGGGCGGTCACCATCGAAAATCACGTTCTCGACATTGGCGTTCTCGATCACCTCCGCGCCTTGTTCGGCCGCGTTGCGCAGCAGAATTTCGTCGAAAGCGTCTCGCTCGACCTGGTAGGACCAGGCTTCGGCATCGACGAGCTGGGACCAGTCCAACAGCCAGTTATCGTTCTGCCACTGGAAATAGCCGCCCCGTTTGATCTGGAAGCCATGCGCCGCGACCTTGTCGAACGCGCCGGAAAGACGCAGCGTCGACAGGCACGATGCGAGCATCGACTCACCGATGTGATACCGCGGGAACGTATCTCGTTCCAGAAGCGTCACGCGTATTCCTGCTCGAGCCAGCAGCGCCGCGGTTGTCGACCCCGCTGGGCCGCCACCGACAACGAGGACATGCGGATCATTCGCCATTGCACACTCCTTGGAACAGCGGACACCGACGCGAACTGTGCGTTCACATCAGCAACCGAACCAACTCCGGTCCCACGGTGGTGGATCAACCCGGACCGAGCGTCGCCATTAGTTAGCCATCCATAGCGACACCCTCGTCAGAGTGTAACGGTAACTGTCGAATCATCAACCAACGGAGTCGATTTGGTGATCACAGGCAATCGGTGGTAACCGGTGTCTGAAGGGTAGCCAATACCGCGAATTGGACCTACTCACCGACCCGCCCCTTACAAAGCACGCCTGGGTGGGTGTCGGATGCGGCGGCGCGAGTCCGCGGATGCATTTCGGAGCAGCACTTTTCGTGGAGATCGTGCGCCGCGATCGGAGGGAATCGCCTGGGCGTGACAGGCGAGGCTGTTCGGTGTCGTTTGGCATCACCCCGCTCTTCCGGCAAATTTAGAGTAAAGCCCAAACCAGGACAGCGCGAGGCGTTCGCAAAGTTGACTTCCGCGGTTGGCGACCGATGCGGAGCGATCAACACGCGGATTCCGCTGCGGCGGAAGTGATTTGCCCGGCTACGCGGCCAGCAACGCGGGCGCGAACTGTCAAGTGCCCGCGTTACTTGATCATGACGTCTATTCGGATGTCTGCTCGACGGCCCCTGCTACCGCGACCGTGGCTTCGGCGGCGTGCCGGGCGACCTCGGGGGTGCATCGTCCGAGTCCGCACGCGGTGGCGACTCCGTAGGCATTGCGACCCAGCGCATCCTCGAAAAGCGCACGCGCTCGGTTGCTGTTCTCGACCGAATCCGTGGAAACCACACCCGCGATCACCCGCCAGTCGGTGGCCAGTGTTCGCAGGGGAGCGTAGAAGCGAGGTTCCAGTGGTGCGGGCTCGGCGCCGTACGCACACGGAATATGTACCGGAGGCAGCGGCGCCCCTTGTCGATCCAGCAGTCGCGCAGTGTGATTGAGCAGTGTCACCGCGGGTGCCAGACTGCGCGGGGACAGCAGGCTTTCGTGCTGATAGTCGCCGTAGCACAGGTGCACAACGGTTTCCGCGCCGATCTCGTGCAGCTGCCCGAGAACGCCGGCTAGCTGGCGTGCCACCAGCGGAGCCAGCGCCCATCGCGAACCCAGTTGTGTCGCTTTGACCATGCTCAACAGAGCGAAGGGGGATTCCAACTGCCAGACGACACGGTCGCCGTGCCGAGCGACCACCTCCGATACCTCCTGCACCACCGCTTCGGTGAACACCGGCAACCGGCGCAACGCGGCGACCGCGAGATCGAAGTGCCGCAATGCCTTTCCGACCGGAAGCCCGCCGGACACGGCCGCGCCCGCGAATACGAACATGGCCAGATCCAGTGGATTCGGCAGGCTTATCTGGACTTTCGTCTCGGCCAGCTGCGGCTGTTCGCGCTGTAGTGACTCGAACGCCGCCACCACTTCACCGATGCGCTCGACCCGATCCATCGACACGTGCCGCGGTTCGAGCTTGCGACCGGATCGGAGTCCGTAGCTGGGAAAGTCGCTGTAGTCGGCGTATCCGCCGTCCTGGACGATCTCGAAGACATCGGAATGCTGCTTGCGTGTCAGCAGATAGTCCATGATCCAGTCGGGGTCCAGATCGCAGGGGAGCGCGGTGACCGGCCGGCCCGCGGTGCGGTCGGCAAACCATTGCAGGACAGCGCGATCGTCCGTCATCAGGTCCGCCGGAAGACTGCCGACATAATGTGCGTACCTGGTCATGGGTGGCCCCCTTAAGGTTCGGAATACATGCGAGCGGACAGCCAATAGTGACGCAGGTGCGCAAGGCCGACAACTTCGACGGGTTCCGTTGTCGCACTTGGCGACTTCGGAAATCGGACGGGCTGTCAGGTTGCTGAGCAGAGGTCAGGGTGAACCCTGATCTTCACCCGGATATCGGTGCTGAGCTGGTGATTTATCACCATCCGGCTGCCAGCATGGAGGAGTCGGATCGCCGGATGGCGGTTCGCCCGAGACCTTCTGGAGGCTGGCATGTTGTGGAAAATCATCGGTGTCGTAGCGGTCGTCTGGATCGCGCTCGCCATCATCGGTGCGTTGATCAAGGGGCTGTTCCCGATTCTGGTGATCAGCGCGGTCGTCTTCGGGCTGTACCTGCTGTACAAGGCGGTCGCGGGCTCGGACAACTCGGTGAGCAAGCTGTAGCGTCCAGCCGCGGGCCCGCCGGGACTTCGGGCACCGCGGTTTCGAGAGGTGGGCCGTGCGCCGTCCGCCGCGGGCAGCGCGCGGCCCACCCGCGTTCGGGGCGTCTGCTTGAATGACCCGTGTGGAGCAGGTTCCCGAGGATTGGCAGCGCGGCCTCGTCGTCGTGGCGCATCCAGACGATATCGAATACGGTGCGGCCGCCGCGGTGGCGCGTTGGACGGGGCAGGGCAAGGACATTCGCTACGTGCTGGTGACCTCCGGCGAGGCCGGGATCGCGGGCATGCCGCCGGCGGAGGCCGGACCGCTGCGGGAGGCCGAGGAGGTCGCCGCCGCCAAGGTGGTCGGGGTGCACGAGGTGGAATTCCTCGGCTATCCGGACGGTCGGGTCGAAGAAACCCTTGCGCTGCGCCGTGACCTGGCCGCCGTGATTCGTCGTCATCGTCCGGAATTCGTGGTGCTGTTCAATTTCGGCGACACCTGGGCTCCCGGCTATGCCAACAGCGCCGACCATCGCGCGGTCGGCCGCGCCGCCCTCGATGCCATATCCGATGCGGGCAACGAGTGGAGTTTTCCGGATCTCACCGAACCGCCGTGGTCGCCCCGGCTGGCCGCGGTGGTCGGCCCGAGTGCCACCCACGCCGTCGACGTCACCGCCACCATCGAGCAGGCCGCCGCCTCGCTGGCCGAGCACCGCCGCTACCTCGAGGTGCTCAGCCCCGAGCCGGTCGCGGACCAAGTGCGCGCGGTGATCGACATGGCGACCGCCCCTAAGCCGGGATTTCCCGCCGCGCGCGCCGTCGGCTTCGAGCTCTACTACTTCAGCTGATCGCTGTGACAGCGATCACGTCGACAGCCAGTCTCGAGGCTGTTTTCGCGAAAATGTCGCGGAAATCACGTTCGATGGTGGCAACCAGGCCGGTCGCATGTGGTCGCGAGCCATTGCCGTGATAGCGATACCGTACTAACGCGAGGGTTGTGGCCGAGGGGGGAAACGTCGTGAGCGACCTTCACCTAGGCTGTTACGGGCCGCGTTGTGAGGCCGATCGCGTTTCTTCGAACGATGTCGTAACAGATTCCCGCTCTAGGGGATATGTGACGAGTTCGCTCTTGTAAACTCGAACGCTTGGCTCGCGGCGGTATAGCGGTCCGGTAGTGAAGTACGTGCGTTCCATTATGCGGGTGCGGTCTTTAGGCGCGCAATAGGTGAGAGGTGTAGTACCGGAAATGGCAAGGGATCGTCGTTCCGCACGTGGTAGTCGTCGCCGAGTCGGTCTACTCTTCGGAAATTTGCTCGCGGCCGCTGTGGAGTCCGCCGCCGATGCCGTCGCCATCCGGTTCAACCCTTCGGGCGATCCGTCCGATGACAGACAGCTGACCTATCGCGAACTCGACGAGTCGTCGTCGCGGTTGGCGCGCGAACTCATCGAACACGGTGTGGGCGCGGGCGATGTGGTGGCGATCGGTATCGCGCGCAGCATCGAGTCCGTGCTCGCCGTGTGGGCGATCGCGAAGACCGGCGCCGCATACGTGCCCGTGGATCCCGGATATCCGTCCGACCGGATCGCGCACATCCTCGCCGATTCCGGTGCCGTCCTCGGGTTGACCACCACGGCTCACCGCTCGGTGCTCGGCACGAGTGTGGACTGGATCGAACTCGACGACCCGGCGCACGCCGGGCGCATCGCCGAACGCCCGGCCCATCCGATCTCCTACGCCGACCGGGTCCGTCGGCTGGACGAGCGGCACCCCGCCTACGTCATCTACACATCGGGATCGACCGGACGGCCCAAGGGCGTCGTGGTCTCGCACAGCGGCCTGGCCGGACTGGTCGCCGCGCAGCGCGAGCAGTACGCGGTGACCGGGGAGTCGCGGGTCCTGCATGTCTGCTCGCCCAACTTCGACGTTTCGGTGCTCGAGCTCCTGCTGGCCTTTTCCGCCGGTGCGACCTTGGTGATCGCGCCGCCTTCGGTGTTCGGCGGGGCCGAACTCGCGGATCTGCTGCGGCGCGAGCGCGTCAGCCACATGCTCATCACCCCGGCCGCCCTGGAATCGGTGGATCCGGACGGTCTGGACGAGCTGCGGGTCGTCGTGGTGGCCGGTGACAAATTCGGCACCGAGCTGGTCGGCCGCTGGGCGGGCGAGCGAGCGTTCCACAACGGCTACGGCCCCACCGAGGCGACGATTCTCGCCACCGGCACCCCGGCGCTGGTGCCGGGCGAGCCCATCACGATCGGCACGGCCATTGCCGGTGTCGGTGCGTTCGTCCTGGACGCGCGGTTGCGCCCGGTGCCCGCCGGGGTGATCGGCGAACTGTACCTGTCGGGTCCCGCGCTGGCACAGGGGTATCTCGGGCGGCCGGGGCTGACCTCGGAACGGTTCGTGGCCAGCCCGTTCGGCGCCGATATCGGCAACCCGGGCGCGCGGCTGTACCGGACCGGAGATCTGGTGCGGCGCACCGAAGAGAGTGGCGTCATCGAGTACCTGGGTCGCTCCGACTTCCAGGTGAAGATTCGCGGCTTCCGCATCGAGCTCGGCGAGATCGACAACGCGCTCACCGGCCACCCCGATATCGACTTCGCGGCGACCCTCGGCAAGACGCTGCCCTCGGGTGCGACCGCACTGGTGGCCTATGTGCTGCCGAGGACCGGGGCCGTTGTGGACACCGAGGCGCTCGCCGAATTCCTCGGAGAGTCACTGCCCGCGTACATGATTCCGGCAGCCTTCGTGGTGCTCGACGAGATTCCACTGACCCCGGTCGGCAAGCTCGACCGTGCGGCACTGCCCGAGCCGGTCTTCGCCCCGCGCGCATTCCGTGCCGCCGAGACGCCGGTCGAGGAAATCATCGCCGAGGTATTCGCCGGGTTGCTCGGTGTCGAGCGCGTCGGCCGGGACGACTCGTTCTTCGCATTGGGTGGCGATTCGATCCTGTCGATCCAGCTGGTCTCGCGGGCGAAGGCGCGCGGTGTCGTTTTCACCGCCGCGGAGGTGTTCGAACATCGCACGGTCGAGGCATTGGCCGAGATCGCCAGATCGGCCGATGCGGTGGAGCAGCAGCGGCTGGCGGAGCTGCCCGGCGGCGGGGTGGGTGAGCTGCCGTTGCTGCCGATCATGGCGGCTATGCTGCCGACCGAGTCGTCGTATCGGCGGTTCTCGCAGACGATGGCGCTGCGGCTGCCCGATGGCATCGATCAGGAGACGTTGGTCGCGACCATCGGCGCGGTCTTCGATCACCACGACATGCTGCGCGCTCGGTTGCGTGAAGCCACCTCGGATACCGTCCGGACCTTCGAGGCCTTGGAGCGCGGCGCGGTCGACGTCGACGCACTGGTGCATCGGGTCGAGGTGCCCGCCGATATCGACGATGCCGAGTTGTCGCGGCGGGCGAGTGTCGAATACGACGCGGCGCTGGGCCGCCTCGATCCGGCGAACGCGGTGATGGTGCAGTTCGTCTGGTTCGCTTTCCCGCAGGGTGGTCGCCGTCGTGATGTCTTGCTGGTCGTCGCGCACCACATTGTGGTCGACGGGGTGTCCTGGCGGATTCTGATCCCGGACCTGGCGATGGCGTGGTCGCAGCTCGCGGCGGGGCAGCAGGTGGCGTTGCCCGCCAACGGAACCTCGATGCGGCGCTGGGCACACGCCCTGCGCGATGCGGCGCAGGATCCGGCGCGGCTTGCGGAACTGCCCTTCTGGCAACAGGTTTCGGGCACCGAAGACCCGTTGTTGGGTGCGCGTGCGTTCGATCCGGCGGTGGACACCTTCGGCACCGTCGATCGCGTCGAGGTGACGCTGCCCGTCGAGGTGACCGATGCACTGCTGACCGCGATCCCGGGCCGGTATCGCGGTGGTGTCAACGACGGCCTGCTCTCGGCGCTGGCGCTGGCGGTGAGCAAGTGGCGTGGCGAAAGCGCGGGCGGCACCGCGCTGATCAAGCTGGAAGGCCATGGCCGCGAAGAGGAGATCGTCTCCGGCGCGGATCTGTCCAGGACCGTCGGCTGGTTCACCAGTGCGTACCCGGTCCGGCTCGATCTCGGGGGCGTGGACCTCGCCGAGGCGTTCGCGGGCGGAAAAGCCTTGGGCGACATCGTGAAATCGGTGAAGGAGCAGCTGCTCGCGGTCCCCGACAAGGGACTCGGCTATGGCCTGCTGCGCTACCTGAACCCCGAGACCGCCGGACAACTGAGCACCGCCGCCGAACTGGGCGGCGCCGCACAGATCAGCTTCAACTATTTGGGTCGGATGGCGACGGGAGAGATTCCGGCGCAGCTCGGTGCATTGGGCTGGGTGCCGGTCGCGGATCTGGGGCAGCTGGATGCCGAGATGGATCCGGATATGCCCGCGAACGGCGTGATCGACATCAATGCGATCGTCACCGACGGTGCGGACGGACCGCAGCTGGGTGCGTCGCTCGCCTTCCCGCGCGGGTTGTTGTCGCGGGAGCGGGTGCAGGAGTTCGCCGATCTGTGGGTCGCGGCGATGCACGCACTGGCCGAGCACGCGCGGCATCCGGATGCCGGTGGGCTGACGCCGTCGGATCTGCCGTTGGTCACGGTCGGCCAGTCGGATATCGAAGTGTGGGAACGGAATTACCCGGCGCTGTCGGATGTGTGGCCGCTCTCGCCGTTGCAGTCCGGTCTGCTGTTCCACGCGCAGCTCGCCGAGTCGAGTATCGACGTCTACACCTCGCAGGCGACGGTCGACCTGGGCGGCGACGTGGACGCCGAGCGACTGCGGGCGGCGGCCCAGGCCATCCTGGACCGCTATCCGAATCTGCGTACCGCATTCGTCGCCGGCGTCGACGGCCGCGCCGTGCAGGTGGTCCTGGATCGGGTCGAAGTGCCTTGGCGGGCAGTGGATCTGACGCATCTGCCCGAATCGGAGCGGTTGGCCGAACTGCGGCGACAGGTGGCCGCGGAGCGGGAGACCGGCTTCGATATGTCGGCCGCGCCGCTGATGCGGTTCACCCTGTATCGCACGGATCAGTGGCATCTGGTGATCACCACCCACCACATCCTGCTCGACGGTTGGTCGATGCCGCTGCTGATGCGAGATGTGCTGGTGCTCTATGCGACTCGGGGCGATCGGTCCGCGCTGCCGCGGGTGCCCTCCTACCGCACCTTCCTGAGCTGGCTGGCCGGTCGGGATCGGGAGGCGTCGCTGCGGGCGTGGGAACAGGCGCTGTCCGGTGTGGCGGAGCCGACGCTGCTCGCCCCGCAATCGCGGGCGGTCGCGGGCCACGGCGGCGGCAAGGTGGTCACCGAGATCGACACCGAGCGCACCCGCCGGATCACCGAGCTGGCCGCCGAACTCGGCGTCACCGTGAACACCGTGCTGCAGGCGGCGTTGGGCATCCTGCTCGGGCGGTTCACCGGTCGCGATGACGTGGTGTTCGGCACCACGGTGTCCGGCCGTCCGGCCGAGTTGTCCGGCGTCGAGTCGATGGTGGGTCTGTTCATCAACACGCTGCCGGTGCGCGTGCGGGTCGATGGCAGGCTCGCGGTCGGCGAGTTCCTGCAGTCGCTGCAGCGCGAACAGGCCGGTCTGCTCGACCACCACTATGTGGGTCTCACCGACATCCAGCGGATCGCTGGTGCCGGAGCGCAATTCGACACCCTGCTGGTCTTCGAGTCCTATCCGATCGACCGCGAGGCGATCGCCGCCGCCGATTCCATCGACGGCATGTCGGTGCGGGCCGTCGGTATGGAGGACGGCGCGCACTACCCGCTGACGCTGGTGGCGATCGCGGCGTCGACGATCGAGCTGACGTGGCGGTATGCCGGTGGCGGGTTCACCGCCGATGAGGTGGGAACCCTTGCCGCGCGGCTGATCCGGGTGCTCGACGCGCTGGTCGGCGAACCCGCGGCCCTGGTCGGCGATATCGACATCATGCTGACCGACGCCGAGCGGGATCGAATCCTGCTGGAGTGGAACGATACCGGTCATGCGGTCGAACCGGAGCTGCTGCTGGACGGCTACCGGCGCGCGGTGTCGGCGCATCCGGATCGGGTCGCGGTGGCCTACGAGGGCGCCGAACTTACCTATGGAGAACTCGACGAGCGGGTGAACCGCCTTGCCCGCCTGCTGATCTCGCAGGGCGTCGGCGCGGAATCGCTGGTCGGCCTCGCGGTCCGGCGCTCGCTGGATCTGGTCGTCGGCATGTACGCGGTTCTCACCGCGGGTGGTGCGTACGTGCCCGTGGACCCGGATCATCCGGCCGACCGCGTCGAGCACGTGCTGACCGCGGCGCGGCCGGTGTGCGTGCTCACCACGACCGCGGACGCCGTGCCGGTGCCGGACGGAATTCCGTTGCTGCACATCGACACCGCCGATCTGGACGGATTCGCCGGTACCCCGCTGGCGGCCGGGGAACTGCTGCGGCCGGTGCGCCCGGAGAGCCTGGCGTATGTGCTGTTCACCTCCGGCTCCACCGGACGGCCCAAGGGCGTCGCGGTCTCGCACCGGGCGATCGGCAACCATCTGGCCTGGATGCAGTCCCGCTATCCGCTGCATGCCGACGATGTGTACCTGCAGAAGGCCGCCTTCACCTTCGACGCATCGATGTGGGGCTACTTCATTCCGCTGCGGCTCGGCGCCAAGCTGCTGATGGCCACACCCGACGGCCATCGCGACGCCACGTACATCGCGGAAACCATTGCGGCGCAGCAGGTTACTGTCACCGACTTCGTGCCGTCGATGCTCGCGGTGTTCGCCGCCCACACGCCCGTCGGGACGCTTCCGACGCTGCGGCACATCATCGTCGGCGGCGAGCTGCTGCCCGCGGAGACCGTAGCCGCGGTGCGCGCGGTCTGTGACGCGTCGGTGCTCAACGTGTACGGGCCGACCGAGACCGCGGTCGCCGTCACCACCTGGCTCGCGACTGTTGACGATCAGGGTGGCCTGCCGATCGGATCGCCGGTCTGGAACAGTCGCCTGTACGTATTGGATGCCCGCCTGCGGCCGGTGCCCGCCGGGGTCACCGGTGAGCTCTACATCGCCGGTGATCAGCTGGCCCGCAGCTATCTGGGGCGTGCGGATCTGACCGCGGAACGGTTCGTCGCCAACCCGTTCGGAACGGGCGAGCGAATGTACCGGACCGGCGACCTGGTGGCTTGGAGCGCGCCGAGTGTCCTGAAATACCTGGGCCGCACCGACTTCCAGGTGAAACTGCGCGGACAGCGCATCGAACTCGGCGATATCGAGGCAGCGCTGCTGGCGCAGCCGTCGGTGAATCAGGCGGCTGTCCTGGTGGTGCCCACCGAACTCGGCGACCAGTTGGTTGCCTACGCGGTCCCGGTGCCCGGCGCGCACCTCGAGGTGGAGCCGCTGCGTGCCGCGCTGGCGGGCACCCTGCCTCAGTACATGGTTCCGGCCACCATCGTGGAGCTTGCCGAGTTCCCGCTCAGTACCGCGGGCAAGCTGGACCGCAAGGCGCTGCCGCGGCCGACTCTGGCCGCCCGGGAATTCCGCGCGCCGTCCACCCCGCTCGAGGAAATCGTGGCCGGTGTGTTCGCCGAGGTGCTCGGTGTGGACCGGGTGGGTGCCGACGACGACTTCTTCACCCTGGGCGGCAACTCACTGGTCGCCACCCAGGTCGTAGCCCGGCTGAGTGCGGCGTTGGGCGCGCGGGTGCCGGTGCGAACGCTGTTCGACGCACCGGTGGTCGCCGACTTGGCGGCGCGTATCGTGCCGGATTCCGAGCACGCGGATCGGCCGCCGTTGACACGGGCCGTGCGACCGGCGCGCATCCCGCTGTCGCTGGCACAGCATCGGATGTGGGTGCTCAACCAGGTCGACACCGAATCCCCGTCCTACAACCTGCCGTTCGCCATCCGGCTCACGGGCACCCTGGACGTGCCCGCATTGCGCGCGGCCGTCGCGGATGTCCTGGAGCGGCACGAGGCGTTGCGCACACGGTTCCCGGTCGACGGCCCGGACGCGACGCCGCGCCAGGAGATCCTGTCCGTGGCCGAAACGCTGCCGAACGGACTGGAGGTCGAGACGACCGCCGATTCGGACCGGGTCGCGGCACTGTTGTCCGCCGGATTCGATGTCACCGAACATCCGCCCGTGCGCATCCGGTTGTTCTCCGACCCGGCGCGCGACGAGCATCTGCTCGTCCTCGTCACGCATCACATTTCGGCGGACGGTGTCTCGCTGGCGCCGCTGGCGCGGGATCTGGCGACCGCCTACCTCGCGCGCACCGTGGGGATCGCCCCGAGTTGGGCTCCGCTGCCGGTGCAATACGCCGATTTCGCGCTCTGGCAGCGCGAAGTCATCGGCACCGAAGACGACGAGAACTCCATTGCCGCACAGCAATTGGCCTACTGGCGGCGACAGCTGGCGGGTGTGAGCGAAACCGCGCGGCTGCCGCTGGACCGCCCGCGTCCTGCGCAGGCATCGATGCGCGGTGCGGCGACCGAAATCGCCGTGCCCGCGCAGGCGCACGCCGCGCTGGCCGACCTTGCGCGCCGGCACAATTCGTCGCTGTTCATGGTCGTGCATGCCGCGCTGGCCGCGCTGCTGGCGCGGCTTTCGGGTGGCTCGGATATCGCGATCGGCACGCCGATCGCGGGTCGTGGTTCGGCCGAACTGGACGATCTGGTCGGCATGTTCGTCAATACGCTGACCCTGCGCACCGATGTCGATCGCGATGCCCCGTTCGCGGCATTCGTCCAGCAGGTCCGCGAAACCGACCTGTCCGCCTTCGCCAATGCGGAGATTCCGTTCGAGCGGGTGGTCGAGGAGGTGCTGCCCGCCCGGGCCGTCTCGGCTAATCCGCTGTTCCAGGTGATGCTGTCGTTCCAGAACATCGAGCAGCCGACACTGGAGCTGCCCGGCCTGACGGTTTCGGCCGTCGATACCGGTGAGATCGTCGCGAAATTCGACCTGCAGGTGATCGTCGAGGCGCGCCAGCACGACGATGGCACGCCGGACGAGCTGGTCATCGGCTTCGCCTATGCGACAGACCTTTTCGAGGAAGCCACCATCGTGGGCCTCGGCCGTCGATTCGAGCGGATCCTCGCCGCGGTCGCCGCCGACGCGCAGGTGATCGTCGGTACCATCGACATCCTCGACGAGGCCGAACGGGACCGGGCGCTCGCCGCGCCCGTCCGGACCGCCGAACCGGTCCCGGCCGAAGAGGTCACGCTGCTGCCGCAGCTGTTGGCCGATGCCGTTGATACCAATCCGGACGGTGTCGCGGTGATCTTCGCCGATGCCACCGAGCAACTGGCCGAATGGGAGTACGTCGACCTCGACGAACGCTCGAGCAGGCTGGCTCGACTGCTGATCGACCGTGGCATCGGCCCGGAGGATCTGGTCGCGATCGGCATTCCGCGCTCGGCGGAGTCCGTGCTCGCGGTGTGGGCGATCGCCAAGACCGGCGCCGGATTCGTCCCGGTGGATCCCAACTATCCCGCCGAGCGGGTCCGGCACATGATCGCCGATTCGCATGCGGTGCTGGGACTTACGGTCACCGAGATCGGCGCCGACCTGCCCGACGAGGTGCAGTGGCTGACCATCGATGCCGACGATATCGATCGGCGGCTCGACGACTACAGCGCCGATCCGGTGACGGATGCGGATCGGTTGCGGCCGTTGCGCGCCACACATCCGGCCTATGTCATCTACACCTCCGGATCGACCGGCAAGCCCAAGGGCGTGGTCGTCACGCAGGCCGGTTTGTCGAGTTTCTGCGAGGAACAGCGCGAGCGTTACCGGGTGACGAGCAGTTCGCGCACCCTGCATTTCGCATCGCCGTCATTCGACGCGTCGGTGCTGGAACTGCTGCTGGCCATCGGTGGCGCCGCGACCATGGTGGTGGCCGCACCATCGGTCTACGGCGGCGAGGAGCTGGCCGCGCTGCTGCGCCGGGAGCGGGTGACGCATGCGTTCATCACGCCCGCGGCGCTGGCTTCCGTCGACCCGGCGGGCCTGGACAAGCTCCGTGTCGTCATCGCCGGTGGCGAGGCCTGCCCGCCGGAGCTGGTGCGGCGCTGGACGATTCCGATCGCCGGACGGCGTACCCGCGAGTTCTACAACGGGTACGGGCCGACCGAGACCACGATCATGACCAATATCAGCGCGCCGCTGGTGCCGGGGGAGACCGTCACCATCGGCGGGCCGATCCGCGCCATCACCGAGTACGTATTGGACGATCGGCTCTCGCCGGTGCCGGACCGCGCCGTCGGCGAGCTCTACATCACCGGCGCGCAGGTGGCCCGCGGCTACCATGAGCGCCCCGCGCTGACCGCCGCCCGGTTCGTGGCGAATCCGTTCGACCGTGACGGCGCCAGGCTGTACCGGACCGGCGATCTGGTCCGCCGGACGGTCGACGGTGCGCTGGAATATCTGGGCCGCAACGACTTCCAGGTCAAGGTCCGCGGCTTCCGCATCGAACTCGGCGAGATCGATGCCGTCCTCGCGGCGCATGAAACCGTCGACTTCGCGGTCACCATCGGACACGAAATCGCCAGCGGTGCAACCATTCTCGTCTCCTATGTGCATGCCGCCGCCGGTGCGGTGGCCGATGCGGACGAACTCACCGCATTCGCCGCGAACAGCCTGCCCGCGCATATGGTGCCGACTACCGTCATGGTGCTCGACGAGATTCCGCTGACCCCGGTCGGCAAACTCGACCGTGCCGCCCTGCCCGCGCCGGTGCTGCATACCAGGGCATACCGTGCCCCGTCCGGGCGATGGGAAGAGCTGGTCGCGAGCGTATTCACCGAATTGCTCGCGCCCGCGACACCCGTGGGCGCCGACGACGACTTCTTCGAATTGGGCGGCAACTCGCTGATCGCCACCCGGCTGGCGGCGCGGCTGGGCGCCGCATCCGATACCCGGGTTCCGGTGCGCCTGCTGTTCGAGGCATCGTCGGTGTCCGCGCTCGCGGCCAGGCTGAGTGAGAACGAGGCCGGAAGCGACCGTCCGGAGCTGATCGCGGGTCCGCGGCCGGAGCGGATCCCGTTGTCGGCGGCGCAGCAGGGCATGTGGTTCCTCAACCGCTTGGATACGAACTCTCTGGCATACAACGTGCCGATGGCGGTGCGCTTGACCGGTGCCGTCGATACGCAGGCGCTGCGGGCGGCGATCGGGGATCTGGTTACCCGCCACGAGATCCTGCGCACGGTCTACCCGCCCATCGATGCTGGCCCGGTGCAGGTGATCCTGCCTGCGGCGCAGGCGATTCCGCCGATGCTGGTCCAGGCCATCGACCCGGCCGAAATCGTGGATGCGGTGGCCACCATGGTGCGGACTGCCTTCGATCTCACCGTCGAGGTGCCGGTCCGCGTCAGCCTGTTCGACCTCGGCGAGGGTGCGGGTGGGCGCGAATACGTGCTGGCCATGGTCGTGCACCACATCGCGGGCGACGGTTCGTCGATCGGCCCGCTGGCCCGCGATCTGATGACCGCGTATGTGGCGCGCAGCGCCGGACAGGCGCCGAATTGGACCCCGCTGCCGGTGCAGTACGCCGACTACGCCATCTGGCAGCGTGAACTGCTCGGTGCCGAGGACGATCCGGAATCGTTGGCGGCCAAGCAGATCGGGTACTGGCAGCAGGAATTGGCCGGCTTGCCGGAGCAGCTCGACCTGCCCTCGGATCGGCCGCGGCCGCTGGTGCGGTCCTTCGCCGGTGGCCAGGTGTCGGTGCGGATCGACGCCGAAACCCACAGCGCGCTGGCCGAATTGGCGCGGGCCCAGGGTGCGACCGTGTTCATGGTCGTGCACACCGCACTCGCCGTGCTGCTGGCGCGCTTGTCCGGGACCAGCGATATCGCCATCGGTACGCCGACCGCCGGACGCGGCGACGCCGTGCTCGACGACGTCATCGGCATGTTCATCAATACCCTGGTATTCCGAACCCGATACGACGGCGGCGCGCGTTTCACCGAACTGCTGGCGCGGCAGCGGGAGACCGATCTGCAGGCCTTCGCGAACTCGGATGTGCCGTTCGAGCGGCTGGTCAACGTGCTGAACCCGGTGCGCTCGCCATCGCGGCATCCGCTGTACCAGGTGGGGCTGTCGTTCCAGAACCTGGACCGCGTCGCACTGGAACTGCCGGGGCTGACTGTCGCGAGCCTGGATATCGGTGTCGAGGTTTCGCAGTTCGATCTGCACTGGTATATCGGCGACGCCTACGACGAGGCGGGCACGCCGCTGGGCATCGGCGGCATGGTCACCTACGCCGCCGATATGTTCGATCCCGCCACCGTGCAGGGTTTCGTGGACCGGTTCGCGCGCCTGCTCACCGCCATCGCCGCCGATCCCGGTGTGGTGCTGGGCGAGATCGAGCTGACCGATGCGACCGAACGCGCCGCGCTGCTCTCGGATGCGGCCTATACCGCGCACCCGGTTTCGGCGGATTACCTGCTGACCGGCTACCGCCGTGCCGTGGCGACGACACCGGATGCGGTGGCCGTCGTGCACGACGAGACCGCTTGGACCTATCGGGAATTCGACGAGCGTGTCAACCGCCTCGCCAGGTACCTGATCGCGCAGGGAGTCGGTCCCGAATCCGTTGTGGCGCTGGCGATACCGCGTTCTCCGCAGCTGGTCGCCGCGATGTATGCGGTGCTGACCGCCGGCGGCGCGTATCTGCCGCTGGACCTCGACCATCCGGCCGACCGGATCGGGTACATGGTGGCCACGGCCGAGCCGGTCTGTGTGCTGACCACCGACGGCAATTCGGTACCCGTCACGGGAGTTCCCGTCGTCGATATCGACTCCCTCGAGCTGTCGGAATACTCCGGTGAGCCGGTCGAGTTCGGCGAGCTGCGTGCGCCGCTGCACGCCGATCATCCGGCGTACGTGCTGTTCACCTCTGGCTCGACCGGTCGGCCCAAGGGCGTCATGGTCTCGCACGGCGCGATCACCAACCAGATCGAATGGATGGTGGCGGAGTACGGGTTCGGTGCCGAGGATGTCTATCTGCAGAAGACGGCCACGACCTTCGACGTATCGCTGTGGGGTTATTTCGCCCCGCTGTGGGTCGGCGCGCGGCTGGTGCTCGCGGCACCGCACGGACAGCGCGATCCCGGCTATATCGCCGAACTGATCGCGACCCACCAGGTCACGGTCACCGATTTCGTTCCGTCGGTACTGCAGGTCTTCCTGGCCGCTGCGCGGGTGGACCAATTGGCGTCACTGCGTGCGGTTTTCGTTATCGGTGAGGCCTTGCCGCCCAACACCGTCGCCGATTTCGCCGCACTGTCGGATGCCGGACTGCACAACCTGTACGGCCCCACCGAGGCGGCGGTATCGGTGACGTATCGGCCCGCCTCCATCGACGACCGGTTGACGGTGCCGATCGGTGTGGCGCTGTGGAATACCCGCACCTATGTGCTGGATTCCCGGCTGCATCTCGTACCCGCCGGTGTCGTCGGCGAACTGTATTTGGCAGGAAGCCAATTGGCGCGCGGCTACCTCGGTCGTGCCGACCTGACCTCGGATCGGTTCGTCGCCGACCCGCACGGCCCGGCGGGTGCGCGGATGTACCGGACCGGTGATCTGGTGCGTCGCCGCGCCGACGGGGTTCTGGAATATCTGGGGCGCACGGACTTCCAGGCGAAGATCCGTGGTCACCGGGTCGAGCTGGGCGAGATCGAGGCCGCGCTCCTGGCCGATCCGTCCGTCGCCCAGGCCGTCGTCGTGGTGGCGAAGTCGGAGACCGGCGATCAGTTGGTCGCCTATGTGGTGCCCGTAACCGACCTCGAAGCCGATTCCCTGCGCGAATCGCTGTCACACGTGCTTCCGGGCTACATGGTGCCCTCGGCGATCATGGTCCTGGAATCCTTCCCAGTGAACAGCAGCGGCAAACTGGATCGGGCCGCGCTGCCGCGGCCGGTCCTGCGCGCCCGCGAGTTCGTCGCACCGGCGACCGATACCGAGCGCGCCGTCGCCGAGGTATTCGCCGAGGTGCTCGGCATCGCCCGGGCCGGAGCCGAGGACGATTTCTTCGATCTCGGCGGCACCTCGCTGCTCGCCTTCACACTGCAGCGCGCGTTGGCCACCCGGCTCGGTAGCGATGTGCCGATGGCGGCACTGTTCATTGCGCCCACCGTGCGCGGCCTGGCCACCCGTCTCGACAATCCGGACGAGCCGACGGCCGTGGTCCCGGGCACCGACACCGCGACGATCACCACCGACGCCGTGCTCGAACCGGAGATCGATGGGGCGGGTCGCACACCGGCTCGTGCCGAGGCCCCGCGCGACGTACTGCTCACCGGCGCAACCGGATTCGTCGGTGTGCATCTGTTGCGGGAACTGCTGTCCAGCACCGGGGCAACGGTCTGGTGCCTGGTGCGCGGCGACGATAGCGAGCGGGCCTATAAGCGGATTCGCGACGCCATGCAGCTGTACCGGATCTGGGACGATGCCTATCAGGGTCGAATCGTCGCTGTCGCAGGTGATCTGGCCGCACCCGGACTCGGCCTCGACCAGTCCGACTGGGCCCGGCTCGCCGAGCAGATCGATGCGATCTACCACAACGGAGCTCGTGTCAATCACATCGAGCCGTACGCGCGGTTGCGCGCCGCCAATGTGTCGGGCACTCGTGAGGTGCTGCGGCTGGCGACCACGGGCCGGATCAAACCCGTGCACTTCGTCTCTACGGTCAATGCCGTGATTCCGAATGCGCCCGCACCGGATTTCATCGCCCGTGAGGATGTGCAACTGCACGTCGACGAGGTTTCCGGAAACGGTTATGTGGCAAGTAAATGGGTCGCCGAACAACTGATCCGCCAGGCCGGTGCACGTGGTGTGCCGGTGACCATCTACCGTCCGGGCACCGTGTCCGGTGATCCGCGGCTCGGAGTGAACAGCGTCGACGACTCGTTCTGGAACATGATCCGGGCGGCCGCCATTCTCGGACTCGCCCCGGAAATCGGCGACGCCACCATGTCGCTGGTGCCGGTGAACTATGTGGTGGGCGCCATCGTCGCGCTGGCGGATCAGTCGCCGGTCGGCGCGGCCTACCACCTGGTGAACGCTCGTCCGGTGGCGATCGGCGATATCTTCGAAGCCCTGCGCAGGCACGGGATTCCGATCGAGATCGCATCGATCGAGGAGATCGCGACCAAACTGGCCGAGGAAGCGGCGGCGCGCGATGCGACCGGCGACGATTCGCTGGTGCGCGCCGCCTTGGTCAGCGGCAACTACGGCGGGGCCGCGGCTGCCGTCGACGACACCGACACCCGAATCGAGTTGGCGCAGTACGGTATCCACTGCCCGCCCATCGATGCCGCGGCCCTGGACGCCTATGTCAGGTCCTTCATCGATGCGGGTTTCTTCCCCGCCCCGAGCGACGTTCAGCTGTAGAGAGGAAAGCATGACCGCCGAAGCCCAGTCCCGTCCCGCCGCTGCCTCGGGCACCTTCGCCCTCGGTGGTGACCTACCGGTCACGCGCCTGGGCTATGGCGCAATGCAGCTGACCGGTGACGGTGTGTGGGGCGACCCGAAGGATCCGGATGAGGCCGTGCGCGTCCTGCGTCGTGCCGTCGAACTCGGTATCACCCTCATCGATACCGCGGATTCCTACGGTCCGTTCGTCAGCGAAACTCTCATCCGCCGGGCACTGCATCCGTATCCGGACGACCTGGTCATCGCGACCAAAGCTGGGCTGGCCCGGCCCCGTCCCGGCGAGTGGGTGCCGATCGGCCGCCCCGAATATCTGCGCCAGCAGCTGGAATTGAGCCTGCGTCATCTCGGCGTCGACCGCATCGATCTCTTCCAGCTGCACCGGATCGACCCGCAGGTGCCGCTTGCCGACCAGCTCGGCGAGCTGGCCTCGCTGCAGCAAGAGGGCAAGATCCGCCATATCGGCCTCTCCGAGGTGACCGTCGCTCAGCTCGACAAGGCCCGCAAGATCGCCGATATCGTCTCGGTACAGAACCAGTACAACCTCGCCAACCGCAGCGCGGAGGACGTACTCGAATACGCCGAGGCCAACAACATCGCCTTCATCCCCTGGTTCCCGATGGCCACCGGCGATCTCGCGCGTCCGGGTGGTCCGCTGGACAGCCTCGTGCGCGACGACGCCAGCCCGTCCCAACTCGCGCTCGCCTGGCTGCTGCGCCGCTCGCCGGTCATCCTGCCCATTCCCGGCACCTCCAGCGTGGCGCATCTCGAGGAGAACACCGCCGCCGCCACCATCACCCTCACCGACGACGAATTCGCCGCCCTGTCCGCGGTGAGTACCCCCGCAGCGGTTGGCGCCCGCGGTTGGCGTTCCTTGCTGCCGAAAGTGTCGCGCGGCTGAGGAAGCGCCGGGTCCCCGGGATGCGGCCGGGGACCCGGGAGTTGGAGCGGTCGCGCCGAGACCCGATGTGGATTCCGGCAGACGTGATCGCCTATGGCGGATGGCATAGTGCAGCAATCGGATCGACGAGAGCAGCATGATGTATGAAGCACAGATGGTGGCCAATGACGCCGCCTATTACTACTTGGCCCGCTCGGGCCGGGGCACCGACTGGCCGATGTGGTGGGCATTCGACAACAGCGACACACCGCTGACCGCCGCCGATATCGCCGACCACTTCGGTGCGCGGGCCGATCTGCTCGAACCGTTGCGCCGTCGGATCCAGGAGGTACCCGGCGGACTCGGGCACCCGTTCTGGGTGGTCGACGACAGTCCGATCGACGCCCACGTCGTCACGCATGCTGCGGCGCAACTGGATTGGGCGCAATGTCAGGACGAGATCGGGCGCATTCTGGCGCAGCCGCTGGATGCCCGGGTCAGTGCCTGGCAGCTGCACGTATTTCCGAACGTGACCGGTATCGCGACGCCGAGCGGCGTGGGTGCCGTTGTGCTGATGCATATCAGTCATGCGCTGATGGCTGGTCCGGCCATGACATCGCTGTCGGAGGCGTTGTTCGCCTCGGCGCCGTTGCGGATCGAGGGGCAGGTTCCGGCCACGCGGCGCCCGCGCCCGGCGCTCGCCGCCGTGGCCGGTGCGCTGCGCTGGCCGTCGCAGGCCTTGCGGTTCAACGTCCGCGTCCGGCGTGAGATGCGTCGGATCGCCCGTGAAAACGACGACAGCGGCCCGAACACGCCACCGGTCACCGCTACTGTGCTCAATCGCCGGATCGGGCCGGGACGCGCCATGCGGTCGATTCCGTTGGAACTGCGGGCCGTTCGTGCCACGGGGGTCACGGTGACGGCCCTCGGGCTGACGGCGATATCCCGCGCCATGCAGCGCTATCTCGAAAAGCGGGATGGCTCGTGTCCTGACGATCTCTCGGTATTGGTGACCGTCGCGGTGCCCGACGCGCCGGTGATGGGTGTCAATTGCGTCGGGGCCGCTGCGGTCGAGCTGGCCGCTGCGGAGCCCGACCTCGCCGCTCGTGCACGGGCGGTCGACGCCACACTTCGCGTGCGCCGCGATTCGCCGTCGGGTCGCCGGGAACTCAATCGACTCGGACTCATCGACTTGCTGCCCAGTCGCACCTACCGAACGCGATTCGGTACGCTCGCGCCCGCCGACCCTGACGCCCCGGCCTATGCACACACCATCCTCACCAGCATTCGCTGTGCGCCGACCGCCGAATGGTCACTGGCGGGCAAGCCGTTTCGCTTCGCGGGCATGCTGCCGCCGGTGTATCCGGAAATCGGTTTGGCGCATTCGTTCGTCGGCGCGGGCGACACCTTCACCGTATCGGTGGCGTGTGATCCCGAGATCGTCCCGGATCTCGACGACTACTGCGACCTCCTCCGAGAGTCGTGCCACGAAGTCGCAGCCGCCCTCGGTAACTAGTCCCGTGTCCAGATAGCTTCTGCCCGGGGTTCCGTCGAACGTAGTCGAATGGTGGTCGCCCACGGCGAATTCGACCGCCATATCACTACGCTCGGGCGAGCGGCCGGAGCAATCCGGGGCTACCAGGCCACCGGGAGGGCTTTCGGTCCGCGCACCAGCAGACCGGACTTCCACGGTACCTCGTCGACGGGTACGGCGAGGTGCAGGGTCGGGAACCGTTGCAGCAGCGATCCGAGCGCCACTTGCAGCTCAACCCTGGCCAGTTGTGCGCCGAGGCAGTGGTGTGCGCCGTGTCCGAAGGCCATGTGCGGGTTGCGTTCTCGGGTCAGGTCCAGGTCTTCGGGGTTGTCGAAGACGGTCTCGTCGCGGTTGGCGGCCTGGGTATTGACGAATACCGACTCACCGGACCGGATTCCGATACCACCCAGCTCGAGGTCCTCGGTGGCGATTCTGGGAAAGGAACCGCCCGCACCCAATTGGACGTAGCGCAGCAGTTCCTCCACCGCGCTGGGGACGAGTTCTGGTCTGCCGCAGAGCAATTCCCAGTGTTCAGGCTCGGTCAGCAGCACATAGGTGAAGTTGGCGATCTGATTGGCCGTCGTCTCGTGGCCCGCGATGAGCAAGCCGATGCCCAGGTTGACCAACTCCGCCTCGCTGAGCCGGTCCTCGTCATCACGCGCGGCGACCAGTGCGCCGAGCAGATCGTCGGTCGGCTGCTCGCGACGCTGAGCCACCAGTTCGGTGAGATACGCCTCCAGGCCCGCGCGTGCGGTGCTGATCTGTTCGCGGGTGTATGCGGTGGTGGACAGCACCGTATCGGAGAAATCCCGGAAGCGGTGCTGGTCTTGCGGTGGGACGCCGAGCATTTCGCAGATCACGGTGACCGGCAGCGGCAAGGCGAGCAACTGCACCAGATCGGCCGGCGGCCCGCATCGCTCGATTTCGTCGAGCCGCTCGTCCACGATCTGCTGGGCGCGCGGGCGCAACGCCTGGACCCGGCGGCCGGTGAACGCCTTGACCACCAGTTTGCGTAACCGCGTGTGCTCCGGCGGATCCATGCTGAGCAGCGAATTGCGGCGCGCGGGTTCCGGTGTGGTGCGCGGAATATCCTCGCGCTCGACCGCCGCGGCGCGACTGAATCTCGGGTCGGCGAGTACTTGTTTGACATCCTCGTAGCGGGTAACCAGCCAGCCCTCGCCGCCGTAGGGGAGTCGCACGCGGCTGATCGGCTCTTCTCGGCGCAACCGCGCGTAGAGCGGATCCATATCCAGGCGGACCGGGGTACCGAAGGGGAAGCTCCGTACCTCGTGGTCGACGGGCCCACCCGTCGCCCGACCGCCACCCCTCATCGAATCGCTGCGCGATGCTGTCCCCATCTGATCTCCCTTCCGCTATGCGGACGGTAGGTGCCCGAGCGATGTAAGCGAGTGCTTACAACTGATGGTAGGAAGGGGAGGTCGGCCCGTCAACGGATGAATCCTGTTATGTAGGTGGAAATTTCACATCCACCCGTTCCAGTAGCACCCGCGCGGCGCGCAGCACATGCTCGGCAACCGCGGCCGGATCGGCGCCGGCCAGCGGATCTCTGCGATGTACCGAGCGAACCAAACCGATGCCGAGCAGCCAGGCGAGCAGGAGATCGGCGCGCAACTCGGCATCGGGTCCATCGGTGAGTGTGGAAAGCGCGCTCACGTACTCGTCGCCCAGTTCCCGCCGCACCGCCGCCGCGCCCTCGTCATGTCCGCTCGAGCGCAGCGCGGCCTGTAGCCAATGTGCCTGTGCCGCAGAGCCGGTCGGCTCCAGCGCGCGTGCAAGTAGGCGGCCGAGCAATGCTTCGGCAGGTCCCTCCTCGAGCACGCGCCGACCACGGTCCGCTATCGACGCGCGGAACAGTTCGTCCTTATTGCCGAAGTACCGGAACAGCAGCGCCTGATTCACCCCGGCGCGTGCGGCTATCTCGCGTACCGTGGCGCGCTCGTAGCCGCGTTCGGCGAACAGTTGTTGTGCCGCCGCCAAAATGGCGAGTCGCGTTGCGGCCGCATCCCTTTTGCGGCCGACGGGGTCGTACTGATCAGACATGCACCCTCCGGTTGATCCCAGACAGTGCAGCGTAAGTCGCGTTCCCAAAAATGGGAACGGGGATTGTGCGGGCGGCGATGTTGTGGCGGTACTGTTCTGCCCTGGCACCGCTAAGAATTGGACCTCGATGTGGTGCCGGAGGCGTCACGATGCGGAAAGGCGTCGGTCGCGCGGCCCTTCGGGTTCCATTGCTCACCTCTTGTTCCCCCTTGCCGGGAGGTGCCGGGGAAAGCTGCCGCGACCTGCGATGGGTGCCGTTCGTGACCCCACTCCCGATTGCGGAATCTCGAATTCCGCAACGGGAGTGGGACACCGCCCCGCGCCATCGGAAGGACAATTGATGGATGCCTGCGATCGGCCGTTTCTTGTTTCCGCCGATGCCGATCCGCTCCTATCATTCGGTCAGCTGGAGGCGTGGGCCGAGACCGTCGCACGGAGTTTGAAGAAGAATGGCGTGGGTGTGGGTGACGTGGTGGTCGCCGAACTACCGAATTCGCCTGCCTTCGCCGTCGTAATGTCGGCCGCCTGGAATATCGGTGCGGTATTCGCGCCGGTTGATCCGCGGCTGAGTGCGCGGGAGAAACAGCAGATTTTTACACTGGCTCGGCCCCGGGTGGTGGTCGCGTCGACCCTCGCTTCGATCGATTCGCCGACGCTATTGTGGCGCAACCCGTTCGAGCCCCCGGCACAGCTGGAATGGATCCCGGCCCCGCCTGCGCGCCGCGGGGGCTGGATGCCGACGGTGCCCGCACCCACGGTGCACGAGGACGACCGGCTGATCCTGTTCACCTCCGGCTCCACCGGAGCGCCGAAGGCGGTGGCACTGTCGGAGGCCAATATCGCTGCCGGAATCGCCGCTGTCGCAGACCATTTCGCACTCACACCGGACGACCGCACTATCGCACTGCTGCCGTGGGCACAGAGCCACGGCCTGTTCGCGAACCTGATGGCGACACTGCGCAGCCGGTGCACCATGGTGCTGCCCGCCGCGGGCGAGGCGCGCCAAACGCACCGGCTGCTGGATGCGGCGGCGCCGACCTGGCTCACCGTGATGCCGATGCAGCTGGCCGGTATCACCGCGGGACTGGTGGCATCGCGAAAGCGGGCGCGCGGCATGCGTTTTCTGCGCACCGCCTCGGCCCCGCTGTCCCGTCTCGCGGCCGAGCGCGCGGAACGGCTGCTCGACTGCCCGGTCGTGGAGGCCCTGGAGCTCGCCGAAACCAGCCATCAGGCGGCGGCCGATCCGCCGTCGTGGGAGCGGGTGCCCGGGACGGTCGGTACCCCGACCGGCGTCGAATTCCGTCTGGCCGGTGACGAAATCGCGGGCGGGCGCGAACTGGAAGTCCGCGGCACCGCACTGTTCAGCAGATATGTCGGCAATCCCGCCGCCACCGCTGCGGCCTTCACCACGGACGGCTGGCTGCGCACGCGTGACGTGGCGCGCCGGGAAGAAGACGGGCGCCTGCGAATTCTGGGGCGGCTCAGCGAAATCACGCACCGCGGCGACCACGCGGTGGCACCGGTCGATGTGGAGGCCGCGCTGGACGAACATCCCGATGTCGTCTCGTCACTCGCGACGCGGGTGCCGCATCCGCATCTCGGTGATGACGTCGCGGCCGTCGTCCAGTTGCGCGAGGGTTCGCAGACCACCAAGCGCGACATCATGCGCCACTGCCACTCCCACTTGGCCGAGCACCAGATTCCGGGCCAGCTCCGTCTGGTGAACCGGCTCCCGCAACTGCCGAACGGAAAACCCAGCCGTCGCATGGCGGCACAGTTGTTCGAGGTCGGCTGAAAAAACCGACCGGACGGATGAAATATCCTGTCCTGCACGGCTTTACCGCGGCGAATTCCGACTGAAGCATGCCTTTCCGGCAGGTTTGGGTCGAGCTCGGAAGCTTGTCGAAGCGGACATCATCTTCGCCATAGCAACGGCCGTCGGTGGGCAGCCCGCACAGGGATCGGCTTCCTCGGCCGAGGACCACCGACGGTAGTCGAATTGTGGCTGGTCAGTCAGCATCGAACCACCATTCGACTACCCTCGGCGGGCTTCGGGCCGCCGCAGCGCCACATCTGTACCTGGCGGTAGCACCGGGCAGTGGGCCACGATCAACCTGCGGCCGCGGTTATTGCGAGGCGCTAGAAGGTCGGTATCGCCTTCGACGGCGTGAGGGTGCTGCTGCCGGTCCAGTATTCGGGCAGTGCCATCTTCTGCAGGATTCCCGATGCCGCCGCGAAGTCTTCGGCTTCGGCGGCCGCCAGGTACTCCCGACTCAGATGCACATTGATGAACCTGTTCATGAGCGCGGCGCGCTCTCGGGTCACGGTGCCGGTCAGGGTGGGCAACGTATTCCCGGTGCCCGACACGACATCCCGAATGGCGTGGATGACCGGCTCGGTGGGGTTGTCGAAGTAATCGCGCAGGAACTGCTGCTCCGGCGCAGTGAAGCTGCTGAACTGCAGATCGGGATCGGCGAAGCGACGCTGTGCGAGCCGGTGCGCGGTTCGCCTGAACAACGCGACATTGGCCGGCGTCTCGCCCAGTTTGAGCACACCGAGCGAGGCAATGGCCTGCCCGATGTGCTTGTCGCCATCCCACATATTCGGCCCCCAACTCGTGCGGTAGTTGTAGGCCTTGATGGCGTTGGTCCGCAGTTCCTTATCGTTGAATCCGGCACTGAACAAAGCTGCTTCGGCATCGCCGAGGCTGGCCCCGCGGTCGATCACCCGATCGATCGCGACGGCGGCACCCATCGGTGTATGGCCGTAAGTGGCAGCGGCCGACCTGGCGGAGTCGATGATCTGCTCGCGGGTGCGGTAGTAATTGCGGATCCAGCCGAAGCGATCCGCCTCCACCGCCATCCGCATATTCGCCAGCTCTGCTTGCTGCCGCATCCCGGCGCGGGAGCTCAACGGTGATCGTTTGCGGCCCATGAGGTATTCGGTTACCGGCGAGGCGTTGACCGTGTTGATTGCCGCGAGTGCGGTCACAAGCCGCTGGCTTCCGGACATGCCGCCGCCCGACCCCATCATGGGACCCCCGCCGCCACCACCACCGGCCGGGGCGGCATGTCCACTCGCGAGCACACCACCGATCCGACCCGCGATGCGGCCGGGTGCGGCGGCAAGATTTCGGCTCATCCGGCGCAGCAAGACGATCCCGACGAGCATGAACGACCCACCGATGAAGATCACCGCGATGCCATGACCCTGCGCCTGTTTGAACACATCGCCCAGAACGAGAGCGTAAATGCCGAGATAGACGGTGAAGGCGATCATCTTCCCGGTCGAGACGAAGGCATCGACCAGATTGCGCACCAGGAAGGTCTGGCTCGGTCCGTAGACGAATCCGCCTGCGGCGAATCCGAAGATGGCCATGAAGGCGTGATAGATCGCCTCGGCCGCGGCCACCACGATCTTTCCGGAGAGGTATACGCCGAACATGAGCAGCACGGCGGCGAAAATCAGCAATAGTAGGCCGGTGCAGATCTGACCCGCATTGGGATTATCGGCCTTGGTATAAGCCGCGATGTCACCGCAACGCTTCATGCCGCTGGCGACCTTGTCATCGCTACCGGCCGCAACTGCGGCCGACCATGCGGCGCGGCAGGCCGGTGATTCATCCACCACATGGCCGAAGTTCCACACCTGCAACGGATATCGCACGAAGTTGTCCGCGAGCGTGCCTTCGATGGAAGTGACGACCGCATCGGTATTCGGGTTCGCTTGGCCGTTGAGACCCGCGGCGACCGCGACACCGACGTCGCGGCCCTGCGCGAGCAGCCCGTCCGAGGACAGCACATCGGCCATCGGATGCGCCAGGTACGTCACGCCGAATAGACCGACCGCGAGCATTGTCACGACCTGAAGAGTGGCTTTGGAGAAGTGTCCGCGTATTACGAACCAGGCGACGAAGAATGCGCCGATCGATACCGCCAGTGTCAGCACGATCGGCGTGGCGATTTGGCCGGAGAGGGTGTCTGCGACCCGCGTCAACGGCTGTGCGATGAGGTCGAGCCAACGGAAGCTCACCACATAGCGGATCACCCAGATGCCGGTGACCTCGGTGGCCATGAACCCGGCGAATTCCAGATCGAGAATGGTCGATAACGCCGCATTCCCGGGGTGCAGGACATTGCCGTGGTTCGTAGTGAAAACGTAATTGGCCAGCGGTACTCCGGATGAATCCCGGACCTCCATCCAGCCGATGGCATCGATCGTCGAGGCCCCGGTGGTATCTGTCCGCGTCTGCGCCGTCGCCACCGCACCGACCGTCATCGGAATAACGAAGAGTGCGAATACGGCGAACAGCAGCCGGGCCGCTATTCGGCGCAGCCGAGTTGCGCCGATCCAGTGCCCGCATCGGCGCAGCACCGCACGCGGCCGCCAACGCGCCGTATCCCAGAACTCCAAGTCCGACAACGCATTCGGGCGATCCGCCCGGTCATCTCTGATCCGCTTGCCAACGAGACTATCCGATCGCCCGAACACGCATACAAACATAATTGGTGGTCGAACACCGAAAACCCTTTGGGATCAGGGTGATTCGTATAAATTCGTATGGAAATCCGCGCGACTGTTACCGACAGCACATCGAATTGTTTTGGGCAGAATTCGATATCAGCTCGGCGGCAGTTCGGAATGTCTGGCGAAGGCCTGATCGATCAGCTCCGATGTGGCGCGCGTGGCGATCAGCCGCGCGATGGCCAAATCCGATTCGAGTTTGGCGCGGTCCTTCGGTGTGCGCCCGGACTGTTCGTAGGTCTGGCCCGCCAGGAAGTAGAACAGCTGGGTCGCATACTGATCGGCGATCTGATTGCAATCGGCTCTGAGTCGCTCGACCAGTTCGAAGGCGTCGCGCGCGGAAATACCCGCATCGACGAGTCGGGTGGTCAGGTCGCCGCAGCGCGGATTGGTCACCCGGTAGGCCTCGTGCGGATCGCCGCTGGCGGCGAGCGCCTGCTGCACGTACTCCGGAAGCTCCGGGGGCGTCTGTCTGCGCTGCGGCCGGGGGGAGCCGGGCGCGGCGACCGTCGTCGGCTCGGAGAGGGGCTGGTCGTTGACACCGAGCACCTCCGCCAATCCGTCACCGCGATCCCAGGCCTCGAGCAGTTCCCGAATCCCGTTCAACTTCATGCCCCGACTGAGCAGACGACTGATCGTCTGCAGTCTGTTGAGATGATCCGACCCGTAATAGCCGATGCGCCCTCGGACATCGGGGGACGGGAGGAGTCCTCGTTCGTGGTACACGCGGACGCTTCGCACGGTGGTATCTGCCGCCCGCGCTAGTTCGTCGATCGTGTACTCGGACTCAACAGCCATATCCATAGGAAACCACAATTCGCCCCAAGCGGATGGCCCGCGAACAAATGTACCGTTAACTAACGATACGCCAAGATCACATGTTGGTCAACGTGCCGTTAAGTAGCGGCAGAAGCGATTGCTCGCTGACGAATCGTGAGTTAACGTTCGTGGACCAGCAATCATCGCTGGCCCTTCCGGGGACTGTTGAGCAGCCCTGATGACCGCCCGACCAATGGGCCCGCACAACGGAGTTGGCGCGCCCTCGGCATCCCCGGAGACGGCTATGAGCATCACGCAATCTTCTACCCTCGTCGTGGAAACCGTTGTGACAGCGAAGGTTTCAACGCTGCCCAACGGGTCCGCCCATCGGCCGCCCTGCGCGGACGGTCCCGACGACTGGGATCTGGACGTCGGCACTCCGGACTCGTGGCGCGCGGCGATGCGAATCTGCGAGAGCTGCCCGGTCTTCGCGAAATGTGAACAGTTGGCGCAGACGCTCATCGAGCGCGGCACCGGCCCCCGCGCGATGATCTGGGCCGGAGTTCCCTATGACAGTGCGGGCAAGGTCGTCTCTGACCTGGACCGCCATCGCATCACCCCCATCGACCACAAGCGGCCGCTGCGGATCATCCGAACCGGCTCGCGTCCGGCCCCCGCCGAACCCGCTCCGGCAGCCCCGCGCCGTCACATCGTGCTCGGCCGGAGGCTGGAACCGACCGGAACCGGCGCACACTGACCTATGCTTCGTCCACTGTTCACGACGGACTTCATTCTGGCGGTGTGTAACTCATGACGATGTTGGCTCTGGAGATCGGGTCGGGCGGATTCGCGGTGAGTCGGGTGGCCGACGACGTCGGCGAGGACGAGATCCGGCGTGCCCCGATCCCGGCCCGTGCGGCCTGGGATAGCTGCCGTGACCTGCTGGTCGAGGTCGCTGGTGGCGAGGATGTCACCCGGGTTGGAATTGCCTCCGCTGGCCCGCTCGATATGGCCGCCGGTGTTGTTGCACCGCCCGGTATCGCCGAGTGGCGTGCGGGTTTCGCCATCGTGGAGGCGGTGCAAAAGCTGTTTCCGGGCGCCATCGCGCGGCTGGCGCTCGACGGCGTCTGCCTGGGCTTGGCCGAGCGTAACTTCGGTGCGGCGAACGATGTGCTCGACGCCTTGTCGATCATGGTCTCCGACCGGATCGGCGCTGGTGTCATGGTCGGTGGTTTTGTCGTGGTCGGTCGGACCGGAAATGCCGGACACCTCGGTCATGTGCTGGTGCCGGGCTTCGATGAGCTCTGTGAATGCGGAGGACGTGGCTGCCTGGAGGCGGTGGCCGGCGGAATTTCCGCGGTGAATTGGGCACGCGCGCAAGGCTGGCAGGGCACCTCGGTCGATGATCTGGTCGGTCAGGCGCGCGCCGGTGACGAACTCGCGGATGCCGCGCTGAGCCGGGCCGGTACGGCGCTCGGCCGCGCGATCGCCTCTGTTGCCGCACTGCTCGATCTGGACCTGGCCGTCGTCGGGGGCCCGCTGGCGGCACCGGAGACTTCGCTGTGGAAAGCACTCGGCGCTGCCGTCGCAACCCACGCTCGACTCGGCTATCTGACCGGATTGCGGGTCGTGCCATCCGAACTCGGCAAGGTGGGCGTGCTGGCCGGTGCCGGTGTACTGGCCTTGACGGCAGGCGAGGGCTAGCCAGTCGCGGGGCGGGCGGGGAATTACGGCCTGGGACCAGCGCGTTCGTCGCTGGTCCCAGGTCTTGTGCTGCGATTTGCCGCCGCGCATGCGAACTCCCCTGAGCTGTGGGAATTCTGATGTCTATACACGCGTTCTTAAGCGGACGTTAAGAAAGGACCGCTCGGTGAACGTCGAGTGGCCACGTGTTGCAGACTGCATCTGATGTCGACATCTGTAAACCCGTTGAACGAGCCGTTATATAGCGGTACATTATCCGTGTCACACACAGGTGGCGGCTTCCGACGAACGGTTGGTACGGGCAGTGCGATGACAAGTGGCGCAGTAAATCCTTGGATAACGATCGAGACGTTGACGCCCGAAGCGATGTCGGTGGCTTCGGTGGGGGACGCACCGCGTGGATTCGCCGACTGGCAGCGAGTGCTGCAGCGGCTGATGGCGCGCACCCCGGCGCTCTACGACAGCCTCAAAACCCGGAGCCTGATCGATGCGATCCGGGCGGCGCGCGACGAGGCCGAGGACGTGGATCTGACGCTCGCGACCGGTTCGGGTCCGCACGCGCTGCGGATACGACCGGTGTTCGGGCCAGGTGGCGATGTGCACGCTGTGCGTTTGTGGATGGGCTACGCCGCGGCGACCTGTCCGGAACTACCGCCCGCGGTGGGGGCGATCTGGGACCTCGATACGCAGACCATTCAGCAGCCGATCGGTGCGACCCGGCTGACCGGGAACTCGGCCGAGCAACATGTGCCGGTGATGTCGATCGCGGAGTTGTTCCATCGGATCTCGGCCTTCAATCGACATGCCGAGGTCCTGGATCTGCTCTACAGTCCGAAGGCCGGGGACAAGCTTCAGTTCGAGGTCACGGTTACCGATGGGCCCGAGCGGCCGGGGCGGTGGCGGATCAGTATCCGGGCCCGCGACGACGCTCGCACGCACGGCGCGTGGTTGTTGATCGAGGATGTCACCTCGGACAATGAGCTCTCGGAGTGGCCGACCCTGGAGCGGGTCGGATTGCGTGAGGCCCACCGGCGGGCCGGAACCCACCTCGCGATCGTCCAGACCGAACGCGCCAGCATCTCGCATTGGCTCACGGATCCGGCTCCCTGGATTCGATGGGACTATCTGTTCCGGCCGGTGGACGTCTTCCATCCGGATGACCGCATCCGTTTGATGGCGCTGAGCGATCGGCTGCAGTCCGGCGATACGGCGGGTGTCACGGTGCGAGCCCTCAACTACGGCGGCGGTTACACGCCGACGTCGCTGCTGCTCTATCCGTATCCGGGCTATCCGAGTCGGCAACTCGCGATCGCCCAGCTCGTGCGTGTCGCCGATGACATGCCGATGCTGGAATCCGGGCGCAACGCGCTGGAAACCCCGCAGGGGCAGGCGCCGATCGGGTACGACGATCAGCTGCAGTATCGGCTCGCACATCGCTTGAAACGTAGCCCTGTGTACTGACCCGCTGTCCCCATTACTGGGAACGATGACGGGGGCTGGAAATGATGGTGCTCTCTACCATTTTGGGAGTGCGGACAATGGTTGGTAGATCGACGGATTCGGGCGATGAATTACTTCGCCGAATGGTCGCACGCCGCCGCCGCGACAATGTGATCGTCGCGGTGCTCGCGGTGCTGGCCGTACTGGGTGGTGGGCACGCGATCCTCGATTTCTTCGCTTCGGATCCGCCGCCCCCATCCGACAGTGCGACGCCCGCGACCATCGGCCGCGCGCAATTGGCCGGTTCGTTCGCCCAGCAGTTCATTGTGACCTACTTGAGTTCTGTTGCCGGACAACAGGATCGGCTCGGTGAATATGTCGGAGCCAGTGCGCAGCAGATCACGCTGCCCTCGACGGCCCGGCAGGTATCCGATCCTGCGGTGGTGTACGTATCGCGCGTGGGGAGCTTCGACACACTCGAGGTCTGGTCGGTGACCGTATCGGTCAAGGTGGGTAAATCCGCTCCGACCGCCAGCAGTGCTTCCGGCACCGCGACCGCCAACAACAGCGCCGGCGCGGACACCCGCCAGTTCTATCGGGTCGGGGTATCGGTTCTCAACGGTCGACTGCGGGCACTCGCGCTGCCCGCCCTTGTCGAGCCGCCCAGCCGAGGTGCCGACCTGGCGCAGGCATACTCCTCGCCGTGTACGGCGGATACGCCGCTCGCGCAAGTGGCTTCGGGCTTTCTGGCCACCTATCTCACAGGCAATGGCGACGTAGGCCGGTACGTCACTCTGGACGCCGGCATCGCCGCGCTGCGCCCGGCTCCGTTCACCGCCGTGGAGACCGTCGCGGTCACCTCGGACGACAACAGTTGTGGCACAGCGCGTACGCACGCGCAGGTGCTCGTCACCGTCAATCCCAAGGCCGACGGCGGGGCGGTCGCGACGCTCGCCTATCCGCTGACCATGGTCCGCGACGGTGGCCAGTGGCAGGTGCAGTCGGTCGATGCCGTACCCGCGATGACCAACCCGCCTGCCGTGATCGCCGACCAGCAGAACTCGCGCGCAAGTGCGCCAAGCTCGACGACCTCGCTGCCGTCGACGACGGTGCAGATTCCGCGGGCTACCCAGAACTGATACGAAAGAGGCACGGCCATGGGTAATTTGAGCGCCATCCTGTACAACATCCTGATCTTCGTCCGCTGGGCGGGCCTGATCGTGATCACCATCCTGAGCATGGGTGTGCTGATATCCGAGGCGGCCAAATCCAAGCTCTCGCCCGCGAAGATCCTCGCCGTCGCCGGATCGGCGCTGCTGGCCGCGGTCCTGTTCTGGATACTCCCGACACTGGTCAACTACGCGCGCACCGACTCCAACATCGTGGTCCCCGATCACCCCATCGGTGGCTATCGATGAGTCAGCAGGTGATCAAGGTCTTCACGCCGATCAAGCGGGTTCCCACCATGATCGGCAAGGCCCAGAACGGGCAGAAGCTGCCCTTCGGGCCGTACACGCTCCCGCAGGTCGCGGGAGCAGTGGTGTTGATGGTGATCACCTCGGTATGCGCGATGGTATTTCCGGTCAATCCGGCGGTCAGTTTCCTGGTGGGGCTGGTGCTGACGATCGGAGTCGTCTTCGCCATCGGGCTGGTGCCCTATACCGGTGTGCGAATGACTTCCCGGGCGTTGTGGGTGGGGCGGCTCATCGTCTTTCGCAAGCCGGTGTCCGCATCAGGTATGCCGGTCCACGCCGATTCGGCGCGTCACACCATGTTCATCGAAGAGTCCGTCGTCCTGGTCCTGCCGGATAGTCCGACAAAGGCAGTGCAGAGCGCGAAACCCGATATCCGGTTGGTCGATGTGATCGGTGTCGGCGGCAGCGGGACGGACCTGCGCAACTGGATCAACGGCAACGGTGGCCCAGCATCGGAAGGGAGCCGCTGAATGGCGTTCGGACGAGATATACAGCCCACCGCCGCGATTCGCGGAAATCTGCAATTCACGCACTCGGGTCTGGTCACCGCGACCTACTTCATCAATCCGCTCGGCTACGGATTGCGCAAGGCGAGTGACAAATATGACGTGAAGATGGCCCACCATGCGCTGATCAACAGCGTGCCGAGCGGTTCATTGCTGCTCGGCATCCAGGCGCGGCTGAATACGATCGATGTGTTGACCAAAATGGTGGAGGGCGTCGATCTCGACGAGTGTGAGGATTATGCCGACGAGGTGGTCGCCTCGTATGAGCGAGTCCGTGCGATCGCACCGCAGACCCGGATCTTCCTGCTGACAATTCCGGTTGGCACGGCGAACTCAGGTATTTCGGCGCTGTCGCGGATGTGGCGTGGCAGCACCACAACGATCGACGCGACCGCCATCTCACGCGCGGACCTGGATGCCTACGACGATAAGGCGAACGAGATCCTGTCCCGGATCGGCGGCGATTTCGATCCGATTCCGGTGCCGGCCGCGCTTTTCCAGTGGCTGTGGGAGCACTACCTGTCGCGCGGCGCGGCGGGCGATCCGGTGGCACCGACCCGGGTAGGTGCGCTGGACGACGCGACGGCGGCGGTCTTTTCCTCCGCGGCGCTGGACGAGGGCGCCCAAGCCGACAGCAACCGGCGGATTAGGCCATCGTTCGTTCCGGTGATCAAGGTCGTTCAACCGGATTACGAGTATCGCCCGTCCTATCAGGCGATGCTCACTCCGCATTCCTTCCCGTACGCGGGCATGCGTTTTCCCGGGGGCAGCGAATTCCTGAATGTGCTCGAGGGCCTCGGCGACGTCACGGTCGACTGGGGGATGCGGGTGTCGACCAAGCCCGCGGATCAGGTGCTGAAGAACAATGAGCTGAGTCTGCGCCGACTCGGTGAGCAGATGGATCAGCGCGACCAGGAGGTGTCGTTCGCGCAGAACACGCTGACCTCGAAGGCACAGATGCTGGGCGAATACAACCAGCATTTCGAGGTCAACGGCGGTGAGTCGGAGGTGTCCTTCACGACCGTCATCGCCATCGGTGGCCCTTCGCGTGAGGTCACGATGGATGCGGTAAATAACCTCAAGCGCCGCTACAAGCGATTCCAGGTCGACATGACGGCCCCGCTCGGCACCCAGGTCGATCTGTGGTCGATGCTGGTCCCGGGCAGTCCGCCGCGGCGCGCGTTCGATGATTTCGCGCATATCGTGCCCTCGGATATGTGGTCAGGTTTCGTCCCGTTCATCACAAGTCAGATCGGCGACGACAGTGGCCCGGTGATCGGGATCAACCTTTTGTCCGGTCAATACGAGCCGATCCACTTCGGCATCATGGAGGCCGCACTGCACGATCTGTCCGCTTCGTTCGCGGTCACCGGTGAACTCGGGTCGGGCAAATCCTATTTCCTGAAGCTCATGGCGGCGCTCGTACACGATATGGGCGGGCAATTCCTGGCCATCGACCGCAGTCAGGTCGGGGAATGGGCGCATTTCGCCGCGGCGATCGATAACGCCGTCGTCATCGATTTGGCGAATCCAACGGTGTCACTGGACCCCCTGCGCATGTTCGAACCCAGAATCGCCGGCGAGCGTGCGCTCGACTCGATCCTGCCGCTGCTGGATCTGTCGCCGACCTCGGGTGCGGGCGCCGCCGCGAGCAATCTGCTGACCGCCCGCGGCATTGCCGAACATGGCATCCGCAGTTTGCTGGATTTGTTCCATGTCGTGCGGCGACTGCGTGATCAGCCCGGCCATCAGGAGGAGTACGCCGACTTGGCCGCGCGCCTCGGCACGGTTGTCGAGCGTGTGCCGGTGCTGTTCGACCCATCGCTGAAACCATTGCGACTCAATGCCGCCGCCACGGTCATCCGCAGCCACCAGCTCGCGCTGCCGACCGCGGAAGAGCTCACCACCCCGCATCTGTACAACCGCTTGCCGCTGACGAAACGACTCGGAACCGCACTCTACGAACTCGTCGGTGTCGCTGCCCGAGAGGCATTCCTCACCGATAACGGCAGGTTCGGGCTGCTGGTGGGTGATGAGGCGCACCACTTCACACAGACCCAGGTCGGATCCGCGGTCACGTCGGACTTCAGCCGTGACGGCCGTAAACATTTGGCTGCGATAGGGCTGGCCTCGCATGATCCGGCGACCGACTTCCAGGGCGCTGCGCACAATCTCATCCCGAACCGGTTCGTTTTCCGCCAGCGCGACGAGACCTTGGCGCGCAACAGTTTGGAATGGCTCGGCGTCGATTTGGAGGAAGCGCCGTTTTTGCTGCAGGTCTTGCGCGAGGAGACCTCCCCGCCGGTCGGTACCGGCCGTCAGGTGCCCGAGGAACGCCGCGGTGAGATGTTCATGCGCGACGCGCTCAACCGGATCGGCCGCGGCAAGGTGCTCGGACCGGCTCGGATCGATCGAGCCACTGCGATTACCAGCACGCCGACTTCCGGAGTGGCCGCGCGTACCGCTGCTGCTGAGAGACAGGCAGTCCGGTGAGATTCGGTACCGGTCGCGATGATCGACGAGGATTGTCCGACTTCGGAATGACGGAAGAATCGGAGCTATTCGATCCGGTTCGATGGCGCCCGTCAGCAATATTCCGGCGATGTCGCGAGTGGATCGGCGCGACGCGCCGTCGGCGCTGGACCACATGGACGATTATCGCTCTTGTCGTGCTATTCCTCTGTCCGGGCATCATGGCGGTGCTGGCCACGGCGGAAACCAGCACCGGGACAGTGTCCGCGCCTAATAGTGCGCTGAGCTGGATGCGCGTCAAAGATTCCTCGGGTGTGGAACTTTCGAGTTACCTGTTCGCCACCAATCGCGGCGGTGTGCTGAACCCGGGAAATCTCGTAATGTCGTTCCTGATCATCGTGCTGTTCGCCATCTGGCTTGTCATTACGGTCACCGCGATCTGGCTGCCCACCGATACCCTGGACTTCGGGTGGCTGACCGTCGTCAGCAAGCCGCTGGAGGGTGTGGCCCACAGCCTGTCGGGGCAGATCGCGACACCGATCATGCTGCTGACTTTCGTGGCGATCGGCGCGATTCCGGTTGGCGTATTCATTGTGCGCGGCTATTTTTCCAAGGCCTCGATGCAGGTCGTGATGATGGTGGGGGTAGCGATACTCGGGCCGCTCTTCTTGGCCGAGCCGCTTGCGGAGGTACTGGCGCCGGACGGACTGCTGGCGCAGGGGCGGAATCTGGGTATTTCGGTGGCGGCCGGTTTGAACGGCAATAGCAATCCGAATCCGAATCAATTGATCCAGACGATGCAGGCCGATATGGCGGACAACTTCGCGCGAAGTCCGTTGCAGGTGTGGAACTTCGGGCATGTAGTCGACGACCGGGCGTCGTGCCGGGCGGCGTGGTCGGCCGGTGTCATGGCCGGTGACGAGGACCGGGTCAAGAACGGGATGAAGTCGTGCGGGGACAGCGCCGCCTATTCGGCGGCCGATAACCCGAGCGTCGGTCAAATCGGCGCCGGAATCCTACTGCTGGTGTCGGGTACGGTGCTATTGCTTTTCGGCGCATACCTGGCCATCAAGGTCATCTGGGCCGCGCTCGATTCGATCTACTACGGATTCATGACGATATTCGGATTCGCCGCGGGCGGATTCGTATACGGGCCGACGCAGACGTTCACCATTCGGTGTGTAGTGCACGGATTCGTATCTGCCGCGCGTATGGCCGTATTCGTCATATTCCTCGGCGTCTATGAGCTGTTTCTCGGCGATCTGTTCCGGCAGGCGCGCGGCCAGGTTATGTCCGTATTCGTCATCGTAGCGATCGTGGAAATCGTCGCCATCTTCCAGTTGAAGCGACTCAACGCGGGTCTGGAGAAGGGTAACGACTGGATTGCGAACCGGTTCGCGCTGGCCATTCAGAATGGCGGAGCCAGAGCCGGGGCGGGTGGCGGTGGTGGTGGCGGGACCGCTCTCGGTATGGGGCAATTCGGCACGAGCCACAAGATGGGGGGTATGGGGTTGATGGCGCTGATGGGTGGCGCGAGCACGCTTGCCAACTCGCCATTGACCGAATGGATGATGATGGGGCTGCCCGGATCGTTCCACCCGCAATCCAGGCTGAAGAAGGCAATTACGAAAGCACAGGGAGGCGTATGGGCCGAGGACGGGCGGTTCGGTGGACGATTCGGCTGGTATTCACAGTCGTATCAGAACCGCGAACTTTTCGCGGCCAATGCCCGCGAGGAAGCTGAAGTATACGGCGGTTTGGACTCGTTCCTGGGCAACGCCGCAGCGGTGCAAGGCGTTGTCGATGTCGGTGGCACTGCGGCTGATTCGTTCGGGGCCATGTTGTCTGGCGGTGCCAGGAACGAGAAACGAGCCCGACTTGCGGCGCGCTCGCGTGCGACTATCGGCCAGGCTGCTGCCAACGAACCGCTCCAGGATCGTGACCTGGCGTTCTTGGCCGCTGCTTTGCGGCATACCCAGAATTCAGCACGCATGCTGATCAATGGCAACGGCTCTGCCGAGGAGGTTGCCGCCAATATGGGGACGCTGCAGCAGGCGGCACGGGAATTCCGTCGGGTCAGGGCGGGTGGTGTTACTTTGGCTGACAACAACAATCCTTATTATTCGCATCTGAATTACGTCGAGCAGTATATGAGAGATATCGCCACGGATCCTAATTTGGCGCGATCGAAGATGGAAGCGCTCAATGATGTGATAAACGGAAAAACGTCCACGAGCGCCGAATTTCGCAGATTGCAGGCTTCTGGTGTGGACGAGACGACGGCAGATCGTATGAAGCAGTGGATTATGAACGAGCATGCCAAGAAATCGCAAGCCGCTACTAACGCACTAATTCGTAACTCGGCCGATCCAGAGGCAATCCGTAAGCTCCGCGACCAGGTCTACCAGGCCGTCCGCTCAGAACATTTCGGCTCGGGTCGATCCGGAGATTTATCGAATACGGTGACGCCACGCGGAACGAATGCAGCCGATCCGAGGTGGATACCAGCAATGACGGAGGTCCGCAGGCTGCTGGGGAATTAGGTCTGCGTTCGTGAGAAGGTAAAGTCGCTCGTCCTGTGTGGAGAGGTATTCGATGATCGGACGTCTCATGTTCCTCGCCATGATTCCAGCTTGGGCGTGGTTGTTGCTGGCGGTGATGTCCGGACTCGGCACGCTTCTCGTGATCATGGTGCTTGTTGTCGGCGGCACCACCTCGGCCATCTCGGCTGATCTGCACTATCAGTGCGACAGCGCGGTAGGTCCCGACCCATCGCAGACCGAGACCACCGCACCCCGCACGACCGCTGCCTCCGGTTCGGGCACGGCCGCTGCGCCCTCGACCGCACCTACCGCCAACCCGTACGCGGAATTGACTGTGGCACCGGATGATACGACCGCCTCCGATTGGCAGCGCGCGTGTGCGAGTGCGATCCACACCGCGCCGTATCAATTGCCGCCGCTGCAGACGACCATGAGCGGATTGCTCGGAGACTGTGCTCGCGAATTGGCCATCAATCACGCGCTGAAAGCGTCGGCGGGAAGTGCCGACGGTGCGCCGAGTGGTGCCTCGAGTGCGGCAGGGCTGACGCGGGATGTGATCTATCAGGCCTCGGCCGCCGCGGTGACCGGGCATTGCGATCCGACGGCGCAACCACCGGACGACACCGAACCCGTCGCACCGCCCACGAGGGGTACGTCCGCGCAGCCTGGATCGGCGGCGGCCGCGTGCGGGCAATCGTCGAGTATCGGGAAGGCGGTGATCGTGCTTCCGAAAACCATCGCGGCCCAGGCCGCATGCGGGCAGCGGGTCGATCCCGCCGCCGTGTCGGAGGGTGATCTGGTCTTCTGGGATTACCGCAGCAACGCGCCTACTCGGACCGGAATCGCCCTCGGCGCAACACAAGTCATGACTTATGATCCATACTCCGGACGGTTCGTCGAGCAGTCGATGCCGACCGGCCGCGACGTCCGCGTCAAGCGAGTGCTAGGGGGTGGGTCGTGACTAGCGCCGAGGTCTGGCCTGCGGATTATCAGGTCGAAGTTGTCGATGAGCAGACCGAAGGTGCTGGCGACGAGGGGGATTCACCATCCGGTCCGGTAACGCCGTGGTCGGGAAAGCAAGAGCAAAAGACCAAACCGCGCACCGGCACCGGCCCGGCGAATCCCGGAACCGGTACGTCGCCTGGGCAGAACGGTTCTTCACCGGCACCAGCGCAGAATGGCGCACCCGCTACACCGCAGGGGCAGGCGGGGCAGGGCGGGTCCAGTCCGGGTTCGGGTGCGGTGCCGCAGGGGAATGTTGTGGTGCCGCCGGGTCAGGCGGCGGGTCAGCCGGGGCAGGCGCCTGCTGCTCAGCCGGGGCCGCAGGC